>CAMDCI010000020.1 GCA_945889715.1 Bifidobacterium breve | reverse complement strand
GGCGTGTACGGAGGCTTCTACGGCCAGGGTCTCATCAAGGACTCGCCTCACCAGGCTTGCTCCGCATTGTGGATGGAACACATCTTCAGCGATGAAGGCGCACTGGGCTACCTCGAAGGTGGCGCTGTCCCGGCTCGTATCGAAGCCTTGACCGCTGCTGGACTCGTCACCGAAGAAGTCAAGGCCAACTTGCCGCCAGACGAATTGGTTGCGCAGATTAGCTTCTTGACCCCTGCTCAGATTGCGGCTGCAAAAGCTGTGCTCGCCGAGCAGTGGGGCCCAATGGTGGCTGACGCCTGATCGTGGCGTTCACTCATACCTCCCCCAAAAAAAATGAGGGGGTCGTCGCAACCGCGACGACCCCCTCGTTCTTTTTCGTGCTTCGACGAGTCTCGGCTTGGTCGGGGCTCATTCCGTTTTTTCTTTTTCTCATTTTGTTCCTGTTCATCCCAGCGGTCAGCGTTTTCTCTCAGGCCCTTCACGACGCGGATGGATCATTCGGGTTCAGCGCAATGCGCGAGGCAATCTCGGGACAGAATCTTGATGCCTTTATTTTCTCGCTGAAGTTCTCCGCAGGTTCCGCATTCGTCGGCGTGATCTTCGGTGGTTTGTTGGCCTACGCCGCGGCTACCGCCACACGGCCCCATTGGCTACGCAACATCGTGAGTTCATTCAGTGGAGTTGCCGCCAATATGGGTGGACTACCGCTTGCATTCGCATTTCTCAGTCTCCTCGGACGTCAGGGACTTGGCACCAAAATTCTGAACGCATTTGGTTGGGATCTTTATGCCGGCGACTTCAAACTTGGCGAAGTCTCAGGCTTGATCACTGTGTACTCGTACTTCAATATTCCACTCATGGTTCTGGTCACGCTGCCAGCTATCGATGGACTTAAAACATCTTGGAGAGAGGCTTGCGCCAATCTTGGCGGTAGCGCGTGGACGTATTGGCGCAGAGTTGGGCTGCCAATACTTGCGCCATCACTTCTTGGTGGATTTTTGTTGTTATTCGCCAATTCGTTCAGCGCCTACGCAACGGCTCGACAACTGACCGACAACTCAAAAATCGTTCCACTCAGAATCAGTTTCTTTTTGGGAGGAGATATCTCAATTGGCGAGGACGCCGTTGGATATTCACTTGCTGCTTGGATGATCATCTTGATGGCCTTCAGTATGGCCGCCTATTGGCTGCTTCGTCGACGCGCCGAACGTTGGAGCAATTCATGAAACAATCTCGTTCTCAACGAGCACTTGGACGTTTGCTCCCGACTCTGGTCTTGATCGCAAGCGCAATTTTCTTTGCATTTCCGCTACTTGCGATGGCACGTTTCGCCTTCCAAAATCTTCAGGTCATTGACTTGGGTTGGAACAATCTTTTTGAGAAGTGGTCCATATCGTCAGTAACCGCTTCATTTTCAGATGACTTCTTCGCCGAGGCTTTTACTCTCAGTTTGAAGTTGGCAGTAGGCACTGCTCTCTTCACACTGGGGCTTTTGATACCCACCGCGGTTTGGGTGCATCTTCGCCTACCAAAGGCCCGTGTTTTCGTGGAGTTCTTGACCATCTTGCCGTATGTCATTCCAGCGATCGCACTTGTTGCAGGAATCGTGGTTGTTAAACCTCACGCTCGTTGGTTCTTAAATAGTGACTACTCACTGATTCCGTTTTACGTAGTACTCGCCTTACCATTTACTTATCGCAGTATCGATACCGGCTTGCGAGCTATCGATCTCAAGGTGTTAGTTGAAGCATCACGAAGTCTTGGCTCAACCTGGATTGCAACTCTTTTCAGAGTGGTCATTCCTAATCTTCGGGCAGCAATAATCTCAAGCACCTTTCTCACTGTCGCCGTCGTGTTGGGTGAGTACACGATTTCGGACGTGCTCTTGAAACGAACATTCCCGTCGTTCATGGCGCAATATCGACAAAGCGACCCGAGAGGTGGCTACGCACTTGCGATCCTTGCATTGTTAGGCACCACTCTTCTTTTCGTCGCGATCGGCGTTCTTTCTAAATCTCGTAGTACTCGACCACAACAAGTTTCACGTTCCCAAGAAAATGAGATTCTCGTATGACCTCGCTCAGCTTTACCGGCATTCGCAAGACCTTTGGCACAACAGTCGCACTTGAGTCACTTGATCTTGCGTTACAACCAGGTGAGTTGGTCAGTCTGCTCGGACCATCTGGTTGTGGCAAAACAACCGCACTTCGGATCGCTGCTGGATTTGAAATTCCAGATACTGGAGTCGTATCGCTTGGAGAAAGCGTTATCACTGGTACTCCAGCACATCGGCGAAATATGGGAATGGTTTTCCAGAGTTACAGCCTCTTCCCCAATCTCACCGTTGCACAGAACGTCGATTTTGGTTTACGCAATCGCAAAGTTGAAAAAGCAAAGCGCAACTCCCGTGTGGGCGAAATGCTCGAACTTGTTCAGTTGGGCGAACTCGGCAAGCGTTATCCTCATCAGCTTTCAGGTGGGCAACAACAACGCGTTGCGTTGGCTCGTGCATTGGCAGTTCAACCCGAAGTACTGCTTCTTGATGAACCGCTTTCGGCTCTTGATGCCAAAGTCCGCTCAACCTTGCGAGATGAGATTCGTCGTATCCAAACTGAGTTAAAAACGACCACACTTTTTGTGACCCACGACCAAGACGAAGCACTCGCCATCAGTGACCGGATCGGCGTCATGTCAAATGGGCGCCTTGAACAACTAGGAACTCCAGAGGATGTCTACTTGCGACCAGCGTCACCATTTGTTGCGCGCTTTGTCGGTTCAATCAACGAGTTGCCAAACAGTAACGGGGTTGGCAAGATTTTGGTCCGACCAGAAGATGTCACGATCTCGGCTGACGAAAATGAATTGACGATGCGCGGAACTGTCACACGGGTGACCTTTCAAGGTCCGGTCACAATCATCTCGGTGCGTGTTGACGTCGTTGATCAACTCGTGAATGTCCACGCGGCCAGCGGATCAATTCAAACCCAAGTTGGCGATCGAGTTTCACTTGCCGTTGCACCAGGCCGCGGCATCGTTGAAGCTGCTTAGTACTTAAGAACTGAGCACAATCTGATCGCCCACTGCATCGACAACTAGTGCGCTGTCCTCACCAACTTTGCCTTCAAGAATAAGGACCGAGGCACGATCACCAATCTCGCGCTGAATGACTCGCTTTAACGGTCGGGCCCCAAAGTCGGGATCGAAACCAACCGCAGCGAGTAATGCCACCGCTGCTGGCCTGACCTCAAGAGTGATACGACGAGCCAACAGGCGCTCACGAAGCTTTTCAAGTTGAATCACCACGATGTGAGCCAAGTCTTCTTGCGTCAAGGACCGAAAGCGAATGATTTCATCAACACGATTGATGAACTCGGGTTTGAAGAACATTTGTGGGTCACCGGGCAGATTTGACGTCATCACAATCACCACGTTGGTGAAGTCGACGGTACGACCTTGGCCATCAGTTAAACGGCCATCGTCAAGTACTTGCAACAAGATATTGAAAACGTCGGGGTGAGCCTTCTCAATCTCGTCGAGTAGCACCACCGTGTAACCACGCCGGCGAACGGCTTCGGTCAATTGTCCACCTTCGTCGTACCCGACGTATCCAGGAGGTGCTCCGACCAAACGCGAAACCGAATGCTTCTCTGTGTACTCGCCCATGTCGATACGCACCATGGCTCGCTCGTCATCAAACAAAAACTCAGCTACGGCACGCGCCAACTCGGTTTTACCCACACCAGTTGGCCCAAGGAACAAGAACGAACCAATGGGACGGTTGGGATCGGACAAACCGGCACGACTACGACGAATTGCGTTTGACACTGCGGTGACTGCCTGATCTTGCCCAATGACTCGCTTGTGCAACAACGCTTCAAGGTGGACCAACTTGGCCATTTCGCCCTCAAGTAAACGAGTGACTGGAACACCCGTTGACTTGCTCACAACCTCAGCGATGTCTTCGGCGTCGACCTCTTCTTTCAACATGCGATTATCGGTCTGCAGGACGTCAAGGTGCCCTGTTGCCTCGGTGATGCGACGTTCAATCTCGGGAATTCGCCCATAACTAATTTCAGACTTCTTCTGCAGATCGGTTTCGTATTCAACTCCAATCTTCAACTGTTCAAGTTCTTCTTTTAGGTTGCGAATAGCACTGATGGCATCTTTTTCTTGTTGCCAGTGTTCGCGCATAATGCCAGCATCATTCTTGAGAAGTTTGAGTTCATCATCAATTGTTTCGAGCCGATCACGTGAAGCTGGATCAGTTTCTTTGGCCAAGGCCAATTTTTCAATTTCAAGTTGCATAATGCGCCGCTCAACAACATCAATCTCCGTTGGAAGTGAGTCAATTTCAATACGCAATTTGCTGGCGGCTTCGTCAACTAAGTCAATGGCCTTGTCAGGAAGAAAACGACTCGTGATGTAGCGATCGGATAGAACTGCTGCGCTCACCAAGGCCGAGTCTTGGATGCGTACACCATGGTGAACTTCGTAACGCTCTTTCAGGCCCCGCAAAATAGCGATGGTGTCTTCAACACTTGGCTCGCCGACATACACCTGTTGGAATCGACGTTCAAGGGCCGGATCTTTTTCGACGTACTTACGATATTCATCAAGAGTAGTTGCGCCAATCATGCGCAACTCACCTCGGGCCAACATGGGCTTAATCATGTTGCCGGCGTCCATGGCACCTTCAGCGCCACCTGCACCCACAATGGTGTGTAGCTCGTCAACAAACGTGATTACTTCACCAGCAGCATCGGTGATTTCTTTCAGCACTGCCTTCAGACGTTCTTCGAATTCACCACGATATTTCGCGCCCGCGACCAAACTTGCAATATCAAGTGAAATCAATCGCTTGTTCTTCAGACCTTCTGGCACATCACCTTCGGCGATACGTCGGGCCAAACCTTCAACGATGGCTGTCTTGCCAACACCAGATTCACCAATCAGTACAGGGTTGTTCTTGGTGCGGCGACTCAACACCTGAATCACGCGCCGAATTTCATCATCGCGGCCAATGACCGGATCAATTTTTCCATCGCGGGCACGCTTCGTAAGATCTTGCCCGTACTTCTCGAGAGCCTCAAAATTCTCTTCCGGATTTTGAGTCGTCACCCGATGACTTCCGCGTACATCGCGCAAGGCTTGCATCAGTTCTTCACTCCCAATGCCCAAACGACTATTCATCGCGAGCAATAGATGTTCAACCGAGAGGTAATCGTCTTTGAAATCTTTTTGATACTTCTCGGCATTTTCAAAAACATTGCTGAGTTCGCGATTCATGCGTGGTTCATCGCTGCCGTAAGCCTTAGGCAACTTCGCAACTTTTTCATCTGCCAAGTTACGCACCATCAACGGAGCCTGACCCAACTTGGCAAGCACCGCTGGCACGACAGTGTTGTCTTGCCGCACTATGGCAGCGAGCAAGTGATCGGGGGTGAGTTCGGGGTTTGACAACGCCTTGGCCTGATCGACAGCAGCTGCGACCGCTTCTTGAGTTTTTAAGGTCCAATTTTTCGGGTTCAACGCCATGGCATATTCCTCATCACTTTTCTCGAGTAGCGACTGTTTGCAACCAATGAACTGCCGGAGCAGTCAATTCCGTGGTCCGTTTGTAATCACGCACATCATCGGGCAGATTGCTTAAAGCTTCAGCGAGTCGTGCTGCATCTTCTGGTCGATCTACGAGATGCGAAAGAGGTCGTACATACGACCGAATCGTGAACAACACACAATTGGTTTTTGGAAAGCGTCGAATGGTTTCGCGTTCAACGCGCAAGAACAATTGATCGCCAGTTGTTGGATCACCAAGTAGAGGTAGGGCAGGAGACTTTGCTGCGGTTCCGTCAACAGCTTGATACAACTCATCAGTATCAAGCACTCCCCAACCCGTTCGCCAGAAGGACTTTTGGGGTGAGAGTCGTTGAAAGAACGAATCAATCGGATCTTGCAACTGTTCGTTGAGTTGATCGACTGGTGCATGGACCTCACTCATCGTGAGGCCCAATTTTGAATTGAGATCCCAGCGGTTGGGGAAACAGACACTGCCGCCCCCAAAAACTAAACGGCCATCTTGTTCAACAAGCAGCGCGAAATCTTCTTGTACAAGTCGGGCACATGTCACTAAAGGATGCTCGGCCCACTGGCCGTCGCTGCTGGGCTCAACAGCAAATCGTTCGTGGCGATGATGATTCACAATGTCGCGACCGTCGCGTGTAAACCAATCGGGCCATGTGGCCACTAGATGCTCAACCAAATTGATCAGAACTTCAGCAGCCTCGTCTTCGGTATTTGGTTGAAAGGCGTTCGCAGTTGAAAAGTTCTTACTGAAAATCAAGTTCTTTGCATCCATCTCATGGTCATAGTCATCGCCGATTTCAATCCAGTGTGCAAGATCTAAAGGACGAAGCGCCAGTCTCCAACGGAAGGCACCGGCAAGATATGGCTGATAATCAGGTTGAATATTCATCAATCAATGCCACTCAATCTCGTCGCAATACCGAATCAATATGACCAAAGACCGTGACCGCCTGGCGCAACGGCACAATGTTTGCCTGTGATGACGTATTCCCTATTCGCCCCTGAACAGCATTGATCGCTTGTGTTGCGAGTAGTCGCAATTGATCAACCTCGTTACGCAGGCGAATCACTTCTGCTTCGAGATACATCACTCGACGAATGCCTTCAACATTCATACCTTCGGCAGTGAGTTCGGCGATACGACGTAGCCGAGCAATATCTAATTCGCTGTAACGACGATTTCCACCTTGGGTGCGGGCCGGATGCAAGAGACCACGACGTTCATAGATACGCAACGTCTGCGGATGCATTCCGGCACGTTGTGCAGCAACGGAAATGACATAGATGGCGTGTTCATTAGCTTGTTGACTCATGAATGCCTCACTGACTGTTGTTCGTGCTCTCTCTTGGGTTGATATGCGTGACTGATTCGAGATTTTCAATTGCCTGACGTTCTTCATCAGTTAATGAAGTTGGTACGACAACATTGACGGTGACGATGAGATCGCCATGGTGTTTTGTCGTTTCAATTCCGCGACCCTTGACACGGTGACGACTTCCACTTTGAGTTCCGGCCTTGATACGTAAGGTCACGTTGTCGCCGCTCAATGTTGGTACTTCGATGTTGGCTCCGAGTGCCGCTTCGGTAAATGTCACTGGAACATTGACGGTGAGATTGTCACCATCGCGGCCAAATGTTGAACTCTTTCCTACCCGACAGACGATGAAGAGATCGCCGTTGGGTCCGCCATTGCGTCCAGGCGTTCCTTTTCCGGGCAAACGAATACGTGAACCGTCAGAGACTCCGGCCGGAACTCGTACCTTGACTTCGCGATTGCGCTTTTCAACTCCACTTCCACGACAAACCCCGCATGGAGTTTCAATAACGCTTCCAGCGCCACCACAACCAGAGCATGGACTTGCGAATGAGAAAAAGCCCTGATTGTCGTCAACTTGTCCACGACCCCCGCACTGCAAACATGTCTTGCGATTGGTGCCCGGACGTGCTCCAGAACCACTACATGTTTCGCAACGAGCGTCGCTGGTCAGATACACGCTCGTCGTCACACCAAGAACTGCGTCGTTGAAATCGAGGGTGAGATTCGCTTCTAAGTCGGAACCACGACGTGGTCCAACTCCACCGCTTGCGCCACCGCGCGCCCGACCACCCGAAAACATGCGGAACATGTCTTCGAATGAACCCGAATCACCTCCGGTTGAGAAGCGCATATTGCCCATGCCGCCACCACCCATGGGTCCGAGTCGACGAACTTCGTCGTACTCGCGGCGTTTTGTCTCGTCGCTCAGGACGTCATAGGCGGTTGAAATTTCTTTGAAGCGTTCTTCGGCTGCATCATCACCTGGTTTGGCATCGGGGTGATTTTCACGAGCCAGTTTTCGATACACCTTGGTGATTTCTTTAGCTTCTGCAGTTTGAGCCACACCCAACACCGCGTAGTAATCCTTTTCGTACCACTCACGTTGTGCTGCCATGACTCACCTCCTCGAATTTTTTATTAGCCGCGAACTTTGACCATGGCTGGTCGGAGAACTCGACCTTTCCAGATGTATCCAGTTCGTAAAACATCAGTGACGACAGTGTTGCCATCGTCGTCACCTTCGCCCTCTTCGTGAATCACTGCATCGGCTTTTGCTGGATCAAAGGTTTGACCATTGAGGTCAAGAGCTTCCAGCCCCTGCTTCTTCAATTCTGTTAATAACAGATTGAACAGTGGTTCAATTTCAACTGGGTGAGCAACAAAGGCTGCTTCGCATGCATCAAGCACCGTCAACAACGATTCGGCAATGCGACCAGTAGCCCGATCAATGTCATCAGAAGTTTGCGCTGCCACACGCTTGCGATAATTCTCGAAGTCGGCCTGAATTCGTTGCGCTATCTCACGGAACGAATCTCGTTCAATGAGTAGCGCTTCGACATCAGGTTCAATTTCTGCTTCAGCCTCTTCAATTGCGACGGCATCTTCGGCTTCGGTTGGTGGTGTGTCAACAACGTCTTCCTGTTCGTTTGTCATGACCGTGAACTCAGGCGTCGCCGTCGACGATTTCAGCGTCAACAATTTCGTCATCGTTAGTGCCACCAGCAGCTTGGCCTGAAGCCGATGTACCAGCAGCATTCGAGTCGCGCGCTGCAGTTTCGTACAACTTCTGACTAAATGCCTGGCTTGCCGACATCAAGGCTTCGGTTGCTGCTTTCGTTGCGGCAATGTCATTGCCTTCAAGAACAACCTTCAATGCTGCAAGCGGCTCTTCAACAGCAGCTTTTTCTTCGGCTGTGACCTTGTCACCTTGTTCGCGCAAAACTTTTTCGGTCTGATACACCAACGAATCGGCGTTGTTACGAATTTCTGCTTCCTCGCGACGCTGACGATCTTCTTCAGCATGGGCTTCGGCGTCTTTCACCATTTGATTGATGTCATCTTTTGACAACGTCGACTGACCACTAATCATCATTGACTGTTCTTTGTTGGTTGCACGGTCTTTTGCACTCACGTGCACAATGCCGTTGGCGTCAATATCGAATGTCACTTCAATCTGCGGAACACCGCGTGGTGCAGGCGGAAGGTCAACCAATTGGAACTTGCCAAGAGTCTTGTTGAACGAAGCCATTTCACGCTCTCCCTGAATCACATGAATTTCAACTGAAGGTTGCATGTCTTCGGCCGTGGTGAAAACTTCGGTGCGCTTAGTAGGAATCGTGGTGTTGCGCTCGATGAGCCTGGTCATCACGCCACCCTTGGTTTCAATACCAAGTGACAACGGAGTGACGTCAAGCAGTAAAACATCTTTCACGTCACCCTTCAAAACGCCTGCTTGAACTGCAGCACCAATGGCCACAACTTCGTCGGGGTTCACGGTTTTGTTGGGTTCTTTGCCAGTGAGTGACATCACGAGTTCTTGCACGGCAGGCATACGAGTCGATCCGCCCACCATGATCACGTGATGAATCTGACCCTTGGTGAGTCCAGCATCTTTAATGGCCTGCTCGAAAGGAATGCGACAACGCTCGATGAGGTCGGCTGTCATTTCTTGGAACTTCGCACGCGTGAGGGTTTCGTCAAGGTGCAAAGGACCTTCGGGAGTTGCGGTGATGAACGGCAAGTTGATCTGTGTCTGCTGAACCTGGCTCAGTTCGATCTTGGCTTTTTCAGCAGCTTCCTTGAGACGCTGAGTTGCCATGCGATCATTTGCAAGATCGACACCATGAGCCGACTTGAACTGATTAACCAACCAGTCGATGACGCGCTGATCCCAGTCGTCTCCACCAAGAACGGTGTCACCGTGGGTGCTCTTCACTTCAAAGACGCCATCGCCAATTTCGAGAACTGACACGTCGAATGTTCCGCCACCGAGGTCGAACACCAAAATAGTTTCGTCTTCGTCGCCCTTGTCGAGGCCGTATGCCAAAGCAGCAGCGGTTGGCTCGTTGATAATACGAAGAACTTCAAGACCAGCAATCTGGCCGGCTTCTTTGGTTGCCGTACGTTGCGCGTCGTCGAAGTATGCGGGCACGGTGATGACTGCTTGAGTCACGGTGTCACCCAAGTACGCCTCGGCATCACGCTTGAGCTTCATCAAGGTACGGGCACTGATTTCTTGGGGCGAGTACTGCTTGCCATCAATGTCTTCACTGCGCCAGGTGGTGCCCATGTGGCGCTTGATCGAGCGGAAGGTGCGATCGGGGTTCGTGATGGCCTGTCGCTTGGCGACTTCGCCGACGAGAACTTCGCCTGCTTTTGAGAAGGCCACGACCGAAGGGGTCGTGCGGGAACCTTCTGAGTTAGGGATAACTACTGGCTCGCCTGCTTCAAGAACTGAAACGACGGAGTTGGTGGTGCCGAGGTCGATTCCGACTGCCTTAGCCATGATGTGTGCCTTTCGATATGTATTTGTGGGGGGGTTTGCGACAAATCTTGCGTCGCCATGTGTCAAGTTAGCCCCCAATTCGGCAAGTCGCAACTCGCGCAATATCAATGTTGAGTCATAGTGACTTAAGTTCTTATCTTTCTGGTGGCAGGAATGATCGGATATCCGATCATTCCTGCCACCAGAAGCGCCAAGGAGATCTCGCTGAGGTGGTGTGGCACAATAACGAGATGAGCGCTCATGATCTAGTGATCCGCAATGCATCCCTTGTCGATGGCACCGGTGCACCTGCCCGCCTGGCCGATGTCGCGGTCAGCGACGGGGTCATCACCGAAGTCGGTCCTCGCCTGTCCGGAACTGGTACCCGCGAGATTGATGCCGACGGGCTGACTGTGACCCCAGGCTTTGTCGACATTCATACCCACTTTGATGGTCAGGCCACCTGGGACCCCATTTTGGCCCCATCAAGTATTCACGGAGTGACCTCGGTTGTGATGGGTAACTGCGGTGTCGGGTTCGCCCCTGCCCGCCCGACTCCCGATCAACATGCCTGGCTCATCGGCATGCTCGAAGGCGTTGAAGACATTCCCGGCACCGCATTAGCCGAAGGCTTGGCTTGGGACTGGGAAACCTTCCCCGACTACATGAATGCTCTTGATCGTCGCGAGTACGCAATCGACGTCGCAACTCAGGTTGCTCATGCACCGTTGCGCGCGTACGTCATGGGCGAACGCGGCGCTGATCCACTTGTTGCACCAACTGTTGACGAATTAGCGCGCATGGCCATCATGGTCCGCGAGGGTATGCAGGCTGGCGCACTCGGCTTCACGACAAGTCGCACCTATGTTCATCGCACCAAAGCAGGCGCACCACTTGGCACGCGTTATTCATCAGCCGACGAACTCCTTGCACTGTGTACCGCCATGGCCGAAACCGGTAGCGGTGTCGTGCAACTCATCTCTGACGCATATCTTTCTGCCGATACAGATTTTGCTATTGAAGAAATGAAACTCATGGCAGCCATGGCACGCGCTACTGGACGTCCACTCAGCATGACGGTGCAGCAACCCGAACCACTGCCCGATCGTTGGCGTGAAGTTGGCGCATGGGTCGACCAAGGCGTCGCTCAAGGTTTGTCCCTATCAACGCAAGTTGCAGTGCGCCCAATTGGAGTCTTGCTTGGACTGACTGCCACGGTCAATCCATTGTTGCCGTGCCCAAGCTTTGTTGAGATAGCTGGTCGTCCACTCAACGAAATCGTGGTGGCGTTGCGGGATCCCGAACGCAAGGCGCGCATCGTTGCTGAGCACGCCATTGCGCTGGCACGCATTGAAGGAATGGCTGGCGAGATGTTTGGCGGCTTCCACAAGTTGTACCCCATGGAAAATCCAGTCAACTACGAACCAGCACCCGAAGATTCGGTAGCTGCTCGTGCCGCCGCGCAGGGTCGTGGTGTTGTTGAGTTCGTGATTGATTTGCTGATTGAAGATGATGGCAATCAATTGTTGTACATGCCACTGTTCAACTTTGCCCATGGCAACCTTGACGATATTCGTGAAATGTTGCTCCGTAAAAATGCCGTTATTGGCCTCAGCGATGCTGGTGCACATTGTGGTGCAATCAGCGATGGAAGCGCCACGACAACTGCACTCGCGCTGTGGTCAAAAGATCGCACACGTGGTGAAAAGTTGCCACTTGAATTTATGGTTAATCACATCACACAGAGAACTGCTCACCATGTTGGGCTTCTCGATCGTGGTGTGATTGCCCCTGGTTACAAAGCAGACATCAACGTGATTGACATGTCTGTTCTCGGAACTCCCCCACCGCGCATCGTGCATGACCTACCTGCTGGTGGTCGTCGCTTAATGCAGACAGCAACCGGATATCGCTACACCATCAAGAACGGTTTCGTTTCTTTTGTCGATGGTGAACACACTGGAGCACTCAACGGATCATTGATTCGTGGCGCACAATCGCGCCGCTAGTCAGTAACTGTTTCGCCCGCACGTACTTGGCGAGCGTAGGCACCATCGCGTGCCATCAATTCTTCGTGTGAGCCTTGCTCAACAATACGTCCATCATTGATAACAACAATGCGCGATGCATCACGAATCGTTGACAAACGATGCGCAATCACAATGGCGGTTCGACCCTTGAGCGCATCATCAAGTGCATCTTGCACGAGTGCTTCGTTCTCATTGTCTAAATGACTGGTTGCTTCATCCAAGATCATCATTGCCGGGTTCTTCAACAACAATCGAGCAATTGCCAAGCGCTGCTTTTCTCCACCCGACATGCGATATCCACGATCGCCAACAATGGTTGCAAAGCCATCTGGCAATGCTGCAATTGTGTCGTAAATTCGTGCGGCCCGACACGCTTCTTCAATTTCTTCAGTCGTGGCATCGGGCTTGGCGTAACGCAAGTTTGATTCCATGCTCTCGTGAAACAGATGTGGGTCTTGTGAAACAACACCGATTGCCGCACGCAATGAAGTCCCTGTTAAGTCGCGAACATCGTGTCCGTCAATTTTCAGCGACCCTGCTGTTACGTCATACAAACGTGGCAACAACGATGCAAGTGTGCTCTTGCCCGAACCCGACGAACCAACAATCGCGATTGTTTCACCAGGTTCAATGACAAGTGAAATGTCGTGCAAGACATCAACATCAGGATCACCCGACGGAGCGCCTGGCATTTCAAGTGACGGAACCGAAACTTCACGAGCCGGCGGATAACGGAAAGTCACATGATCAAATTCGATGCGGCCGCGTGGGTTCACAAGATCAATAGCGCCAGGCTTGTCAACAATTGAAACTGGTGCGTCAAGCACTTCAAAGACACGATCAAAGCTGACAAATGATGTCAACAGGTCGACACGTGCATTTGTCAGGCCAGTGAGTGGTTGGTACACCCGACCAACAAGTGTTGCCAAGGCCACCAATGTTCCCGGTGAAATATTTCCGGAGACAACTAGTTGCGCACCGATTCCATAGATCGCGACTGCACCAAGAGCGCCAACTAAACCAAGGGCAACAAAAAATACGCGGCCGTAGAGTGCCGAAAGAATTCCGATGTCACGAACGCGTGCGGCGCGACCACTGAAAGCATCGACTTCACCTTGATGGCGACCGAACAACTTAACGAGCAGTGCGCCCGACACATTGAAGCGTTCATTCATCTGCGTGTTCATTTGAGCATTCAAACCCATTTGTTCACGAGCAATCGTCTGCAACTTCCGACCAACGCGCTTGGCCGGAATCACAAAGACCGGTAAAACAATGAGAGACAACAGCGTGAGACGCCATTCAAGGGTGAACATTGCTCCCAAAGTCGTCACGAGCACAACAACGTTGCTGACAACACTTCCAAGCGTTGAGGTAACGGCCGACTGGGCACCGACAACATCGTTGTTGAGTCGACTAATGAGCGATCCAGTCTGAGTACGCGTGAAGAAAGCGACAGGCATTCGCTGAACCTTTTCAAACAACGCAACTCGTAAGTCGTAAATGAGACCTTCACCGATGCGGGCCGAATACCAACGTTGGGTAATGGCGAGAAATGCATCAAACAAAGCGGCCCCGACGGCCAACATTGCTAAGAACCAAATACGACTGCGATTATCTGAAGGAATTGCATCATCGATGATTGCTCGGAAAACGAAGGGCGGTACCAGACCGACCGCCGAGGCAAAAATGATTGACAATAGAAAACCGATAATTGCGGCCTTGTACGGACGAGCAAAAACCCACACTCGAGACATCGATGTTAGGTCAATTTTCTGACCCTTCACTGCCTCAGCATCTCCTGGCATCATCATGTGAGGTCCCATACGCATAATGGTGCAGGCTACCTTTGACCATATGGATCGTCGGGTGTGCCTAGGAATTCTTCTGATTGTCACTGCGGCGGCATGCAGCGATGGCTCTTCACCCGAGACTGAATCAAATCAACCGAACATTGTTGCGGTACGTGATTGGTCGACAACTTTGCAATGGGAAGACTGCGCAGGCGGACTTGAGTGCACAACTTTTGAAGTGCCATATGACTACGAGAATCCAAGTATCGGAACTTTCATACTTCCGGTGACGCGGCATTTGGCGAGTCAACAAAATGGACGCATCGGTACCTTGTTCATCAATCCAGGTGGGCCCGGTGTGGCGGCGTTAGATTATGTCGCTTATGCCGACCAGATTTTTAGCAAGTCAATCATTGATCGATTCGACATCATTGCCTGGGATCCTCGCGGAGTAGGCCAGTCTGATCCGCACATTGATTGCGTCGACAACATGGACGATTACTTCGGTCTTGACCCATCTCCAGATGACGCAGCTGAAACCAATCAACTCGTTGCAGGAGCTGGAGTCTTCGCTTCTGCTTGTATGACTCGAAGCGGTGATTTTCTTCCATATGTAAGCACTGTCGATGCCGCCAGCGATATCGACGTACTACGAAGAGCACTTAATGAAGACACGATTTCATATCTGGGATTTTCATACGGAACACACCTTGGCGCAACGTGGGCGACGCTTTTTCCAGAAACTGTTCGTGCCGCGGTACTTGACGCTGCCGTTGACCCGACTAAGGGATACGTCGATAATCTGTTGTTGCAGGCTGGTGGTTTTGAATCTTCACTCGATGCCTTCCTCACAAAATGCAACGCATCACAGTGTTCATTTATGAAGGTCAATGAATCTGCTAAAGATGCATTTGATCGCATCATGCTTTCTCTTGACCAAAACCCCATCGCTAACGATGATGGTCGTGCAGCTACTAATCAGGGTGTAGCGCAAACCGGTATTGCAGGCGCACTTTACGGTAATTACCAATGGCCCCAACTTGAAAGTGCGCTATCGGCCGCAGATCTTGGTGATGGACAGCCTCTCTTAATTATGTTTGACGAGTACTTCAGTCGAGACAGCAGCGGTCTCACCGATGACTCTCTTGATGCCTACTTCGGTATTTCCTGTCTTGATCGAGACGAACAGATCACTCCCGATCAAGTGTTGAACTTAAAGATCCGTCTTCAAGACATCGCCCCTCGACTTGGAGCCGGATGGATTCAAGAAATGTTGATCTGCGCGAATTGGGATATTGCACCTGGCGGTGGTTTTGACGTGAGTGCAGACACCGAGAATCGAATAGTCGTGGTTGGCAGTGTTGGCGACGCCGCCACACCGTTGGAGGGAACCCGAAATATGGTGCAAGCACTCGGTCATGCTCGGTTGGTCATTAGCCCACTCGAACAACACACCACGTATGGCGCCGACAAATGCGTCACCAAAATCGTTGATGAGTATCTACTCAACCTCACCGACGGACCAGACATCACTACTTGTGATTCTGGTGCATAATCGTTGCGAATTACGCGACGATCCTGCACCAGAATCACCTAATCTGAAGCGGTGAAACGTTCTTTTTCTCCAGCAGTTATTGTTTTCGTTGCTCTCGGGTTTGCAGCGACTGCCTGTAGCAGTAATTCAAATATTGAAGTGGTCAGCCAAGACACTTCAGTGAGTGATACTGCAACGTCTGATGCACCCGCATCTTCTGTTGTTGCTGCTACCGGGATGTATTCAACAGCAGACTTTGCGACACCCACTATTTCGTGGGACTCGTGTGGCGATGGCCTTGAGTGCGGCTATGTCGATGTGCCCATTGACTATGCGGATGTCAATTCACAGACCACTTCTCTTTATGTCGTCAAACATTCGGCGACCGATATCAGTGCGCGAATTGGCTCATTGCTCGTCAACCCAGGCGGACCAGGCTTTGGTGGTTCGTACCTTGCCGAATCTGCGGCCAACATTTATTCGCCAGCAATTCTCGATTCATTTGACATCATCGGTTGGGACCCACGCGGAACTGGTCAATCAATTCCAGCGATTGATTGCACCGATGATTACGACTACTTCTTTGCATCAGGCGATATGACCCCCGACACCGAGCAAGAACGTGCCGACATCGTGGCGTCTGCAGAAGAATTCACGCAGGCATGTTTTGATAACAGCGGTGACATCCTTCCGTACGCAGGTACCAACAACGTCGCGCGCGATATGGACATGATTCGCCGGGCACTCGGTGAAAACAAAATTAGCTATTTCGGTTTTTCATACGGCAGTGAGCTTGGCGCCACCTGGACCACGATGTTTCCCGACACCGTTCGTGCGGCAGTTTTGGATGGTGCCTCTGATCCGAACGCCGATGACCTTGTTGGAACGCTGCAACAAAATAAGGGTTTTGAAGAATCAATCGCCACTTTCTTGGCCAACTGCTCCGATGAATCGAGTTGTGCCTTTCACAACGACGGCAATGCTGAAGGTGCATTTGATGATCTGATGGAACAACTTGATGAGAATCCGATCTCAACATCAGGTGGACGCCCCGACTTGACGCGAGCTATGGCACTCACTGCAGTTGCACAAGCTATGTATTCCGATTCATATTGGTCATATCTCGAAGACGCTCTTGCGTCAGCACAAGTTGGTAATGGCACCGATTTGTTATCGCTCTACGACAAATACTTCCAGCGTCAAGCCGATGGCACTTATGGAAACGAACTTGAAGCGTTCGTCAATATTTTGTGTGCCGATAATCCCGATCGCATGACTGTTGAAGAGGCTGACGAATTAGTGCCGCAGTATCAAGCAAACGCGCCACGTTTTTCTCCCGGAACTACTGGTGATTACACCTGTACGTTTTGGCCTAAGGCAATTGATCCACGAATCAAAATCACTGGTAATGGCGCAGGACCCATTGTTGTGATCGGCACAACTGGCGATGCCGCTACGCCACTTGCAAGTACGCGCAATATGGTCAGAGCACTTCAAGAAGGTCGCTTAATCGTGGTGACCGCCGAACAACACACCGGGTACAACTTCAACTCGTGCGTCAACGACGCGGTCGACAGTTACCTCATCGACTTACAAGCACCCGATGGTGAACTCGACTGCTGATATCCCTGGCGGAAGAGGTGGGATTTGAACCCACGGACGCTTGCACGTCGCACGCTTTCGAGGCGTGTCCCTTAGGCCACTCGGGCACCCTTCCGATATCCGAGGTTATCGGCGTGAGGCAAAGAACTGCTCGAGCAAAGCCGCCGATTCGGCGGCCAAAACATTGTGCGTCACCGGAAAATTGTGGTTCAAGCGCGGATCGGCTGACACGTTATACAAACTTGCTGTTGCCCCACCCTTCAGGTCGGCGGCTCCATACACCAACGAGCCAATTCGTGAGTTCAATAATGCTCCTGCACACATCACACACGGCTCAAGCGTGACAACCAAAGTGCAATCATCAAGTCGCCAACGACCAAGATGCTTTGCCGCGTCTTGCAAGGCCAAAACTTCGGCGTGGGCAGTGGGGTCTTGCAAATTTTCGCGTTCGTTGTGGCGCGCCGCAATGATTTTTCCGTCGTGCAAAACAACTGCACCGACGGGAACATCGTCGTGGGTCAATGCATCACGCGCCTGATCAAGGGCTGCATTCATTGCCTCGATGTAACTGTCGTTCACTGACATGGCGGAAGGGGTGGGATTCGAACCCACGGAGGCTTGCACCTCACACGCTTTCCAAGCGTGCCGATTCGGCCGCTCTCGCACCCTTCCAAGGTGACAACATCGAGTTCCTGCCAGGTGTGGTGACGGCCAGGCGATCTGCGGCACACGAGCGAATCCGCTGAAGGCTGCTACCTTCCGGTCCTGACCTGATTCACGGGAACCCGTTGCACAGGACCCGACCGTCACCACACTCGACAGGAGCCAAATGTTGCACGGGCAAGACTACCTGCCTCGGGACCGAGCGAGACCAGCAGCTTTTTCGGCCAGTCGCGGGATTCCGAGGTCGGCACAAAAGTCGGCAAATTCCGGAGTCGGACCCCGCCAGTGCCAGTCATCAACTTTGCCAACCGGGACATCGTTGATCGTCGTTGCAATCCGCCGAAAGAGATATGCCAAGTCGCGATTTTCACTGAGAACTGTCGCCAATTTCGCGGCACCACGTAAACCAGGTACATCCCATTGACCGGCCGCATCAGGAATATCTTCAATGCGGCCGTAGCGCGCCAAGACTGAAGCTGCAGATTTCGCACCCCAACCTAAGAGGCCTGGAAAACCATCGGCAGTGTCGCCAACGAGCCCGAGATAATCCGCGATACCCGAGGGCGGAACACCAAATTTTTCAAGCACAGCTGCTTCATCAACTAAGCCGTTTTCGCCCTTGCCCATTTTGCGACGATCAATCTGCACAACTCGTGAGCCCTTGACGCATTGACCAAGATCTTTGTCAGGACTCAAGATCTGCACTTGTGTCACGCGGGCGTCGGCGTCAGCCAATGCGGCTGCCGAAGATAAAGCATCATCGGCTTCGTACTCAACCATCGGCCACACCGTGATTCCCATTGATCGCAAGGCTTCTTCCATGATCGGAATCTGTCCCAAGATTTCGGGCTCCATACCTTCACTGGTTTTGTAGCCGGCCCATAAGTCATTGCGGAAACTTTCAATCACGTGATCACTAGCGACACCGATATATGTTGCGCCTTCGGTGAGCAACTGCATTGTCGAATTCAACACACCGATTGTTGCGGCATTGGGCGCAGGCGTTGATGAACGCACCGCTTGGCCATAGTGCTGGCGATACAACTCATAGGTTCCGTCAACGAGATGAACAATCATGTCATGACATCCCTTGTATGGACTTCCCCTATATGTACTTCCCTTGTGCTCATTACCTAAAAGCGTAGTGGTGAACTGACCACACTTTTTAGGCTGAATAGGTCAGAATAGACAGGTGAACACATCAACTGATCCGGCTATTCGACCGCTCTTACGGGGCTGGTCGCATTTGGTGTCATTTCCGATCATGGTGGTGATGGGCACTGTCTTGTTGATCGTGGTCAATTTGCCTTTTGATTTGCTGTTATCACTCCTTTTATATGTGGTCGGAACCGCCACCATGTTTGGAGTCTCAGCGCTCTATCACCGCGTGCCATGGAAGCCCAAAGCCAAGGCGCTCATGCAACGCTTCGATCATTCGGCAATTTTTCTAGCGATTGCTGGCGGATACACACCCGTTGCAGTGTTGTGTCTTGATGGTTGGACCCGATGGGCGGTTCTTGTTGGAGTCTGGGGCGGTTCTGTCATTGGTATCGCCATTCATTGGTTACCCAAAGTGCCAACGATTTGGCACGGCGCGAGTTACATGATTGTGAGTTGGTCGGCCATTGTCACCTTGCCGGCGTTGTGGCGTGGACTTGGCCATCTAGGTTTTGCACTCATTTTGTCGGGCGGTGTGTGTTACACCATCGGCGCAATTGCGTTAGCAACGAAACGACCTAATCCGTGGCCCAAGGTTTTTGGTTTCCACGAGATTTTTCATGCGTTCACTGTGATTGCTGCTGGCTTGCAGTTCGCCGCCATCGCCGG
>CAMDCI010000019.1 GCA_945889715.1 Bifidobacterium breve | reverse complement strand
GCAATTCAAGTGGCTCTGAATTAGGCGGCTGGCACCGTTGTCGCTGGGCTAGTTGTGGTTGGAGCAGCCGTCGTTGGGGGAGTCGTGCTCTTGCAGGCGTCAAGTGGCTTGATCAGAGGGTATGGATTGGTCGCCGCTCCGCCGCCTGGGTGATATTCGAAGTGTAAATGTGGCGTCGAACTGCTGCCGGTGCTTCCGATGTAACCAATGACTTGCCCTGCGACGACCGTTGCTCCGAGTGCAGCACCGTCGGCGAATGCCGAGAGGTGGGCGTAGTGGAAGTAGGTGCCATCAAGGGCGGTGAGGCGTATTGCATTTCCACCAAGCGAACCTGGGCGATCGAGGAATACGCGGGTGATGGTGCCATTCGCAACGGCATAAATCGGTGTTCCAGACTTAGCGATGATGTCGACACCTTCGTGTTGACGGCCGCCAGAACGCGGCGCTTGCCAAGTGTCAGTAAACCAGCATGGCCCAAGTACAGGGAAGACGGTCGGCAGCGTTGCGGTCGTTGGTATTGTCGTTGGTGTTGGTGTTGGTGTTGGTGTTGTCGTTGGTGTTGTCGTTGGAGTTGTCGCTGCTAATCCAGGAATGAATCCGATGTACACAGCCGTGCGCAGATCAAGAATTCCAGTTGCCTTCAGGCCCTGGGCTTTTTGAAATGCAGTGATTGCATTTTTCGTCGCATTTCCAAACTTGCCGTCGGCGCCACCCTTGACTGTTAAGCCAGCAGCGATCAGGAGATTCTGTAGTGACTTGACAACATCGCCACTGTCACCAATTTTCGCAAGCGTCGGAGCTGGCGTTAAGCCAAGTAATTGGGCGGTGAGTTGATCGATGACTCCAGTGGCTGCAACTCGCATATTTTGTTGAAAAGATGTCACTGCAGCAGTAGTGCCAGAACCGAATCGACCGTCAACTCCGCCCTTGACTGAAATGCCCGCAGCGATGAGAGCCTTTTGCAAAGCTCGCACTGCATCATTGTTGTCGCCAGCAACTGGGAATGAACTCGGAGTAGCTATTGGTGCAGCAGTAGTCGTTGGAGAAGTAGTCGTTGGAGAAGTAGTCGTTGGAGTTGACTGAACAGTTGATGGAGCGCTTCCTTCGACGATGCCAAGTGAAATTGCGGTGGTGATGTCAACGACTCCGGTTGCGGTAAGTCCACGACTTGTTTGATAAGCCGAAACCGCATTGGTGGTGGCCGCTCCAAAAATTCCGTCGATGCCGCCACGAACTGAAATTGATGCATGTGTTAATGCTTGTTGGAGGGCTGTCACTATTGCGCCGCGTTGTCCAAGAATTGGTAAGGCCGGACTAGGCGATAGTCCGAGAAGAAATGCAGTTGTTGAGTTCACAACACCAGAGCTTGTCAGTCCTTTGCTTGACTGAAATGTTTTGACGGCGTTGGACGTGCCTTGCCCGAAAATTCCGTCAACGCCGCCGGTCACAGAAATTCCTTGAGCGACGAGTGCTTGTTGAAGTGAGCGAACAGTTTGACCGCGGTCGCCAATTTGCGGAAAGGTCGAAGCCTTCTTGGTTGATGGTTGTGCCGATGAATGTGCCGATGCTGCATGAACTGTGGTTGCTCCCCACGCGCTTGAGGCAACGAAGGTCATCACTACGGCGCACACGGATGTGAGGGTCCGAGTTCGGAGTCGCTGGCGTGAAGCCGCGAGATCGATGGGGGTGGCGATGAGCACCTGTGGGTATCGGCGCGTTTTGCTGCCCAACTTGAGGATTTCATGAATATTTTCTCTGAATCCGGACTTTTTGGGGGAAACGCGCCATCTGGTGAAAAAAAAATCAAAAAAGTGGCGCGAAAAGGGGAAAAGTGGTTGACAAAGGGGGGTCGTGGGGTGCAGAGTGGAGCACATAGGGGAAATGTGGAGGCAGAAACCACATTTCTCTGGGTTTTCATCACGGCACGAGAGGCAGATCAGTGGAAGGTTTCGTTGGAAGGTACGAGCGTCAGCTTGACCCCAAGGGTCGAGTCGCGCTTCCGGCGACCTTCCGAAACCGTCTCGAGCCCCGTTGCTATTTGGTGCTTGGGCAGGACAAATGCATCAGCGTGGTCACAGTTGCGGTCTCTCTGGCCTGGGCTGAAGAAATGACTCTGGCGGTCAAGCGTGGCGAAAAGACCCGAGCCGAATTGCGCGCCATGGCTGCCAATATGGTCGAAATCCAAGTTGATGGACAGGGTCGAATCACCCTCGATGACAATCTGCGTCAGTTTGCGGGTCTCAGCACTGGTTCGAAGGTCATCGTTTCAGGAGCTTTTGACTCAGTTGAAATCTGGGAGCCAAGTCGTTTTGCCCGCATGTTGGCGACTGGCGAGGGTGTTATTGCCGGTGGGGGCCAATGATGTCCACTCAGCCGGCAATTTTTTCGCACGAGCCCGTGATGGTGCGCGAGATCACTGAACTCTTTGCGAACGTTCCAGATGGGGTCGTCCTCGATGCGACACTCGGAGGCGCTGGACATTGCACTGCCATTCTTGACGCCCACCCCGGACTTCGGGTCCTCGGCCTTGACCGTGATCCAGCAGCTCTTGAAGCATCACGGGTACGTCTCGCTCCGTACGGCGATCGCGCCATGATGCAGCACCGTCGCTTTGACGATCTTGACGCTGCAATGTCAGAGGCAGGTATTGACGAACTGTCGGGTGCGCTTTTTGATCTCGGGGTTTCGTCACATCAGTTCGATAGCGGTGAACGAGGCTTTTCGTATCGTCACGATGCGCCGCTTGATATGCGCATGGATACAACCGAGTCGACGACTGCAGCCGATGTGGTCAACCAAGCATCGGAAGGCGAAATCGCGCACTTATTGCGTGAATATTCAGATGAGAAGTTTGCTGGTCGAATCGCGCGAGCAATCGTTGCCGCTCGGCCTATTCACACAACCGCAGAGCTTGCTGACATAGTCGCCTCAGCAATTCCGGCACCAGCACGTCGTCGGGGTGGACATCCTGCCAAGAGGACTTTTCAGGCATTGCGGATCTCGTTAAACAAAGAATTAGAAATTCTTCCGAACGCCATTGACTCGGCGGTGCGGCGCACCCGTAGTGGTGGTCGAGTTGCAGTGTTGTCGTATCACTCTGGCGAAGATCGAATCATCAAAGCGCGATTCAAGCAACACGCCACCGGTGGTTGTGAATGTCCCAACAACCTTCCCTGTGGTTGTGGAGCGACGAGCGTTGTGCGTCTGGTGCGCGTGGCATCAAAGCCAAATGCCGAAGAGCAGTTGTCTAATCCACGTAGTACTTCGGCTCGCTTGCGCGTTGCGGAGGTGCTCTGATGGCTCAGGCAGTAAAAGTTGCCCGCTCGGCGCCACAGCCTAAGTCTGCGCCGCAGCGTAAGAAAGTGACGACGCGTACCGCGCAACAACGACGAACTCAGACTTCGCCCGCAATCCGCAAAGCACCACAGGTAGTTGTCAGTAAGCGGAGTCGACGACTCGTTCTCGCTGGGCTATCGATTTCTTTTGTTGCGATAGCCATGATGATGTTGGTTGTTGTCTTCCAAACGCGCATCGCCGAGACCCAACTCAATATCGACAAAATTGAATCCCAGATTTCGGCCGAACGTGACCGGTATGACGCTCTGCGGCTTGAGCGATCGAGTCTTCGTGATCCAGCTCGTCTGGTCTCTGAAGCAACTGCAATGGGAATGGTCCCAGGAAATGGAACCGACTTTGTTTCAGTTGATCCAGTGACAGTTGCTCAGGTGTTGGTTGCGACTGGCGGAGTTGATCCCGAGCTGCTCTCTGTTTCGCATGATCCGCTTGTGAACTACGGAGCAGTGAAGTCAACGATCGGGGATCGGCCATGACCCCTCGAAAGCCGACTCCGAGCAGAACTGCTCGTTCATCAGCGACGAAACGTACGGCGTCGGCCCCCCGCCGGTCATCATCGTCTCGGGCGAATGTTTCTCGCAAGAGCGCACCCCGAACGACGGAATCTCGATCAAAAACTGCTGGTGCGCGTGCTTCACGTTCGCGCACGACTAGTTCAGGCCCGTCTAGGCGCTCATCGTTTTTGTCATCACGGTTGGCCCCCCAAGATGCTCACCAGGCTCGGGTGTGGCGAAGCGGTTCGGCCCGCGGTCGTTTCCGTTGGTTTGCAAGTATCGCCGCGACGTTATTGATTGGTTTGATTGCCTGGAGCGTCATCGTGCAGGTTGCCAAAGGAAGCACATTACGCGCGTATGGTATTGACCAGCGCGAATCCGATATCACAATCCCAGCCGCTCGCGGAACCATCTTCGATCGAGATGGAAATGAAATGGCGATTACGGTTCCGGCACTCTCGCTGTACGCCGATCCTCGTGCTGTACTTGATCCGGCCGCCACCGCACATGTTCTGGGCCAAATGCTTGGTTTTGATGCTGCTGCCGAATCTGAGTTAGCAACAAAGTTGTCGAATCAGAAACAGTCATTTGTGTACATCCAGAGATTTGTTGATCAAAATGTCGCTGATGCGGTTCTTTCGTTGAATCTCTCTGGTGTCAACGGAGTCAGCGAACCAAAGCGGGTTCAAGTTGCCGGGGGACTTGCCGGCAACATCATCGGCCGTACCGATCCATTCGGTGCGGGTGCAACCGGTCTTGAACTGCAATACGACAAAGTGTTGACGGGCATTGACGGCGAAATGGTCAAGCAGGCATCACGCGGTCGCAGTCTTCCGGGCACGAGCCATATTGTCTCGCAAGCACGTCCCGGTACCGATCTTGTTCTCACAGTTGACCGTTCAATGCAGTATCAAACTGAACAAGCCCTTCTCGCTCGAGTGAATGAATTGTCAGCAAAGGGTGGCAACGCGATCATCTTGGATACAAAGACTGGCGAAGTGTTATCGATCGCTAGTGTGCGACGCGGTGATGACGGGGTAGCAGCAGTAACTGCAGGCAACTTGGCTGCAGTCGAGGCTTACGAGCCCGGATCTGTTGCAAAAGTGTTTAGCGTGTCAGCCGCAATTGATTCGGCTGTCACGACTCCCGATCGGGTGTATGACGTTCCTGGGTCGTTTACTTTTGACCCTGGTACTGATTTTGAGTACACGATTAAAGATGCGTATCCGCACGATCTTGAACCAATGACATTACGAAATATTCTTGTGGACTCATCGAACATTGGAACAATGATGGCGGCGAGCGAAGTGGGCTCGCCCAAACTTCATGATTACCTCTCAGGTTTCGGATTTGGCAACTTAACTGAACTGGAGTTCCCGGGCGAGAGCGCCGGAATTTTGAAGGCTGCAGAAGACTGGAAGGGTTCGCAAAACGGAACGATTGCCTATGGATATGGTTTCTCGTCTACTTCATTGCAACTTGTCTCGGCGGTCAACGTCGTAGCAAACAAAGGTGTGTATGTTTCACCCAAGTTTGTTCGAGCAACGATCGATGAAAAAGGATCAAAATGGGAAACGCCTGCCGGATCTACTCATCGCGTCATATCGGAAGAATCAGCGGCCACCATGACAGAAATGTTGACCGGCGTTGTATGTGAAGGTACGGGTTCCCGCGCTCAAGTCACGGGAATTTCTGTTGCTGGAAAAACAGGTACTGGATACAAGATTCAGGACAATGGTACGTACAGGAGTGACGACGGATTGCGCTCTTACTTCGCGACATTCGTTGGGTTTTTCCCAGCGAAGAATCCACAAGTGACCATTCTTGTCTCCATTGACGAACCAGATCGCTCGAGCCGTGACCGCTTCGGTGGAACAGCGGCAGCACCAGTCTTTGCAAATTTGGCCGAGATTGCTATCCATGAATTGTCCATTCAGCCCACACCAGGTGACACTGGTTGCCCGGTAGGCGGCTGAACATGGCGCAACTTCGGGTTGAGGAAATAATGAGTGCGTGTGCTGTCTCGGCGCCGCGTTTATTGAACGGGACCCCTGACGTCATCGTCAGTTCAATGACTCATGATTCGCACCAGGTTCGTGTCGGCTCACTTTTTTGCTGTATCAAGGGCGAAAAATTTGATGGCCATGATTTTGCTGCCGCAGCAGTTGAACGTGGGGCCGTGGCGTTACTCGTACAACACGAGATCGCCGATATTTCAAAAGAAATCCCCCAAATCATCGTTGATGAACCTCGGACCTGCGTTGGCTTTGCGGCTGCCGAGCTATATGGAAATCCCTCACGACATTTATCTCTTGTTGGAATCACTGGCACTAATGGCAAGACAACGACAGCACATTTACTTGCGTCTATTTTGAAGGCCTCTGGCATGCAAACTGAAGTCATTGGCACGTTGAGTGGAACTTTCACGACGCCCGAGGCAGCTGATTTGCAGCGCAACTTCTCTGAAATGGTCGCTCATGGAACTCGTGCTGTGGCCATGGAAGTTTCGTCTCATGCGCTGTCACTTGGGCGCGTCAACGGGACCTCTTTCGCAGCCTGTGTCTTCACAAACCTCGGACGTGATCATTTAGATTTCCACGGGTCAGAAGAAAACTATTTTCAGACCAAGGCTCGACTGTTTGCCCACGAGTTCACTTCGGTGGGTGTCGTCAATGCTGATGATGTATGCGGGCAACGTCTTCTCCGCGAATCTCAGATTTCAATAGTGCCGTTTTCTAAGAGCGATGTTGATGATTTGCAAGTTTCTGCCACAACTCATCAATATTCCTGGAGCGGTCGTACGATTCGAGTTGGTATTGGCGGAAATGTCAATGTGATGAACTCTCTTGCAGCTGCGACGACAGCTCGTGAAATCGGTGTCACTATTGATGACATCGTGAACGGACTTGAATCGGCCCCTGCAGTTCCAGGCCGATTTGAACAAGTTGAAGGTGGGCAAGATTTTGTTGTCCTCGTTGACTTTGCCCATACGCCTGATGGCCTCGCCGAGGTTTTGCGCTCTGTTCGCGCATCATCTCCTGAGTCAAGAGTGATTTTGGTTTTTGGATGCGGTGGAGATCGCGACAAAATGAAGCGACCGATTATGGGCGAGATTGCTGTTTCTCTGGCAGATGTCGTGATCGTTACCTCAGATAATCCGCGTTCAGAAGATCCTGAGGCGATTATGTCGTCAATTATCGCGGGTATTCCAGATCACATGCGACATCGATTGTTGTCGACTGATGTTGATCGCCGGCGAGCTATTCAACGAGCCATCAATAATGCCCGT
This sequence comes from Bifidobacterium breve, assembly GCA_945889715.1. Lineage (GTDB taxonomy): Bacteria > Actinomycetota > Acidimicrobiia > Acidimicrobiales > Ilumatobacteraceae > Casp-actino8. Next base: position 14,586 of record CAMDCI010000019.1, on the reverse strand, counting down.
TCCGGAGATGTTGTTCTCATTGCTGGTAAAGGACATGAAGTGAGTCAAACAATTGGTACCGAAAATTATCCTTTTGATGACCGCATGGTTGCGTTAGAAATGTTGAGGACTCTCGCATGATCGCCGTCATGATTGCTGGAGCAACGGCCATGTTCTTTTCGTTGCTGGGAAGTCGTTTTCTCATTTCCTTCTTTCGCAATCGTGGCAAAGGACAGCCAATTTTGGGCAAAGAAGACCATGGCCCCGAGCATCATCAAAAGAAGTCAGGAACACCCACTATGGGTGGGCTGGCAATTGTTTCTTCAGCGATGGTCGGTTGGATTGTCGCTCATCTTCGTGATGGGCTGGCATTTTCTAATCAGGCTTTAATTATTTGGGTTGGCATTTTGGCGATGGCCGCGATGGGCCTTCTCGATGACGTCATCAAAGTCAACAAAGGTCACAATCGAGGAATCTTTTGGAAGAAGAAGGGCTACATCACCTTCGCCATGGCGTGTGCAATCACCTGGTGGTTGGCAGCCGCAACTGATATTTCTGAAACATTGTCGTTCACCCGCTATGACTTGCCAGGTTGGGAAATTCCGTGGTGGCTCTGGGTCGTATGGACAGCGGGCATGATGTGGGCAACGACCAATGCTGTGAACGTCACCGATGGGCTTGATGGCCTGGCCGGCGGATCGGCTCTCTTTGGATTTTTGGCCTTCACCATCATCGGCTACTGGTCTTTTAGAAATCCCGAGTTATACGGCGTACTAGCAGGAGGCACGGTCAATCCGCTTGACCTCGCAGTCTTGTCTGCTGCTTTCGCTGGAGCGTGTGGAGGTTTCTTGTGGTGGAATGCGGCTCCGGCCAGAATCTTTATGGGCGACGTTGGAGCGCTTGGAATTGGTGCTGCACTTGGACTGCTCGCCGTCGCGACGAACACACACTTTCTCTTGCCGTTGATTTGCGGTGTCAATGTCATGGAGGCTGGCTCCGTCGCGATTCAGATGGTGATCTTCAAAGCATCTGGCCGTACTCGACGTTTCTTCCGCATGACACCAATTCACCACCATTTTGAATTGATTGGTTGGCCCGAAACCACAGTCATCATTCGTTTTTGGATTATCGGCGGCATTTGCGTTGCGGGTTCTTTGGCTCTATTCATCGGTGACTTCACCCGAATGAGTGACGCGATCCTTCCATGAGCAAACCAGTTCTTGTCTACGGCGTTGGTGTTGCGGGTGTCGCAACAATCAATTTTATGCTCCGCCGAAATATTGATGTCATCGCTGCCGATGATCGCCTCGACGAATCAAAGCAAATCGAATTGCGCAAGCTTGGAATTGATGTTGTCACCGCGCCTACAGGAAATGTTCTGCGGGACTTGGTAACGAGCTCCTCATACGTCGCTCCTGCTCCCGGAATTCCAGAGACTCACCCAGTGATCAACGAAGCAGTTTTGCAACACAAAGATTTAAAGACCGAACTCGATATTGCTTACGAATGGGAATCTCGGCGAGTTGGTGGCGCGCGACCAATAGTCGCTGTGACCGGAACCGATGGCAAAACCACGACTGTGACGATGGCCGAGGCAATTTTGCAAGCCGCTGGACGCAAGACAATTGCTTGCGGGAATACCGAAGTACCACTTGTTGATGCGCTTGATATGGAAGTTGATTCATTCGTAGTTGAAGCGTCCTCGTTTCGATTGGCCTTTATTGAAAGTTTTCGTGCAGAGGCCTCTGCTTGGTTGAACTTTGATTCCGATCATCTTGATTGGCACACATCAATGAGTACCTATGAAGCGTCAAAGGCCCGCATTTGGCGCAATGTCCGACCGACCGACACTGCGATCGGTGTTTCAGGTGAGGTCGAAGTTCTGAAGCATTTACAGGTTGCTTCGTGTCGGCGCCGAGTTGTCGGCGGATCGGGCGATTATCGCAATGTTGATGGGATGCTGGCAGGACCACAAGGTGCGATCATGTCTTTGTCAGATTTACGACGAGCCCTGCCTCACGATGTTTCGAATGCGCTTGTTGCAAGCGCGTTGTGCATTGAGTCGGGTCTAGCAACCACAACCCATGCGGCGACAGCGTTAAGTACATACACGGCACCTCACCATCGGATTGAATTCATTGGCGAAAGCGAAGGCGTTCGTTGGTTTGATGATTCAAAAGCGACTTCTCCCCACGCGGTAGTTACGGCTTTGCGCGGGTTTGAATCAGTTGTTCTCATTGCTGGCGGGCGCAATAAGGGGTTAGATCTCCGGCAAATCGTCGTTGAAGCATCCCGAGTGAAATCGGTTATTGCAATCGGTGATTCGGCTGAATTGATTGCGCAAATATTTGCCGGTTTGAAGCCGGTAGTAGTGGCTGATTCGATGCAGGCGGCTGTCGAACAAGCAGCTCGCTTAGCCTCAGCAAACGACGTTGTTCTGCTTTCACCAGGTTGCACAAGTTTTGACTGGTACAGCGGATATGCCGAACGTGGCGATCACTTTGCCGATTTAGTTCGTCAATACATTTCTTCAGTTCGCTCACAAGGAGTCATCAAATGACCGCAGCTATTCAACGGCAAACTCGACGACCGAAAGAAATTTCTGATCGTCGACGACTTGCATACGAGCGCGCTCAAATGGCTCGAGCAGGTCAAGGGAAAATTCGCTCACGCTTTCGCGAAGATGTCAGCCGAGATCCGAAGCCCCTTGGCTTTTACATGATTCTTGCGGTGTCATTGACTTTGGTTCTGTTTGGTTTAGTGATGGTCTTGTCTGCTTCGTCAATCACTTCATTTCATAAAGGTGGCTCACCGTGGAAGTTATTCATCGAGCAATCGATGATGGCAGGCATCGGAGGCCTCGGAATGTTTTTGGCCTACGTTTTTCGGCTGGATTACTTACGCCATCTAGCCAAAGTCCTTCCATGGTTTGGAATTGTTTTGATGTTGATGGCTTTCATTCCAAAGTTTGGTGTGAGTCACAACGGAGCTCGGGCGTGGATTGAAATTTTTGGTCAACGATTTCAGCCGTCAGAATTCACCAAACTCTTCCTCATTATCTTTGGTGCTGATTTATTAGCGAATCGAGAGAAAGAAATGGGTTCGTTGAAACAAACAATGAAACCATTCCTTGTCGTCGTCGGATTCGCTGTGGCCCTTTCGGCCGCACAAAGTGATATTGGTTCATGCATCGTCATGATGGGAATCGCGACTGCAGTTCTTTTCCTTGCTGGAGCCCCATTGCGTCCGATGGCGGGGCTTGGCCTTCTCACTGGCGTTGTTGGATTTCTCTTTATCCGTTCAAGCCCTGAGAAAATGGCGCGATTTACTTCGTTCTTGCATCTTGAAGAGTTGCGTGAGAGCGACAGTTACCAGGTGTATCAAGCGATGATTAGTTTGTCGAACGGTGGTCTGACCGGAACTGGCATCGGCGCCGGTAGTGGCAAATGGGGCTATGTGCCATTGGCGCATAGTGACTTCATCTTTTCGATTCTGGCTGAGGAGATGGGTCTGTTGGGTGTGTTTGGCCTATTGACATTGTTCGCCTTCTTGATTTACTTCGGCTTGCAAGTAGCTCTGTCATGCCGTCATCGTTTTGGCATGCTTTTGGCCGGTGGAATTTCAGCATGGTTTCTTATTCAGATCGTCATCAACATCGGTGGCGTGATTGGAATGATCCCAGTCACCGGATTGACCTTGCCATTCATCTCTTACGGAGGTTCATCGCTTATTGTGACGATGGTGGCTTGCGGATTATTGATGAACGTAGCCCGCCGACCGCGATGACGACTTTTGCGGTCATCGCAGGCGGCGGAACATCTGGACATGTTTTGCCAGCAATTGCGATTGCCGAATCTTTGGTCGACTCAGGAATTGACCTCCAACATGTTTATTACACCGGTGCCCAAAGGGGTATTGAGACCGACCTCATTCCTCCTACCGGAATTCGCCATACATTTTTCGACGTCGTGGGCCTTCACAGGAGTCTTTCTCTGAAGGCGATACGAAATAATTGGGCATTTGCATCACGATTGTTCAAGGCCCGTCGCCAAGCAGTCGTCCTACTAAAGAAAGAGTTACCAAAGGTTGTGGTCAGCGTTGGCGGATATGCCAGTCTTCCTGCGGTACTGGCAGCACGAAAGTTAGATATTCCGATAGTTGTGGTCAGCTATGACCGAACTCCCGGGCGTTCAAGCAAGTTGACCTCGCATTTTGCCCAGGCAACTGCAGTGGCCTTTCCGTCAAGTCAGCTTCGTCGAGCGGTCATGACTGGTGCTCCAGTACGGCGAGCCATTCGAAACATTGATCGTATACAAGATCGAAGCGCGGCGCGTCGGCGACTCGGAATTGCGGATGATTCATTCTTCATTGGAGTGATCGGCGGATCGCTGGGATCGCTCATGTTGAATAACGCCGTCAGCGAGTTCGTGAAAGAATTCAAAGATGATTCACAGTTGGCTCTTCGTCATGTTGTGGGGCCGCGATTCATGAAGTCACACACGAATCCGCTCACTAACGTAGAAGCAACGATGACATATCAGGTTGTCGCTTATGAAGAAAACATGGCCGATATTTACGCCAGTGTTGATGTGCTCATTGGGCGGGGAGGTGCAGGCACCATTGCCGACGTAGCCGCTGCCGGAGTGCCTGCAATTTTGATTCCTTGGAAAAATGCAGCAGACGATCATCAAACAGCCAATGTGAAGTACCTGTCCGAAAGTGGCGCAGCGATTTTGTTAGTCGAAGAACGTGTTGAAAGTGAACTATCAAAAATCATTACTGAACTTCGATCTGACCCAGAAAAGTTGCAACAAATTTCGGAGCAAGCTTTTGCGATTGGTGAGTTAAATCGTCACGGAACAATCGCCGCAATTATTCAAGATGTCGCGGACGGTCGCAGCGTATGAATGACGTTCTCAACTTGAATGAACATATGCGCCTTCATGTCGTCGGCGTTGGCGGTCCTGGTATGAGTGCAATTGCAACGTGTCTCGTGCAAATGGGTCACGAGGTTTCTGGAAGTGATATCAAGAACTCCGATGTCATTGATCGGCTTTCTGGTCTTGGTATTCAGGTCAATATTGGTCATGACAAGTCGGTCGTTCACGGGTGTGATGCGGTGACTGCCTCGACGGCGATTCCTCGATCAAATATTGAGTTAGTTGAAGCAGAACAAAGTGGTGTACGGGTCTTGACTCGAGCGGCGATGCTCGCATCTATTTGCGCGATGCGGCCGTCAATTGCAGTGGCTGGAACACACGGTAAGACAACGACGACATCATTGTTGGTTCGAATTTTTGCCGAAGCTGGACTCGACCCAAACTTTGTTGTTGGTGGCGATGTACTTGATGAAGGAGTCGGGGCAAGGTGGACAGGGGCGGCGTGGACGATTGTTGAGGCAGACGAGAGTGATGGAACTCATCTTGAATTGCCTTTGGCAGCGTCGATACTCACAAATGTCGACGCAGATCATCTTGACCAATACGGGGACCTTCAAGGAGTCGCCTCAGGGTTCCAGCAGTATTTATCAGGGATACAAGGACCAGTAGTTGTTTGCATTGACGATCCACTCATCGCCGGTATGCAAACACCTATCCACACCATTACCTACGGATTTTCATCTGATGCGAAATTTCAATGTCACTCAATTGAAGCAACAAATGGTGAAACTTCATTTTCAATTACTTTGAATGATCCGACAATTTCTCTCAAGGATCTCGAGGTTCGGATGTCGTTACGTGGTCGACATAACGTACTCAACGTCACCGGCGCTATTGCGATGGCAGTGACCCTTGGAGTTGACCCTCAAGTGGCGATCGTTGCAGTGGCGAAATTTGGTGGGGTTGGGCGGCGTTTTGAAATTATTGGCAACGTTGATGGCATTACCTTCGTCGACGACTATGCGCATTTGCCTCAAGAAATATCGGCAGTGATGTCTGCTGCGAAAACGAGCGACGATCGCTGGAGTCGAGTTGTAGCAGTTTTTCAACCCAATCGTTATCACCGCATGGCGATCATGTCTGATGAGTATGCCGATGCATTCGTCGATGCGGATGTCGTCGTGGTCACCGACATTTATGCATCCGGTACGAAAAAGATTGAAGGAGTGACTGGTCGTCTTGTAGTGGACGCAATCACTCAAGCGCATCCCGACTGTGAAGTCTTATGGCATGCCGAACGCGAAACGCTGGCTGAATTTGTCAATCAAGTTGTTCGTGACGGCGATGTTTGCATTTCTATGGGTTGCGGTGATGTTGAATTCTTACCACGAGAAATTCTCAACCTTCGTTCTGGCGGTCAGAATTCATGAGTTCAAATATTGAACAGGCTGCGCTAGCTCTTGGAGAATTGGCACAACGTCATTTTCCGGTGTCCACATTGACGACATACAAAGTCGGAGGAACGGCCGCACTATTTTGCCGAGTCAATGATTTGGCGACTTTGTTGAAAGTCGTGCGAGTGGCCAAGGATTCATCACTCAACCTTGTTGTCCTCGGACGAGGGAGTAATAGTTTGTTTGCCGATACAGAGTTCGAGGGGATCGTGGCGCAACTTGGTGATTTCGCGCAACATCTAGATTTGCCAGAGCAATCTGAAAAGAGCATTGTCACAGTAGGTTCGGCGGTTGCATTGCCTGTGATGGCTCGACGCACTGCTGGTGTCGGTCTTTGCGGATTTGAATGGGCGGTTGGGGTGCCGGGCACTATTGGCGGAGCAATCAAAATGAATGCCGGTGGACACGGATCAGATATTGACGAGTCTTTGGTGAGCGTGCGCATGTACTCGAGTAGTTCAGGGCAGGTTCGCGAGGTAGAAAAGTCAGATTTGGGTTTGCGTTTTCGCGGTTCAACAATAGCTGACGATGACATTGTCATTGATGCGACGTTTCAATTGACATGGGGAGACAGCGAACGAGCATTGGGCATGATTGATGACATCGTGAAATGGCGTCGTGAAAATCAGCCAGGCGGGCAAAATGCCGGTTCAGTTTTTGTTAATCCGGTTCCTGGAGAAGTAGCCGCCGGCGAGTTAATCGATCAGAGTGGACTACGTGGTTTCCGCATTGGTACTGCCGAGGTTTCCACGAAACACGCCAATTTTATTCAGGCTGATCCTGACGGATGTGCAAGCGATGTTGTTGCTGTTATGGAACATGTGAAAAAAGTTGTAAAGGACAAACACGGGTTTGACCTTCGCTCCGAAGTCCGGCTCATCGGGTTTGAAGATGAAACGAGAGATCGAGGAACCCATGAGTGACAAATTTTCAATCTTGAAGAAGCTTGTCCAAAAGGTTCGCCCAACAGATTTTCATGATTCTGAAGAATTGGTCAATGTCCAGAAGGCTTCGGCGACAAAAGTTGATGGCTCAGGTAAAAAGCGTGTCGTCATTACTGACGATTCGGAGGTTATTGATCGAAAATCAACTCGATCCGCCACTGACAACGGAGCATCTCGTTTTCGCTTGCGTCGCATAGCGGTTCGCCGCCAAGAGGGGAGGAGGCGTCTGCGATGGTTCACGATTGTTGGACTTGTTGTCGGAGCGGGCGTCATCATTTTGCTCTTATTGACAAGTCCGATCTTGTCGGTCCGCAAGGTTGATGTGGAAGGAGTCGTATATGCCGACCCCGATCTTGTTGCATCGGTCGTTGACAGTGTTCAAGGTGAACCGATATTGACAGTCGACTTAGATGCAGCCGAAAAGAAATTGCTAGCAATTTCGTGGGTGCGACTAGCGCGAGTTTCGATGCATCTACCGGCTCGGGTGACGATTGAAATTGTTGAACGAAGTCCAATCGCGTTCTTCCGTTCGGTTGACGGATTTAATCGAGTCATCGATCGCGACGGGCGGGTACTTGACGTGATTGAGGGAGACCCCACCGATTACACGCCGATGATCGGCACTGGTCCGAATATTTCGGCTGGACAAACAGTTGAACAACCCTTTTTGGGGGCCGCTCAATTGATCAATGCTTTGCCCGCCGATTTACAGGCTCGACTGTTGACAGTGACGGTGAGTCCAGAGGGCGAAGTTTCCTTAGCCCTCACGAATGATGTTGAGGTGCTGTTTGGGCGACCCGACGATTTCCAGGTCAAATTGGTTGGCGTCGTGAATGAAATCAAGCGGCAGGGGAGCAATCGCTATGCCGTGATTGATGTTTCGAGCGGTCAACCGAGTGTTCGATGACCCGCCAGCACCTGAATCGCGCACATGACGTCTCAAAGAATGTCCCAATTGCTACTGTGAGCAGGTCTTCTAATGTGCCCTTTGAGTGGGTATCCCCCCATTAGAGTTTCAGAAGTGCGAGACTCAACTTTGAATTAATAGTAATTTTCAACTCAACGTCGGCTTGCCGACACCCGAAAGCGGAGGAGTCTCCCGACATGGTTGGTGGACAAAACAATTACATCTGCCAGATCAAGGTTGTTGGCGTCGGTGGCGGTGGCGTCAACGCAATTAACCGTATGATCGAGCGAAATCTGCGTGGGGTCGAATTCATTGCGATCAACACCGATATTCAGGCCTTGATGACAAGCGATGCCGAGTTAAAACTCGATGTCGGTCGTGACCTCACTCGCGGACTTGGTGCTGGTAGCGATCCCGAAGTTGGTCGTCAAGCAGCCGAAGCTCATCGCGATGAAATTGAAGATGCACTCAAGGGTGCGGACATGGTTTTCATTGCTGCGGGCGAGGGGGGAGGTACCGGAACCGGTGCTGCGCCTGTCGTGGCAGAAATCGCCAAGGCTGCTGGGGCTCTGACCATCGCCATTGTGACGCGTCCGTTCTCTTTCGAAGGACGCCGTCGTGCCGTGCAGGCAGATGCTGGCATTGCCAAGCTCAAAGAAAAAGTGGACACCTTGATTGTTGTTCCGAACGATCGCCTGCTGTCAGTCGTCGATGCTCGTGACACTGTCATGGAAGCATTTGCTCGGGCCGATGAGGTTTTGTACAGCGGTGTATCGGGTATTTCTGAATTGATCACGAACCCTGGTCTCATCAACACCGACTTTGCTGACGTCAAGATGACATTGCAGAATGCCGGTTCGGCATTGATGGGTATTGGTTCGGCAAGTGGCGATAGCCGTGCTCGTGACGCAGCCTTGAAGGCCCTGTCGAGCAATTTGCTCGAAGCATCAATTGAAGGTGCCCGTGGAGTGCTTCTCAATGTCACTGGTCCTTCATCGATGACCTTGATGGAGATGAACGAAGCCGCAGAAATTATTCACGGCATCGCGCATCAAGATGCAAACATCATTTTCGGTACGGTCATTAACGATGACATGGGCGATGAAGTCCGTGTCACCGTGATCGCTGCCGGTTTTGATCGCTGGGAAGGCGCTCCGCAAGTTCGTCCAACTGGGCGTCCCGCTGCTCGCTCAAATCAAAGTGGTGGCACTGCTCGCACTGCGGCACCAGCCAAGGACATCTTTGCGTCTGATCCCGTGTCAACTGACGACGGTGATGACGATTTTGATGTCCCGTCGTTCCTGAAGTGAGATTTCGGGCCTGATGCCCGCAAAAGACATAATGCCCGCAAAAGACATAATTGATGAGGTCGGGCGCATCCGAGAAAACTATGAGTCGCTCGTGCAGCGTGTTCATCGTCTCGGGGGCGACAAAGTTCAGATCATCGCCGTGACTAAAACCTTTCCCGCAAGTGCAGTCAATGCAGTTGTTGCGGCAGGGTGTTCGACCATCGGCGAGAACTATGCCCAAGATTTGCTAGAAAAGTGGCCCGAAGTTGACGTCAACCATCGGCCCAAGGTTCATTTCATTGGTCGTTTGCAGAGCAACAAGGTTCGATCGCTGTGCCAGGTCGTCGATGTTTGGCAATCGGTTGATCGCCGGTCAGTTCTTGACGAAATTGCCCACCGAGCGCCAAGTGCTCAAGTCATGTTGCAGGTCAACGCAACGGGTGAGTCCGATAAGGGTGGCTGTGCAGTCAGTGAACTTGAGGGCTTGTACGAACGATGCATAGCTCAGGGATTGACAGTGACCGGATTAATGACCGTCGGGCCAACGAACGGTGAGATTGTGGCGACGCGACAGGCTTTCGAGGTGACTGCTCGCTGTGCTCAAGCCTTGGGGTTACGTGAAGTTTCGATGGGTATGACTGGCGACCTTGAACTGGCAATTGACTGCGGGTCAACCATGGTTCGCATTGGGTCAGCAATCTTCGGTGACCGTCCACCTGTGGCCGATAATTAGCGACTATTATTTCGGTGATGTCAATTTTTAGACGAGCGATGGATTACCTCGGCCTTGGCGAGGATGATGCGTACGACGATTACGACGACCGTGATTCGGTTGATCGCTCGGGCGGCGTTTCGCGCACCTCCGACTCACGTGGTGGCTTTGACGAGTCGCGTCCGGTTGCCCGTCAAGTTTCGCCACGCGATACCGATCCTGTTCCCACACCGCGCCGTCCACAGTTTGATGATTCGTCGGTGCAGCCTCGTCCGATTTCAGCACGCCAGGGTTCGTCGGTTCGAACATTGGGCGGATCAACCCAAGGTGAAACTCACACGGTTAAAGCCATTCGATTTAATGACATTCAAGAAGTCGCCAACCGTTTTCGTGATGGTCATGCTGTCATTTTGAATACCGAGGGTTGCGACGATGAAGTTGCTCGTCGAATGATCGATTTCTCAAGCGGCCTGTGCTACGCCTTGCACGGCAAAATCGAAAAAGTCGCTCGTGGTGTGTATCTGCTCAAGCCAGATAATCGCCCTGCCAATCCCGAGTACTGAGTCGCATGAAGATTCTCGGTTCTTTGATCAATCTGTTTACCCTCGTGCTTTTGTTGCGCGTTGTGATGTCTTGGTTTCCACCGTCCTCGTCACAGAGTCCCATGGCCTCAGTACAAATGTGGTTGTACAAGTTGACCGAGCCAGTGTTGGCGCCCATCCGTCGTACATTGCCGCCCATGGGTGGACTTGATTTGTCACCGATGCTCCTCCTGATTGCCTTGCAGATACTCGGTAGAGCACTGGCGTAGTGCCGATATCCTTACTCAATCGTTGATTTTCTGATTGAGACTGACTAATTATGACCGAGCGCCGTTATCCACCCGTTGAATCTCAGCCTTCATTCCCAGCGATTGAAGCGATTGTCCTTGAACGTTGGAAGACCGATCACACTTTTGAAGAATCGGTCAATCAGCGGACTGCTGGACCCGATGGCGCTAACGAATTTGTTTTCTACGACGGACCACCATTTGCCAATGGATTGCCCCATTACGGTCATTTGCTGACCGGATTTGTGAAAGACGCAATCCCGCGTTATCGCACGATGAGGGGTGAGCGAGTTGATCGTCGATTCGGTTGGGATTGCCATGGTCTGCCGGCAGAAGTTGAAGCCGAAAAACAGTTAGGTATTTCTGGTCATCCCGAAGTTACCGAATTCGGTATTGAAAAGTTCAACGACTATTGCCGGACGAGTGTTCTGCGTTACACCAGCGAATGGCAACGCTATGTCAATCGTCAGGCGCGTTGGGTCGACTTCGAAAATGACTATAAAACCCTCGACCTTCCATATATGGAAAGTGTCATGTGGGCGTTCAAGACTTTGCATGACAAAGGGTTGATCTATGAAGGTTTCCGAGTGTTGGCGTATTGCTGGCGTTGTGAAACTCCGTTAAGCAATACCGAAACCCGCATGGATGATGTTTACCGCGATCGTCAAGATCCGGCTTTAACCGTCAAATTCTCGTTAGCAACTGGCGAAAAGATTTTGGCCTGGACAACAACGCCATGGACATTGCCGTCAAACTTGGCGTTGGCGGTCAACCCAGACATTGACTACGCAGTTGTTGAATTGAACGGCGAGAAACTCATTTTGGCTGAAGCTCGATTGGCTTCGTATGAGCGCGAACTGGGCGAAGCTGTACGAGTCGGAACCTTGAAGGGTTCTGAGTTGGTTGGACGCACCTATACGCCACTCTTTAATTATTTCGCTGATACTCCATCGGCCTTCCAGGTTCTTGGCGCAGACTTCGTGACCACAGAAGATGGAACGGGTGTCGTGCACATGGCTCCGGGATTTGGTGAGGATGACCAGATCGTGTGTCTCGCAGCAGGTATTGAAACAATTTGTCCGATGGACAGTCACGGCTGTTATACCGCTGAGGTTTCCGATTGGGCGGGCACTCACGTCTTTGAAGCGAATCCATTAGTCATCAAACACCTAAAGCAAACTGGCGTTGTTCTTCGTCACGACAGTTACGACCACTCGTACCCGCATTGTTGGCGCTGTGCAGAGCCTTTGGTATATCGCGCGATTTCGTCGTGGTTTGTTGAGGTAACCGCGGTGAAAGATCGGATGCTCGAATTGAACCAACAAATTACTTGGGTTCCCGAACATCTCAAGGAAGGGTCGTTCGGCAAATGGTTAGCGAACGCCCGTGACTGGTCAATTAGTCGTAATCGTTTTTGGGGTTCACCGATTCCGGTTTGGAAGAGTGATGACCCTACATATCCGCGGCTTGATGTCTACGGCAGCCTCGCCGAAATTGAACGCGACTTCGGTGTTGTCGTCACCGATTTACATCGTCCTGCTGTTGATGATTTAGTTCGGCCCAACCCCGACGACCCGACGGGTCAGTCAATGATGCGCCGAGTACCCGAAGTTCTTGACTGCTGGTTCGAGAGTGGTTCAATGCCCTTCGCTCAAGTGCATTATCCATTCGAGAACACCATTTGGTTTGAACAGCACTATCCAGGCGACTTCATCGTTGAGTACATCGGTCAAACCCGCGGTTGGTTCTATACCTTGCATGTTTTGGCGACCGCTTTGTTTGATCGTCCAGCATTTTCAACCTGTGTGAGTCACGGAATTGTTCTTGGTGATGATGGACAGAAAATGTCCAAGAGCCTGCGCAACTATCCCGATCCGATGGTTGTCTTTGACACCTACGGTGCTGACGCGATGCGTTGGTACTTGCTGTCGTCGGCAATTTTGCGCGGATCCGACTTCTCGGTGACCGAAGCCGGCATACGCGAGACCGTGCGCCAGGTTTTATTGCCGATGTGGAACTCGTGGTATTTCTTAAGTTTGTACGCCAGTGCCGAAGGGGTATCGGGAACGTTCCGTACTGATTCGACAAACATTCTTGACCGCTACATATTGGCTAAATCGGCACAAATGGTTGAACGAGTAACTCACGATCTAGATGCGTACGATCTGTTCTCGGCATGTTCGGGTGTGCGTGACTTTTTAGATGTCTTAACGAATTGGTATATTCGCCGTTCACGCGATCGTTTCTGGGAAGGCGATCAAGATGCGATCGATACGTTGCACACGGTTCTTGAAATTCTGTGTCGCGTCTCTGCCCCCATGTTGCCGCTCTTGTCAGACACCATTTATTCCGGTCTAACCGGTGATCGCTCAGTGCATCTCACCGATTGGCCGACTACTCATAATTTGCCCAATGATGTTGAACTCGTGCGTGCGATGGATCGGGTGCGCGAAGTTTGTTCGGTCGCATTGTCCATTCGCAAAGCCCATAGTCGTCGCGTACGTTTGCCGCTATCCGAACTTGCGGTCTCTCATCCCGATTCATCTGAATTGGCTTCATTCATCGACATCATCGCTGACGAAGTCAACGTCAAAAAAGTGACCTTAACGACTGAAATTACTGGAGCGGCCGCAGCTGTCTTGCAAGTTATTCCGGGCGCTCTTGGTCCACGACTTGGTGGACGCACGCAAGATGTCATCAAAGCGGTGAAGTCAGGTAACTGGCGCCAAGACGGCGACCAAGTTTTTGCCGGAGATATCGAACTTTTCGCCGGGGAGTACAACCTCAAGATGGTCGCGGCTGAAGGAACAGCAAGTAGCGCCCTTGGCGATGGTCTTGGCATGGTGGCACTTGATATTGAAATCACTCCCGAACTCGCTGCCGAAGGCATTGCTCGTGACTTGATTCGATTGGTGCAACAAGCTCGTCGAGAGGCCGACCTTGAAGTGAGCGATCGCATCGAGCTGACTTTGGGAGTTTCCGAATCGGTACGACGTCAAGTTCAACCGTTTATTGACGAACTTGCCCGCGAAACTTTGGCACAATCTGTGCACTGGGGACCAGGGACAACAAACGCGACTTTGGATGATGAAGACATATATATCGGTGTCGTTCGCGTTGATATGCCCCCGAGATAGTTCAATTTGCGGGTATCCTGCCCAACCACACGAGTGAAAAGGACATATGCAATGGCTAGCAAAACCGTCAAGAAGGCTGCTCCTGCCAAGAAGTCAACTGCTCAAAAAGCTCCTGCCAAGAAGGCGGCGCCAGCGAAAAAAGCCGTGCCAGCAAAGAAGAAGGCTGCTCCTGCGAAGAAGAAGGCTGTGCCGGTCAAGAAGGCTGCTCCTGCGAAGAAGAAGGTTGCGCCGGTCAAGAAGGCTGCGCCAGCGAAGAAGAAGGTTGCGCCGGTCAAGAAGGCTGCGCCAGCGAAGAAGAAGGTTGCGCCGGTCAAGAAGGCTGCGCCAGCGAAGAAGAAGGCTGCACCGGTCAAGAAGGCTGCACCGGTCAAGAAGGCTGCGCCAGCGAAGAAGAAGGCTGCACCTGTCAAGAAGGCAGCACCAGCGAAAAAAGTCGTTCCCGTCAAGAAGGTCGT
>CAMDCI010000018.1 GCA_945889715.1 Bifidobacterium breve | reverse complement strand
AACAATGGGGGTAGATCGCGGGTCGCGCCAAGTTTGTTGAGCTCGGCGTAGTCGGGCATCCATGCCCAATAGAGACCCCAAACATATTCGCGCCAGCCGATGACTTGACGAATGAAACCTTCGGCCGACGCAATATCAACTTTCCCGGCGCGATAGGCATCTTGAACTGCATCACATACTTCAGTCGGAAGTAGAAGACCAATATTTAGATATGGGGACAACAGCGAATGGGCCACGTGCCAACTACTTGTCAACATGGCGTCTTCGTGAGGACCAAAGGTGGGTAAAACGTTTTCAATGAAGTGATTGAGTCGCTTCAGGGCGTCGTGACGGCTTGTTGCCCAAAGACCGGTTGGTGATTGGCCGACACAATGATCGCGGAGTTCATCAATGACTTGGTGATCGATGTCATCAAGTTCACTCATCAATGGATCAGGCCATTGGTTCTTGCCATCTTTGGGTGGTGGCAATCGATTCTCAGAGTCGTAGTTCCAGGTTCCGGTTTCAGGCTCACCGTCAGGTGTCATCAAGTAATTGAGTCGTAATCGTTGCCAGCGATAAAAGTCTTCCATCTTGAATGTCTTACGACGCTCAAGAAGTTGTTCTTTCCAGCGCGCAAAATCTTCGTAGTGGCACAAGAACTGATTACTGCGGACTACTTCACAGTCGTTGTGTCGAACCATCGTGAGCGCTGCATGACTCGCCGGCTCCATAACTGAAACTGAAGAAGGTGAAAATTCGGCGCGGTGGTCTCTCAGGCCTTGAGACAAGGTGGTGGCTTTACGGTAATCAACTTCAAATCCTGAATCACGGAGTTCGTTTGCGAAGCGACGCATTGCTGCGATCACAAAGTGCGCGCGTTGAATATGCCATTTCTTTGAACGAACCTTGGCCGAACTTTCAACCAGCAAAATGCGGTGAGTCTGTGGACTCGCTTGAGCGATAGCTGCGAAATTTTGATTGAGTTGATCGCCAAGAACCCAAATCGTTTTCTTAACTTCGTGAATCAAACCAGACACATCTCTAGTGTGCCTCAAATGTCAATTTCGGGGAATATCGTGCACCGAATTTGCGAGCGGAATAATGAGATCTAATTGGGTGCGCTTGAGATAATCGCTGATCTTTGGGTTTGAGCAAACAACGTACATACGACCACCGTTGTTGCGGATACGAGACGCTGCTCCGAGCAAGATTCCGAGCGCAGCATCGTCAAGAACTGTGATGCCATCGAGGTCAAGGGCCAGATGAACATGATTTTGATTGACTGCCTTGTTGAGTAGGTCACTCAATGTAGGCAAGGTTGACACATCAAGTTCGCCAGTAAAACCAATGACGAAAACATCGTCAATCAGAGTGGAGTGGCTCAACAAGTTCACGCCCTTAATCTATCGGTGGTTCAAGGAGCATCGAAAAATGCGATGAGAGTGTCAGATCGGGGACAAAGCGTCCAACCATCGGCAGATCGGTCGCAAGTTCATAGGTTGCAGTGACCGTCACCCATTTTTCGCCGACCTTAGTGTTGATGTCGATTGCCCGCCCAAAGGAGAATTGGGCTGCGGCGAGCGCCGCGTCACTTGGGCTTTGTGACACGGCCGCGGCCCGAACGGCGTTGCGGGTGGCATTAACAACCTGAACTTGAGTTACCGCGATGACCAAGAACTGGGCGATCAGTAATACGGCAAGCATGACCAGGGGCAGGGTTAAAACGAACTCAACTGTTGCCTGCCCCCGATCACGTGTCGGGTGAATGCAGGATTTACGGAAGTTTTGCGGTGACACTGTCGATCACGCGATCGAAGAGTTGACCAATCTTGCCGGCCCCGCCGCCGCCAGTTGCCCAAGCGATAACCAAGAGGGCGATGAGGGCTGCCGCAAGCATGACGAGTGCGTATTCGGATGTTGCTTGTCCAGAATCTCGCTCAACATTGGTGGGCAAAGTGAAAGTGAGAAAATAGATGTACATACGTTGACATATTTGAGTCATGAAAAATCTTTCGTGTGAAGTTGGTGAGGCACTCACACAGAGATGTGGAGTTGCGACAGGGTGCCAGCGATTGTTGGCACGATGATCAAAATCACAAAGGATGGCAAAATGCACATCACAAGAGGAAGCGAGAGACGAATAGGAAGTTGTCGCGCTTCTGTTTCGGCACGGCGACGTCGATTGAGTCGGGCTTCATTGCCAAGTTGGAAAAGTAGATTTTCAACAGGAATGCCGAGTCGATCTCCGGAGATGAGAACGTCACACATTGATTGACTCACAGCACCAATTTCGCTGTGGAGCAGACGAATCGCGTCAATAAATCGTTCACCCTCGTCAATACGTCGCGAAGCAGCAATAAAGTTTGGGCGGAGAATGCCGGGAGCATGCTGACCCAAAAAGTTGATTCCCTGGGCTGGCGAATAGCCCGCACGAAGCGCGGCAATGAAGAGGTCGATGCATTCGGGGAATGCTTCAACGATTGCTCGATCTTGTTGAGTTGCAATGCGTTGCTTGGCCCGTCGCCATAAGAAGTACAGGCCAATGAGTCCAAAACCGATGATCATGACCGCACCATACGTTTGCTCCATGTTCGACCAGCGAAGTTCAGTCCAACACCGATCGTGAGACATGCCCAGCCCAGTGGGGTTGCGAGTAATACATGGCGAACTGCTGGACTATCACTCAAAATCCACGCCCCACAGACGACCGGCAACCACGTGATCAGACGTATCGACGCAGTAGCTGTTGCTGCTTGTGTTTGTCGCTCAACCTTGGCCTGCGACCGATCAAGAAGAGTGTCAATCAGACAATCAAGTTGTTGCGCAATATCTCCACCGACTTCGCTCGCAAGAGCAATCACATGCAAGGCCATCATGCAGTCAGCATTTTCGGCAGACTCAGACATGTCATCAAGAATTTTGTGACACGCAGTGTTGAGTGCCATACCGCGACTGACCAAGTTGTGAAGTTGAGCGAACAAGTCGCATGGATGGTGAGAAATAGAAATCTGCAGGGCAGTGGCAAGCGATAAACCCGATCGAGTATTGCGACTCATTGACGACAATGCATCAATGAGGCTGCTGTTTCCGTAGATGTCATTGTTCATCAATCGCCGACGAGTCTGGCGGCGGGCCAAGAACCTGTGGACTTGCGAGCTACGCATCATGTTGTTGGTACAGATATTCAAGGCGTGGTTGGTGTGAACCCTCGTCGGTGTTTGGCACTATTTTGGCGATATGCGCGACGCAGCGTTTTCCGTATGGACGGCGACTCATATGAATGACAATGTGAATCGCAGAATTCACCATGTGGCGGGCATCTTGCAGTGTCCAACCTGGAGCGGCCTGCATCGTGAGTAAGTCAAGACGGTGCAAACCATCTAATGCCGAGTTTGCATGCAGAGTTGCCAAACATCGCGAATGGCCAGTGTTCATTGCTTGAACCAGCGTGAGTGCTTCAACTCCACGTACTTCCCCAACGATCAAACGATCGGGTCGCAGGCGAAGTGCAGATCGTAAAAGGTCGTCTAGTGAGACTTGACCTCGACCTTCGGCGGTTGCAACTCGAGATTCAAGGCGCACGGTATGCGGGTGTGCAATGACAAGCTCATGAGTGTCTTCAATAACGATAATGCGTTCGTTTGTCGGTGCATTTTCTTCATCGCGTGAAACAAGCGACGAAACTAAACATGACTTACCTGATCCGGTTGCGCCAGTGATCAAAATATTGTGTTCCGACTGAGTGAGTTCACGCAGTAGTTCTTGAAGAGAATCTCGGTGAAAGTCATCGCAGAAGTCAATGAGTGGAAAAGTCTGTTGGCGAAATAGTCGAAATGCCGCGGTTGTTCCGTGAACTGCGATCGGGTGTATGACGGCACACACTCTGGTGCCATCGGGAAGTCGGGCGTCAACAATGGGGGAGAGTCGATCGAGTCGCCGGCCAAGTGGAGTGAGAATTCGTTCGAGAGCGATTTCAATTTGTCCAGGTTGAAGATCTTCAACCCTCACTAATGCTCCAGATCGTTCAACCCAGACCTCAGTTGCGTTATTGATCAAAATGTCGGTCACGGTTGCATCTAAGAAGTACTCACTGAGTTGTGGTGGCATGAGTTGTGATCTCATGGGCTGACCCCTGGCGACACGAGAGGCGAGAGAGCCGCGTGAAGAAGTAGTGGCAGTCGAGATTTGAGAAGACCCGAATCAACACGACGAGAAATATCACTTGAGTACGGAACTTCTGCGGCGCATTTCAACTTCATCACTGACTCGACATCGCTTGTTGTCAAAACTCGGTCATGTTCTTGGACAACAATGACTGCGGAAAACCTTTGGTCAAGATTGACCGCTCTTCGTAGAGACAAATAGCAAGGTCGTGTCACCATGTAATGCGTGTGAATAAGTTTGTCGAAGGCCAGGGGAAGATTGGCTTGGCCAAAATCAATGATGATCTTGTACCCATCGGCTTCTTTCTTTGTCACTGCTCGAGCGAGATTGGTCCAAGCGTTTGTCGAGTGAATTTCGATAGCAGAACTGCCCGAAGGTGCCAGCTGAAGATTCTTGTTGCAGGTGATCAGAATCTCATCAAAATCATGATGTGTCATACCGTTGACCCAATCGCTGAGTCCGACGGGAGGTTCGGGTAAGCCCATAATGGCGGCTTGATCTCCGGCGAGGTCAACGAGAAGTGTCGGGGCAGACGATGAACTCGCAATGGCCAAACTGGCAGCAACAACCGATGTGCCAGAACCGCCTTTAGGTGACGACAAAATGATCAACATAAAACCCCGCAAAATTAGTTGTGATGGCGAAGTGTGAGCGCACGCTTGAGGTTTGAGGTGACTACCCTAAATAGCGGAGGTGTCCGGGTACCTGGTGGGCTCCGCCGCCTTCAAAGCGGTTGGGACGAGCGAACCTCGTCCGGCGGGTTCGATTCCCGTCCACCTCCGCCACAATCATTTTTCTAGGGAGAGAACATGTTGTTCGAAGTGCGCAAGATCGTCACGATTGTTGAAGAGATTTTTCATGATCATTCATCTGGAGTCAGCGGACCTATTCCTGCGACACCCGCAATGAAGGGTGCAGTAGCGGCAGTTGTGACGAACCCTTACGTTGGTAAGTACGTCGATGATCTCAGCCCAGTGGTTGACGAATTGCGCGCACTTGGTGAGCGGCTCGGAAATATCTTGATCGGTCACTTAGGTGGCGATACTTCGAAGATCGATGGCTACGGCAAAGGAATCATCGTTGGTTCGGCTGGCGAAATTGAGCACGGTGCAATGTGGCATATTCCCGGCGGTGGAGGCATGCGTGCTGCGCTTGGCAAGGGCACATCGATTGTTCCGTCAACAAAAAAAGTTGCAGGAATGGGAGCACGTCTTGATGTGCCGATCACGCATATGGATTGGAGTTACGTGGGCAGTCATTACGACGCGATTGAAGTCGGCGTTCCCGATGGGCCAAAGCCCGATGAGATGGTGGTGATTTTGGCTATGGGTGTTGGTGGACGAGTGCACGCTCGCCTCGCCGGTGGATTTACATTGGCCGATCGCGGCAAGCCAGGAGTTCCCGCATGAGCAAGATCGCGTTCATTGGTATTGGTCGCATGGGCTGGCATATGGCGGCGCACTTGGCCAAGGCTGGTCACGATGTGGTGGTGTGCGATGTTGTGCCGGGTATGGCCGACAAGTGGGTCGCAGAAAATGGTGGGGCAGCAGTTGCCAGCCCCGCTGATGCTGTTCGAGGTCGCGAGTTTGTGATGACGTCGTTGCCCGCCGATCGCGAATTGTTTGCAGTTGCTGACGGAATCATTGCCGAACTTGCCAAAGGCACAGTATGGATTGATCACTCAACAACATCTGCTGAAGGTTCGCGAGTTGTTGCGACACGAGTCGCCGAAGTTGGATCAGCGTTTTTAGATGCACCAGTTTCAGGTGGAGTTGACGGTGCCCGCAACGGAACCCTCACGGTAATGGCGGGCGGCAATGAAGGTGCATTTGCTTCAGCCGAGACAGTGATGTCGGCTTATGCCGCGCGCATGACGTTGATGGGCGAATCGGGTGCGGGACAAATCACCAAGATGACGAATCAGATTTGTGTCGTCGGTGTGTGCCAAGCCTTGGCTGAAGGACTTGACTTTGCCGAGACTGCTGGGCTCGATGTGCAAAAAGTGATTCACGTGATGTTGCAAGGTTCATCGGCTTCGTGGCAGATGGCCAATCGTGCTGAGAAAATGTTGGCCGGTGAATACAACTACGGATTCTCGACCACGTTGATGCGCAAAGACATCGGACTCGTTCTTGATGAAGCGGCGTCAATGAATGTGCCGTTGCCAGTGACGTCAATGGTTGGGCAGATGCTCGCTGAAGTCACCGCAATGGGTGGCGCACAGTGGGACTGGTGCAGCCTGATGGAGCGACAACGCCGCCGCAAGGCTTAGACGGCGAGAAGGTCGCGGGCGCCAGTGTCGCTCGACGGGTGACGCAACTTGCTCATCGCCCGAGCTTCAATCTGACGAATGCGCTCACGGGTGAGGTTGAAGTGCTCGCCAACTTCTTCAAGGGTGCGAGGTTCGCCCCGATCAAGACCAAAGCGCAACTTCAAAATCTCGCGTTCGCGCTCATCGAGCGGAGCCAACAGTCGCTGAATCTCTTCGGGCAGCAACGAGGTGGCTGCAACTTCGAAGGGGCTTTCAGCTGAACGGTCTTCAACCACGTCGCCAAGTTCGGCGTCGCCGTCTTCGCGGAGCGGTTCGCTGAGCGACAAAGGTTCGGCGGCGAAACGCAATGCTTCGGTGACCTTGTCTTCGGGCATTTCAACTTCGGCGGCGAGTTCACGCAATGTTGGCTGACGACCAAACTTCAGTTCCAGGCGTGAGCGAGCCTTTTGGAGACGAGCAAGCGTGTCTCCGGCGTGGACTGGTAGGCGAATGGTGCGACCAGTGTTGGCGATACCACGAGTAATGGCCTGGCGAATCCACCAAGTTGCATACGTCGAGAATTTGAATCCCTTACGCCAGTCGAATTTTTCAACGGCGTGCATGAGACCGAGGTTGCCCTCTTGGATGAGGTCGAGCAAGGGGAGACCAGAAGCCTGGTACTTCTTGGCGATCGAGACCACCAAACGAAGGTTGGACTGCACGAACGAACGCTCGGCATTTTCGCCATCTTTGATGAGGTTGCGCAGTTCGCGCTTCTTGGCAGGAGTTAAGGCCTTGCCGTCAACAACTTCAGATTCTTCCTTAGCGGCCTTACCAGCTTCAATCTGCTTAGCAAGACGAACTTCGTCATCTTTGGTGAGCAACGTGTATTGCCCGATGTCTGACAGGTAAAGACGGACGAGGTCCTCTTCATCACGATCAACGCGATCCTTGGCCACTTAAGAACCCCACTTCTCCCGAAATTGCAGTAGTGGCGGGAACGATACCGACCACAATGCCCGACACAACCGCCAGCGCAAAGATTCCAAAAAAGTGTGGAAATATTGGTTGCCAAGACACCGAGATTTATTGTCGGTAATCTGAGGAAAT
Organism: Bifidobacterium breve; assembly: GCA_945889715.1. Classification (GTDB taxonomy): domain Bacteria; phylum Actinomycetota; class Acidimicrobiia; order Acidimicrobiales; family Ilumatobacteraceae; genus Casp-actino8. The sequence goes on along the minus strand of CAMDCI010000018.1, from coordinate 14,228 downwards.
AACGATTTTGTGAGTTTTTGCACTTCTGATCGTGTACTCAAAAAGGAGAAATGCTATGTCTAATCCGTTACTGAATGAGAAGCGACTCAAACAAGCAGCAGCTGCTAATGATTCTGGTTGGGCAGCACCCGATGAATCAACTCGTCGCGGAAATGTTGATCCACTCAATGACGGTCCGACAACACCGTGGGTACCGACTGGTCGCACGATGACAGTTGCAGGCACTGCAAACGCAACTGCAGTTTTGTTTGTTCTCTTACTTGCCGCCGCAGTTGTTGGATGGCTTGGCGTCGATGCACCTGACGGTCAGGTATACAAGTTTCCGGCGTATGCCATCGGTGGATTGCTTGTTGGATTTGGTTTAGCGATTTTCTTGTCATTCAAACCACACCTCGCCAAGTTCTTGGCTCCGGTGTATGCAATTGCTGAAGGTTTGTTTGTCGGTGCCATTAGCAAGGCCTATGAAACGTATTACGACGGCATTGTGGTGCAGGCTGCTGGGGCAACGATCGCGGTCTTCGCTGTCATGTTGACGATGTACAGCTTGCGTATCATCAAGGTGACCGATCGCTTCCGTCGCATTGTGATTGGCGCAACGATGGGAGTGGCTTTGTTCTACGGAGTCTCAATGCTGATGAGCCTGTTTGGAGCGACTCCGCCATTTATTCAGTCAACAAGTCTCTTGGGCATCGGATTCAGTTTCTTGGTCGCTGGCCTCGCGGCATTTAACTTGGCTCTTGACTTTGATTTCATTGAGCGTGGGTCGAAGCAAGGAATGCCCGAGTCAACAGAGTGGTACGCAGCATTCGGAGTGATGGTCACCGTCGTGTGGTTGTACCTCGAAATCTTGCGTCTGCTATCTAAACTGCGCGAACGGTGACCGAAACAAAACTGCGCGACGACCTTGATCGTCGCACCATCGTTATTTTTGTTGCAGCACTGCTGAGTCTCTGGTTTGGGCGTTTCGGCCTTCGCTACGTGCCCGATACGTCAACACGTTTGGCCGAATTGTGTTGGTGGTCCGGAACGCAGATCGTGAGCTACTTAGTAGTGCCACTGATGGTGATTCGTTTCATCGGTCTAAAGCCAAGTGATATCGGCTGGAAGTTTCGTGGTACGTCACATCACTGGAAGTACTACGCGATTCTGTTTGTCATTGCGGTTCCATTTGTTGTGGTCGCCAGTTTGACGACCGAATTTCAAAACCGCTATCCGCTGCTTGAGATTGGTCGCGGTCAACTAGATATTTGGACCGACCTACGCATCTGGTGGATCTTTTACATCCTGCAATTTGTCGCAGTCGAAACTTTCTTTCGCGGTTTTCTCGTTCTGGGCTTAGCAAAACGATTTGGCCATGCGTCAATTTTCATCGCAACGATTCCCTATTTAATGATTCATTTTACGAAGCCGCCAGCTGAAGCGTTAGCGGCGATCGTCGGTGGAATTGTGATGGGGGCTCTTGCCTATCGCACAAAGAGTGTGTGGTGGGGTGTTGCTCTGCATGTCTCGGTTGCGGCATTGATGGATTTTCTATCGTTAGGGCATAAGGGTTTCATCTGGTGAGCAAGGTGCCGCAAGAAGCAATCGCTGTCGGAGTCGCTGGTGCGCTGTTGGGTGGAATCACTGGGCGCATCGTCGGTTTCCCAGTTTTAGGTACTGCGATTGGGGCAATAAGTGGAGCGGTTTCAGGGGCTCGTCGAATGTACGATTGGAAATCACCCCGTGGAATCGGCGCCTTTGTTCTCGATCACACCTGGGCATTAGCGACAACGAGTGCCGCAGTTGTTGCTACCGGAATTAATGCAGCGACAGGTGCGCAGATCGATGAGTCATTAACGACCAGACAAAATCGAATGACTTTTGATAAGGGTTTGGTTTTGCGCCGCGGTTTTGCAGTGACATTTGGTTATGTGGTCAATGGCGCAGCCGATCAAGACGGAACGATTAATGAGCGTCGCCGCAAGTTGGTGACTCATCATGAAGATCAACATGTGTGGCAAGCAAGGTTGCTCGGACCTATTTATCCGGCGGCGTATGCGGGATGGTTTGCCATTGGTTCAATCGTTGCAACAGCGAAATGGCTCACGCATGGTCGGGCTACAAAATTGAGCGACGAGATTGATGCGACTGCTTACTATCGCAATCCATTTGAATGGCATGCATATACATGTGATGATAATTGGCCGCCGCACGGAGTTGATGCGACCAAAGTGTGGGCGAAACCGTTTAGAGGGTTTTTAAAAAGCCCATCATCGCCGCGTTGAACTCGTCGGGCATTTCTTGCTGAGTCCAGTGACCGGCGCCCGGGATGATCACACTTCCCTTGTAGTTGGGGGTCATTCCGTTTACTGCATCAAGCGTGTCAAGACGGGCGGCAATGACTGCATCTTTGTCACCGCCAATAAAGAACGTCGGCATTGAGATGCGATCGATTGGAATGTCTTTGAGTAGTTCGTAGTTGGCGTCAAGATTGCGATACCAACTCACTGGACCAAAGAAGCCACTGTTGGTGAATTGCTTGACGTAGTAATCGAGATCGTCTTGCGTCAACCATGTCGGCAGGTGAGTGGGCACATCTTTGAACAGGTCTAAGAAACCAGTGCCAGCCATGGGAGGAAGTTCAGCGGGATCAGTAGGACCCGGTTTGTACATTGCACCAGACGCTGCCCACAAGAACTGATGCATCGTGTGGCGAATATCGGCACCAAGTTCTTTTTCGGCTGGACCAACTTCTTGGAAGTACAGCATGTAGAAGAAGCGATCGGTGAACATCATTTTGAAAAGTTCGGTCGGTTTGGCTGGCCACGGAGTGAACGGAACACTGACCGCGCAAATCGCATTCACGCGATCGGGATATAAACGTCCGGCTTCCCAAACAACGAGTGCGCCCCAGTCGTGACCAACAAAAGTTGCGTCAGCATGACCAGTTGCATCAAGTAATCCGACTAAGTCACCCGTGAGATGTTGCACGCCGTAGTCGGTGACATTTTTTGGTGACGACGAAAAGCCGTAACCACGTTGATCGGGAGCAAGTACGTGATAACCAGCATCAGCGAGCGGTTGCATCTGATGCCGCCACGAATGAGCCGACTCGGGGAAGCCGTGACTCAGGATGATGCACGGACCACTGGGATCACCGGCCTCGGTGACAACAAGATCGACACCGTTAGTACGAATGGTGCGTTGCTGAATGCTTTTGCTCATGGCCTCAGTCTTGCCGACTGAGACCATGAGATAATTATCCAGCGACTCAGGGGAGTGGGCTCAAGACGTATGACGGAGTCTGGTAAAAACCAGTGATATCAATAATGAAGTGGCACGCACCAAGATCGATGCCACAGAAGACCTTCAATTCGCGAGCTGAGCTGATTGAAACGATTCCACCGTTAGCGACATCGTTACCAATGACGAAGTTGATAGAAGATGTTGCAGGTGCAGATGTAGCGTCGCCAGGGGCAAGTGACAAGTAATTAGCCCCGCCAACTGCATTGGTGACAGTCAGGTTGTAAGCAATTGATTGAACGAGTGTGGTTACGCCGGAAGGCCCTGTCGTGAATGGTAAGAGGTCAGCAGTCGTCACACGACCAGAAGAATCACGACCGTCCTTCAGCGAAATGACGCGAGACTCATTTTTTGAAAGGCGTCCAAGTTTTGTAGCGGCGATTCCAGAAGAAGCGTTGGTCCAGCGTGAGTCGTAGACGCGTTGCGGAGTCATTGAAAAGAAGTAGCCGTCGTTCGGGTATCCGGTTCCGGCACTTGCAGGAGATGTGCCCATCAACATTCCACCTGCGACGACTCCAGCAGCCGCACCGGCTGCCAGTTTCAACATGCCGCGTCGCGAGGCGCGCTCTGGTTCGCCGACAACTTCAAGTTGGTCGAGACGTTGTTGCATCAATGCCAATTGATTCTTGAGTTCTTGGATTTCGTTGTTTTCCATGTTGGTTTCCCCTGCTCAATATGGGCGTGTAGCCGTGTCAAAGCACAAGGTACCAAAGAATTAAAGTCTTACATTCACAAACTCTCTGCCCTTCAGCAAGATTCTGAAGACTGAAACCGAACCAATCAGGCAGGGTTGCGGCGAGCCACTCAATTGTGGTGTTGATACCGATGGATTACTTACGGAAGAAGAATCGGTGGGATGATGCCTACGAGAGACGGGATGGGAGAGAATGTCGCAGAGAAACTCTCGATTTTGACCTTGTTAGCGGTGCCAGCGTTTGTGTCTTCAATAAGCAAAACAAGGTTGTAGAAACTACTTCCATAAGTCGGCAGTGCATCGCCTGTTAAAGTGAAGGTACGACAACTGTCTGCTGTCCACGAAGCAGCGGTGAGTGGACCAGAGTCATACAAAACCCCAGATCCGTCGTAGATCCCTGCATTTGAGATGTTTCCACCATTTATAAATGCTGAAGGTGGCAAACAAACTTTGAATGACGACAGTCGGTAGCGACCAAAATTACCTGAAGTGGAGATTTGGTACGGGTAGTCGATGGGTATGACCAATTCTCCAACTACGTCATCCAAATACACGTATCTGGGGTCGGGGATTATAAAACCTGATGGATATATCTTCAGCGACGAGTTAGCCGAGTACGACATGGTGATATCCGCGTCATTGTCCAAGTAATCTGCGGCGATCGCTGCGATGCGACTTTCGTCGAAGTATCCAGCCACGTCAACTATGAGATGTGCCGTGCCGTAGACGTAGAGGCACAATTCTCCGGTACTCGATGTGCTGACATTTAGAGCGTTGGCAATATCAACTGAATTAGAAAAGTTCAACGATGAAGCCGTTGGAACTGCATCGGTTGTTGCCGTGCATGGAAAGGCAGTGACGTATCCGTAGTCGCCATTTTTCTGACCAGCGGTGACTGTGAGGTTGATAGCAACAGCCGACGCCGAACTTGGCACTACTTCAACCTGGGTAGTCGAGCCATTGGCATTGTACGTGGCGATTGTTCCTTCCACCTTAAGTTTGACGGTTCCGGTGACGGCCGTCCCGCCGACACGGGTGTCCATAACGCGGACAGGTGTGACTGGATGGTAAAGAGCGTCGTCGCTGGTATCAGCAGCATTGGCGACAAAGAAACCTCCACCACCAATTGTTACGGCAACGGCTGCACCGATGGCAGCCCAACGTGTACGAATCATTGTCATGTTTCCTCCACTCATCGTGGACAGCTACGCCCTTTTTGTGACCGTAGCACTCATAGTTGTCGTCAATTACACAATAATTATTAAGACTTTGTCCCAGAATCAGGCAGGGTTGCGGCGAGCCAATGGATTGGCTTCAAGCACTGCATCAGGCAATGGTTGGCCCGTGATTTCATCCACCCAGTAAGTACCCGCATCAAGGCGGTTCAAGGCCATTTCAACATCGGCCAACTTGAACATGCTGCGTCGCGAGGCACGCTCTGGTTCACCGACAACTTCAAGTTGGCCGAGGCGTTATTGCAACAAAGATTCTTGAGTTCTAATTTTCTAACGACTTTCTAGATATACGAAGTCGATTGAAACGTTCTCTCAACTTGCTCGACATCCAACTTTCACGAGATATTCCGATGACATGTACATCAGAAAGCACACCGTCAATCACCATTCGATCTTGAAGTATGCCGAGGCGTACTGCATCGCCACGGCGAATGCCGGACTCAAATGAATGAACGTTTTGTTCTAAAGAATGTGCGTAAATCCAGCGAAGTGGCCACTCGTTGAATACAGCCTCACAGAAGGCCATCAAACCCTCCATCACAAAGCCACTGCCTCGACTTTCGGCGCGAGAATAGAGAGAAAACCAACCATGTTGAGCACGAAGGTCGACATCATGCAGTTGCAGGTAACCGATAATTTGGTGGCTTTCCCGACCTTCTACGACCCAGATTGCATCAGTCTGACGCCATAGCGCTGACTCATATTCTTCTGGCGGGGGCATTCCGGTTTTATACCTCCAGGTTGAAGTCGACAAGGGGTCATTCTCAATGTTGTAGAGCCTGGTGTAATCGTCTGGAGTAATGGGTCGAAAAATTGCTCGAGAGGTATGAATAATCATGCTACGGAATCCGTAATTGATGAAGAATGAATCTCAAAGTCGCTTCGCGTCATTACCCAACAGGTTCGATTCTCGTATTTTCCTTGAATCATTGCGAAATCCGGGTACTCAATTTGGAGTTTCCACCAAGGTCGCGAATATCCCAGTAAATCAACATCATTTTCGAATCGTTCAAAATACAGAGCTCGGATATTTGAAGCAGAAAAGGCCGCACCGAGTATTTCAGGGATGATGTCGGAGACACTTTCAATCGCCTCTGAATCTTGGAGAGACCAGACATCGAGCATTCCGGTTCCAGCCGCGCCGGTTTCGCTTAAAACAGCGATACCTAAATCTCTTGCCTCATTACTGATGACAACTCCTGCCGCAAACGATTGTGCCACCTCAATAACTGTTCGGGGAGACAAGCCATTTTTACAAGCCCGCCACCACCGTGGATCGTTGGCAACCGCGACTTGGTAAGCAAACTGGATGTCACTTGGCGTACTGAGTCGCCAAGTGACATCCGATGTTTCGTTTCTCTGCACTATGAGCAAACTACAGTTGAGTTATTGGTAATAACCGACGATGTCAACGATGACATTCGCGCTTCCAACATCTGCGCCGCAGAAAACCTTGATCTGTCGACTGGAATCAAGCTTCACGACAGAAGCATTTGCGATATCAAGTCCTGCAGCAAAGTTGACAGTTGAAGCTGTGAAAGAGGCGGCATCGCCTGGATTAACCGAAAAGAAATTTCCCCCGTTAGCACCTGTTGCCGTGATATTAAAAGCCACAGCAGTTGCGCCAATAGGAACCACGTTCGGGGTAGTAACTACTCCTTCGCTGTCATGAGCATCTGCAACAGAAATGACTCGTGATGAATTTGGTGCCATCACACCATTGGTCGCATAGGCAGTTTTGCGTGAGTCGTAAGCGCGGATTGGGTCAATTGCGACAAATTGTGGGGTTCCAAGTTGGGTCCATGTTCCTGGTGTGCCGGCAACCGTGCACAACCAGAAATTACCATTTGAGTCCAACACTAAGTCACCTTTGGCAGCTGCTGTGCTAAGTGTCCGAGGTGGAGCACTTTCACGGTTCAGGTTGGTGTGTAATGACGCAACTTTTCGCCAACGAGCCGAATTACTGGTAAGGCTTCCTGCGACTGCATACCACAAGTCGCTTCCGACAACTTTGAATTGACCTTTGTAACCACTTGCAACGGTAGGTGCTGCAGAACTTGAACTGTCCATTAGTTTTAATGGAATCGGGCTATCAAGTTTTGCACCGTAGTCCGAAGCGTAGACAGCAAGTCCTGTTGAGATTTTGACGTCATTGGCAGAAACGGTGATTCCCGCAAGAATAGAGTTGGTATTCGTAATGCTGTTGTCGTCAGTGATGTGAAGAATCCCTCGCCCGCCAGTAGTGGCAAAACCCACACCACTAAGAATGGTTGGACTAGTGACGGCGTTATCAATACCTTTTTCAACTTTGTCGGCGAGTAAACCCGCGGCGCTTGCAGGTTGTGCACCAAATGCAAGTCCACCAGCGACGGCGCCGACTGCGGCCCCACCTGCAAGTCGCAACATATTGCGACGAGATGCTCGCTCGGGATCGCCGGCTGTCTCAAGTTGATTGAGTTGATTTTGTAACGCTGCTAACTGGTTTTTGAGATCCTGAATTTCGTGGTTTTCCATGTTGTTGTCCCCGATCCATTTGGATAATTAGCCTCTCATGCCCCAAGTTACCAGAGAATTTCAGTTGGAAAATAAAAAAAATGTCTGCTCTTCAGCAAGATTCTGAAGACTGAAACAGAACCAATCAGGCAGGGTGACGACGAGCCAGAGGATTGGCTGCAAGTACAGCGTCGGGCAGTGGTTGGCCGGTGATTTCGTCCACCCAATAGGTGCCCGCATCAAGGCGGTTCAAGGCCATTTCAACATCGGCTAAGTCCTGCTCAATGGCATCAAGATTGATCGTTGCCGATTCTTCGTGGGTGGGTTCCGTCGAGGACATGGGCTCAGAGTAGTCGGCAGATAGTGTTTCAATCCATGTCCACAACTTTCCCCCCTTTTGACGGATCCGCCCCCAAGTGCCAGAAGTTCTCTTCTGAGCCCGAAATGGGTATCGACGTCACCAAGCGTTACACGGCCACCATGGAAACCTCGATGGGCACATTGGTCATCGCTCTCGATGCCATCAAAGCCCCGCGTACCGTGAACAGCTTCATCTTCTTGGCGCTGAATCACTACTACGACGGCATCATCTTCCATCGCATCATTCAGGGTTTTGTTTGCCAAGGCGGAGACCCGACCGGCACCGGTATGGGCGGACCTGGTTACAAGTTTGCTGATGAATTGCCCAAGCCTGGTCAATACCAGATCGGTTCATTTGCAATGGCTAATGCCGGACCCAACACCAACGGTTCGCAGTTCTTCTTGATCAGTGGCCCGAGTGGTGTCAGCTTGCCGCCTGCTTACGCGTTGTTCGGTCAAGTTGTGAAAGGTCTCGAAATTGTTGAGGCCATGCAAAATGTTCCGACGGCACGTGGCGATCGCCCCGTGACCGACGTGGTGATCAACTCGGTCACCATCACTGTTGCCGACTGACTAACGATTCATCGTCGTCATACATGACATCGCGAGTGGTCCAACTCAGTGCGACGCAAGCGCGCCGCATTGCGTTGGGAGCTCAAGGATTCGCTCAGCCTCGGCCAACTGGTCGAACTGATCGTCGTCATTTACGCAAAGTTCTCGACCACATTGGATTGATTCAGATTGATTCGGTCAATGTGTTGGTGCGTAGTCAAGAGTTGCCGTTGTTCTCGCGACTTGGTGCTCATCCACGCGATTTCATTTCTGCCGCAACGAGAGACGGCGAGCTTTTTGAGTATTGGGGACATGAAGCGGCTCATGTGCGTACCGAACATCACCGACTGTGGCGCTGGAAAATGGAACAGTCGCTTGAGGGCCCGTGGCGCAGTGCCGAACAACTCTTGAAGCAACATCCCAAATACGTCGAAGAAGTTTTTCAACGGGTTGTGGCTGAAGGACCACTGGCGGCTGGCGAATTATCGGAACGAACCGAGAAAAAAGGTCCATGGTGGGATTGGGATCAGGCCAAGTTGGCCCTGGAGTATTTGTTTATGTGTGGCCGAGTCACTGCAACGCGTCGCCCGAATGACTTTGCACGTTTGTATGACTTACCCGAACGAGTGATTCCTCATCAACACCTTCGTGCACGCACTCCGAGCGTGCACGATGCGCAGCGTGAACTGCTTGATATTGGTGCGCGTTCACTGGGCGTTGCGACTGCCAAAGATATCGCTGATTACTTTCGTATCAAGCCAGCATTAGCGCGACCACGCATTGATGAACTCGTTGAAGCAGGTTTGTTGTTGCCGACCACGATTGAGAATTCAGAAGAGAAGTGGTTCATCCATCGTGATGCTCGTACTCCACGGACAGTAAATGCTCAAGCATTGTTGTCAATGTTTGACCCAGTGGTTTGGAATCGACTACGCGCCGAAAACCTTTTTGATTTTCACTATCGCATTGAGATTTATACGCCAGCTCCGAAACGCAAATACGGCTATTACGTTTTACCATTTTTGTTTGGCGATCGCTTGGTTGCAAGAGTTGACTTGAAAGCCGATCGTCACAACAACACATTGTTGGTCCCCGGAATCTTTTCCGAAGCTCACGCCGACAAGAAAGAAGTAGCAGTCGGCCTTGCCAACGAGTTGCAGTTAATGGCGCAATGGTTGGGGCTGGCAACGATCAAGGTTGGCAATAAAGGCGACTTATCAAGTGCAGTTCGCAAGTCGCTGAGTGCAATGGTTCGTTAGTCTGAACTTATGAGTCGCCCCCTGATTGCTGTTGCTGGTCGCATTGCGGCAGCTGGTCGGGTATCACGAAGTGAAATTTCGTTTGCCGGTCGCGTTTATTTAGATGCTGTATTGCGGGCAGGCGGAGAACCATTAACTCTCACGCCACGTGAATTAACCCATGAACAAGCAGTTGAGTTGTTGTCGGGCTTTGGTGCTTTGGTATTGATGGGTGGCGCCGATGTTGATCCGCAATTGTATGGTCAACAACGTCAACCACATGTCTATGGTGTGAATCATGAACAAGATCTTTTTGAAATTGCCTTAGTTCATGCGGCAATTGAACTGAAGTTGCCCACGTTGGCGGTGTGTCGCGGAATTCAACTTGTCAATGTTGCGCTTGGTGGAACATTGATTCAACACATCGGTGATATTGATTTCGGTGACATGACTGGCGTTGTTGAACATGCGCCAGGAAAGTTTCCTGCAGGCCAAGAATTTGCCCTGCATGATGTTGAGGTCACGCCGCGCACCAAGTTGTCAAAAGCTCTTGGAACAACCAAGGTGCAGGTGGCCTCGTTTCATCACCAAGGTATTGATGATGTCGCCAAGGGTCTCAAAGTTGTGGCTCGTTCACCAGACGGACTCGTTGAAGCTCTCGAGCACAGCGGCTCGGGGCAGTGGTTAATTGGCGTGCAATGGCATCCAGAAGACACTGCATCAACCGATGCGCATCAACAGTCGTTATATAACGCTCTTATTGCTCAGACGCAGTAAACGGGATTGGCTGTAACGCCCAGCGCAGGGTTTTAGTCAATGCTTGGGCGGCGGGTCGTACCACTGCTCGTTCGCTGACGGGCAACCACGGAAGTCGTAAGGGGAATCGTGTCCATAACGGCATCAGTGAAACGGCAGCAGCACCAAGCAGCCCGTAAATGGGTCGTTGATAAATCGGTAACGGAGGAGTGAGTAGTAAATAGCGCGCTGCATCGCGCGCTGGCGCCGACGTACGAAGCTCGGGTCGATACGAAGCGATTTGATCGGCAAGTTCGGCGATAGTAGTCGGAGGGTCAATCACGCCGAGCGCTGACGCAATGCGCGACATGTCGAGCACATAACCATCGCGTTGTTCGGGCGACAGTTCAATCTCACCAAACTTGGCATGAGCCGCCAGAAAGGAATCAACTTCAGCGATGTGGACCCACTTCAACAAATGGGGATCGTTGGCGCTGTAGGGACGGCCATCATCGGCAGTACCCACGACGCGGGTGTGAACACGCTTGACCATGTCGATGGCACGTTGTGCTTCTGTGGCTGGGCCAAACGTGGTTGCCGCTAAAAAGTCGGCGGTGCGTTGCAGGCGTCCCCACGGGTCGGCTTTGTAATCACTATGAGATGCGACGCCAGCCATTGCTAGCGGTTGGAGCGATTGAAACAACAAGGCGCGTAGGCCACCGATGAACATGCACGAGTCGGCATGGATGATGCGGATGGGGCGGTCCTCGGCAAACCATCTCTCGCCAGGAGCCTCAAACAACTCTTGGGCGCGGTTATCGGCATTGGGGCCAACGACACGGGAGCGAACCGCGTCAGCGACAATGCGTCGAACGGGTTCAAAGATCTCGGACATCTATAGATCGTGCCACGGTTTGCGCCCCGATGTCTATACAGGCTGAGTACGCTCGTCACATGTCTGAAGAATTGCCGATCACCCCTCCACTTGATCCCAATTCCAACAAACTTCCGCGTTGGGTTTGGAAAGCAATCATCGTTTTCTGGCTGGGATTTCTCGGCACGATTCTGATTCGGTATGCCTATGACCGACTGTTCTCGTTTTTGATCCTGCTTTTGGTGTCGCTCTTTTTATCTCTCGCAATTGAGCCGGGTACGACTCGGTTGGCCAAGAGAGGTTGGCGCCGCGGTCAAGCAACGATCGTGATCCTGTTAGGACTGCTAGTGGGGGTCATCATTTTTGTGGCAGCGATCGGAACATTGGTCGGAACTCAAGTCGCAGACTTATTGCAGAACTCAGAGCGGTATGTCAGCCGCACGGTGAACTTTTTGAATGACACGTTGTCAACCAAGATCAATCCCCAAAAAGTGAACGAAAGTATTCAAGACCCTGACGGGCCGGTGCAGAAATTCATCAAGGGCCAACAAGATGAAGCACTTCAACTTTCGGTGACCGCATTAGGACTATTTTTACAAGCCTTCTCTGTCATGCTTTTCACTTTTTATTTAGTTGCCGATGGTCCACGGCTCAGACGGTCAATCTGTAGTCGACTTGCGCCTGCGAGACAAAAGCGGGTGCTTGATACATGGGACCTAGCAATTGAGAAAACTGGCGGCTATCTATACAGTCGAGCACTCTTGGCTGTGGCATCGGCTTTTGTGCATTGGATTGCCTTTCAATCACTTGGCACCGCGGCACCAATTGCACTCGCTCTATGGGTTGGTTTAATTTCGCAATTTATTCCCGTAGTCGGTACCTATATCGCTGGCGTGTTGCCAGTGTTGATCACATTTATCGACTCGCCGTTGAAAGCTCTCGCAATCATCATCGTGGTGATTCTGTATCAGCAACTAGAAAATTTCCTGATCTCGCCACGCATCACGGCGCGCACAATGGAAATCCATCCGGCTATTTCATTCGGTGCGGCAATTGCTGGTGGTGCATTACTTGGCCCGGTCGGAGCCATTCTTGGTTTACCAGTTGCGGCCATGGCGGTGGCATTGGCTAGCGCATCGGGTGAGCGTCACGAACTTATTGAAAACGAACTTGTGGAAGTGCAGGAAAAAGGTAAGCAGCGGATTCGACGACGAGGTCGTCGACGTTGAGTGATTCAGTTTTGACTTCGTACGTTCCACTAGCAGTGACTTATCGCAATGATGTTTTGGAATCGGTGCATCATGCTGCTGTTGTTGCTTTGAATCAAGATGGGACCATTGCATTTGCCATGGGTGATGCTCACGTTGGTATTTTTCCGCGATCAAGTACCAAGCCTTTGCAAGCCCATGCAATGGTGCAAGCGGGACTCGATCTTCCTGATGAATTATTGGCATTGGTGTGCGCAAGCCACGATGGCCGCCCGATGCATCTTGATGGTGCACGGCGCATTTTGCAATCGGTCGGTCTTGACGAAAAAGCATTGGCGAATACTCCCGATTTACCCCTCGATGAAAATGAAGCAGAACAAGCGATGCGCAATGGTGTGCAGCGCTCCTCAATTCTGCAGAACTGTTCGGGCAAGCACTCTGGAATGATTGCGACATGCGTGGCCGCTGGTTGGGCAACCGATGGCTACCTGCATGTTGAACATCCGTTGCAACGGGCCATTACCGACGGAATTCCTGCTCTTGCGCAAGACCCTGTCTTAGGAATCGGTATCGACGGATGTGGCGCGCCAGCCCATGTGGTGTCGCTGATCGGATTGGCTCGTTCATTTCGCAACATGGCAATCGGCGAGGCTGGCGAAGCTGGATTACGCATTCATCGAGCGATGTCGTCGTTCCCTGACATGGTTGGCGGTCCAAATCGCGATGTCAGTTTGTTGATGAAAGGCATTCCAGGGTTGATGGCCAAGGATGGAGCAGAGGGCGTTTTTGTTGCGGCATTGCCCGACGGGCGGGCGGTGGCCTTGAAGGTCGCCGATGGAGCCAATCGTCCGCGACCGCCCCTAATGCGAGCAGCGTTGCGGGCTTTGGGCATTGATATTTCGCAGGTTCGCCCCGATGCCTTTGAATCAATGATCCTTGGACACGGCTCTCGGGTTGGTGAAGTGCGTATTGTCGGAGAACTAGCGCAAATCGGTGGCGCAATTTAACGACGAACGGAGGCGACAACATGGCTGGGATTCCTTTCACAGGGATGATTGATCCTCTGCGTTATGCCGAGGCCGAAGTGGTGAGTCCTCTCGTGCGTCGAGTCATTGCGCGCAACCCATCGAAGTTCACGTTCACCGGAACTGGGACGTACATTGTCGGGAACGAATCTGAAGTTGCTGTGATCGATCCGGGTCCAGATTTGCCCGAGCATCGAGCAGCATTGTTGCGCGCTATTGAGGGCCAAAAAGTTCGCGCCATTGTGATTACGCATTGTCACAGTGATCATGTGGGGTTGGCCGCGTGGCTGCGTGAAGAGACGGGTGCTCCCACGGTCGCCTGGAGACCACATGGTGATGTCGGTCTTCTCGACAATGAAGATGACATCAAAGTGATGGAATCGTTAGCACCACCGCCAAAGACTGAAGAAGAAAAAGAGAAAGAGCGCGAGGTCGCGCGTGCTGCAGGTCTAGATCCTGATGACATGGAAATGCGTGAATCTGTTGATCTCGAATTCGACCCCGATGTACGCGTGGCCGATGGCGAAGTTGC
>CAMDCI010000017.1 GCA_945889715.1 Bifidobacterium breve | reverse complement strand
AATGGATTTTTCAAAGTTCAAAACACCAGATTGGCTCAAGGTCGGAGGCGCAGTTGGCTTCCTGATCTTCGGATTTATGAGCTGGGTCAAGGTTGATTTCGGCGGAGAAATTGGTCTCGGAAGCAGTAGCGGGGGTTCCGTTTTTGACTTCTTCTTCACAGGAACTATTCCGTGGATTTTGATCATGGGGTCGGCAGTCATCACAGTTTTGCTTGTCACCGGCAAAATCAAACAAGGAAAAATGAATTGGCCGATGTTGATGGTGATTGCCAATGGTCTCGCTGCCGTCTTATTGCTTATCCGATTTATCTTCAATCCGCTTGATGGAAAGAATGAAATGGAAGCGATGGGCGTTGATGTTCAACGAGGAATTGGGATGATTCTGTCAGTCCTCGCTGGGCTCGTCGCAGCCGCTGGTTCGGTCATGGCTTTCACCGCGGGTGGCGGAAACTTGAAAGACCTCACCGATGTCAACAAGATCAAAGACGGTTTCGGTCAGAACTAAATATTAATTCGTCAATGCAAAAGAGCCCGAGGCGTTGCCTCGGGCTCTTTCAATTCTGGTCAGTTCTTCAGCTGATCGATTTGATGATTTCTGCCATCAGATCGCCGGCTTCGGTGGGGTTGAGACCCACCTTCACACCAGCGGCTCGCAATGCTTCCATTTTGCCCTGAGCAGTTCCCTTACCACCCGAGACGATGGCGCCAGCATGGCCCATCTTCTTGCCGGCCGGCGCAGTCACACCAGCGATGTATGCGCTCATGGGCTTGGTCACGTTGGCCTTGATGAATTCAGCGGCTTCTTCTTCGGCCGAACCACCAATTTCACCAATCATGATGATCGCGTCGGTCTCGGGATCGTTCTGGAATTCACGCAGGCAATCGATGAAGTTGGTGCCAGGTACAGGGTCGCCACCGATACCAACGCACGTACTCACGCCAATGCCGCGCTGCTTGAGTTCGTACAAAGCCTGATACGTGAGAGTTCCTGAGCGGCTCACAATGCCGACATTCTTCTTGCCAGCCTTGGGCAGTTCAGCAATTTCGCCAGCAGTGATTCCGATATTGCACTTGCCTGGGCTGATGATGCCTGGGCAGTTCGGACCGAGCAAACGGGTCTTGGGGTAATCACGAATCAAGGTGTTGAACACCTTGGCTTCGTCTTGAGCGGGAATTCCTTCGGTGATGCACACGATGAAGGCGATGCCAGCGGCAGCGGCTTCCAAAATCGCAGCCGATGCTGCCTTAGGTGGCACTGCAATGAATGATGCATCTGCACCAGTTGCGGCAACCGCTTCAGCGACCGAGTTAAAAACCGGAATGCCTTCGACATCGGTTCCGCCCTTGCCTGGTGTCACTCCACCGACAACTTGCGTTCCGTAGGCCTTGTTACGCAGACCGTGGTATTTGCCTTGGCCTCCGGTGAGACCTTGCACGATGACCTTGGTTGATTGATTCACGAAAATTGCCATGGGTTCACTTCCCCTTCGAGAGAGCGACAGCGGCGTGAGCAGCTTCGAGCATTGTGGGCTTTGAGATCAATGTGGACTCGGGGATTCCGGCGTCAGCCAGAATCTTGCGTCCCTCTTCGGCATTGGTGCCATCAAGACGAATCACGATCGGTGCCTTCAAGGTCACGCGTGACAGTGCCTCAACAATTCCCTTGGCAACTTCTTCACCGCGGGTAATACCGCCGAAGATGTTGATGAAGATTGAGGTCACTTTGTCGTCGAAGTTGATGACTTCGAGAGCAGCAGCCATTACATCAGCGTTTGCACCGCCACCGATGTCTAAGAAGTTGGCTGCAGTTCCGCCGACTTGATTGACAACGTCGAGCGTGCTCATCGCCAAACCGGCACCGTTGGCAATGATGCCAACAGTTCCGTCAAGACCGATGTATTGCAAGCCATGGGTACGTGCGAGTTGTTCGCGTGCATCAAGTTCTTCAGTGGCGCGATACTCGGCCCACTCGGGATGACGGAAACCAGCATTGTCGTCAAGGCTCACCTTGGCGTCAAGTGCGTGCACTTCGCCAGTGGGCTTGAGAATCAATGGGTTGATTTCTGCAAGGTCGCAGTCGCCTTCGGTGAAGCAGCGATACAACTGCACCAAAATCTTGGCAACTCCATCAAGTGCCTTCGCCGGAATCTTGGCTTCGACTGCAGCTTTGTGTGCTGCTGCAGCGGACAGTCCGTCAACAGGATCAATATGCAATTTGATAATTGCATCAGGATCTTTTTCGGCGACTTCTTCAATTTCAACGCCACCTTGCGCTGACAACATCAAGAGATGCTTCTTCGCAGCACGGTCGAGCGTAAATGATGCGTAGTACTCCTCGTCAATATCGCTCGCGTTTTCAACCCACACGCGCTTGACGACATGACCCTTGATGTCCATGCCCAAAATGTTGTTGGCGTGGAAGCGAGTTTCTTCAGCGTTGTTCGCCAACTTGATGCCGCCAGCCTTGCCGCGTCCACCAACTTGTACTTGTGCTTTCACAACAACGGGGTAACCCGATGCGTCGGCCACTTTCACTGCTTCATCAACAGTGTCAGCAGCGCCTCCCGGGCTCACCGGGATGTCGAAACGGGCGAAGTACTGCTTGCCCTGATATTCGAACAGATCCATTGATTACGTCCTCTCTCTAACTTGCGTCTTCTCGGGCGTCCAGTGCTATTTCAAGCCACTGTGCGATTGCTTTTAACGACGAACCTGGACCGAAGATTTCGGAGACGCCCTGTTCACGCAACGTACGTGCGTCAGCGTCGGGAATGACTCCACCACCAAAGATCAAAACTTCTTCCATCGAACGATTTTTCAGTTCTTCCATCACTCGCGGAAACAACGTCAAATGCGCACCAGACAACAACGACAACCCCACGGCGTCGACATCTTCTTGCAGAGCCGTTTCGGCAATCTGCTCGGGGGTTTGATGAAGACCCGTATAGATGACCTCGAACCCATGGTCGCGGAGTGCTCTAGTGATGGTCTTTGCGCCTCTGTCATGCCCATCAAGTCCGGGCTTGGCAACGACGACTCGGTATGGCCGCTTCACAAATGAGAAACCCTACGCCATCAGGGTGTCATCCACACATTCGCACCCGACTGGGTGGGACCATGTCAATAAATAATGATGTCACAGACGCGAAAAAGCCCCGACTCGGCTCCGCCAGAACCGAATCGGGGCTCCGCCCGCCAGCGGATATCAACCCAAGGGGAATCAGGCGACTTCGTTGCGGCGGCGGCGGCCAGCGATGATCAACCAACCAGCGGCCAGCAAACTTGCGGCGAGGCCCAACACCACCAAACCCGAAGCTCCAGTCATCGGAAGACTGCCCGACGTTGCACTGGCAGTTTCGGTACCGGCAATTTCGAGAGCGGCATCGCTAGTTGTCGTTGCAGGGGCATCAGCGACTTCACGAGCGAACTCGGGTGCAGCGATCACGACTTGCGGTTGGACATCAATTGCGGAGCCTGTCTCTGTCGTCACTTGTGGGTTCGTGAGGCGTGAATCAGTCGTCGCGGCACTTGCAGGATTCTCGCGAGCAACCGCTGGAGTTTCAATACTGGTCACCGTCGTATCAGGGGTTGAGTCAACCGGAACCACTACGGCAGGTTCATCAACCACGGGGACATCAACAACCGGCACCGAAACAACAGGCCCAGAATCATCATCGCCTGAATCGTCATCGCTTGATTCATCACCTGAGTCGTCACTCGAATCTTCATTGGCGTCTTCATCAGTCGAATCTTCATTGGCGTCTTCACCGGTTCCATGTCCGAATCCCCAGCCCTGGCCGTGAGTCTCGTGACCACGACCGTTTTCTTCACCATCATCGTCGTGCCCATGATCTGAACCCTGTTCGTGCTCTGAGCCCGAGGTGTTGCGTTCGTGCTGACCATCGCTGGCCGATGCTCCTGCCACGCCGACGCCGAGGGCAAGTGTGGAAGCGATTGCGCTGATAACTAAACCTTTTGCGAACAAGTTCTTGATTTTCATGGCGGACCTTTCGTTGTCAGCGCCCGTTGCGCTGTCGGGGTACAAGAGCCATAGATGCGCCCGTCCTGACAGAAACTGCAAAAATATTTTGAAAATTTCCCGAAGGATTTAGAAAACCACCATCTTGCTGGGCAGACTCACGTCGTGGCCCTCCCCAAATTCCGCTCCCCTCTTGGCCGATCAGTGACCCCCGTTCTGGCTGGACTCGGTTTTTTCGCGGTGCTTGGACTCATCATGTGGGGAATCGCTGCACTGATGGCGGGCGAGCAAGCCCAGACCACCACGTTCACGCCTGACCGACTGCCCATTGGCAACGTTGATCAATGGGCCGAATCCATCGATGCCAACGGGCCGGTCCTGTTCCCTGGTCTTGGTACAACATCAGGTGAACGCACAATTGTTCTTGATCACAACGGCACCAACTCTGAACGAGGTTGGGTTGTGTACTACGCGTTCCCTGCCGATCGTGATGTCACATGTGCGATCCAACAAGTTATAGGCACAGATACCTTCACCGACTGCGACGGTCGCACTATTGCTGTTGAAGATCTTGCGCCGCCATTGAATGGTGAGTTCCCCATCATTGAAGATCGCGTGGCGTTGTACATTGACCTTGGCGAACGCGCCAACGATGTCACCACAACTGTGGAAACCAGTCTCCCGTAAGTGGTTGACCAGCCACACGTTGATCTTCTTCAGCACTCATGACGGCGCGCATATCTGGTGACGTCACCCAGTTACGTGGCGCGTACACCATGTCATCGCCAAGAACTCGCAAACTAAAGACGCGACGGCGATTCGTACCGGAGACTCCTGGCGCTCCATGCACCGTCAACATATGAAATGCAATCGCATCGCCAGGTTCGAGATCCCACGACACGATCTCATAAGAATCACGAAGACTCTCGAAGTCGGGCATCTCGACGAGTGAACCTTCGGGAAACCATTTCGCTTGATGATCAAGAAATGAACGCGGCATCAACCATGGACCACGATGTGTTCCAGCAATCAACTCAAGACAATCCCGTTTGGCCACGGGATCAACAGGTATCCAAAAACTAACGTTTTGCTGACCTTCAACGTCGTAATACGGTTGGTCTTGATGCCAAGGAGTTCGTTGACGTGTGCCCGGTTCTTTGACCAAAATATGATCGTGATACAAACGGATCGTTGATGACCCAGTTAATTCAGCGGCAATCTTTGACAACTTTGTCTGAGTGACAAACTCAGAAAACTCAGGGTGTTCACGCCAAGTATTGAAGTCTTCAATAAAGAATCCGGGATCATCGGGAGTGCTCGCAACTTTTGCCCGAGGACTTGGGTTGCTCACGACCGCATCAATACCCCTTGTCAACACATCAATTTCATGAGGAGAAATGACCTTGCGCAGAACAACCGCTCCGTTTCGGTTGAACTCATCTTTCAAACTCATAGCAACAGTCTGCCCCATCAATCTCTGATACAAGTGAGACATGCCTTATACGCCGATTTTGGGAACTCTCGGATACATCGTGAAACGTGAGACCAATGAAGTGTTGTTAGTCCACCGCAATAAGCGCGCCAACGATGAACATCTCGGCAAATGGAACGGACTCGGCGGAAAACTTGAAACAAATGAGGATCTGGCGTCTGGGATGCGCCGCGAAATTCGTGAAGAGGCCGGCATCGAAGTCACATCAATGCGATTACGCGGCACAGTCTCATGGCCTGGCTTCGGGCCGAATGGAGAAGATTGGTTATCACCAATGTTCATCATCGACGGGTGGACTGGCGATCCCGCATCAACCAATGTTGAAGGTGACCTGGCATGGATACCCATCTCGCGCGTCCTTCAGGCTTGTAGCAATGATCAAGCCGAACGTGATGCTGCACAACTTCCAATGTGGGAAGGCGATCGGTATTTCTTGCCTCTCGTCTTCGATAATGATCCCCGTTCCTTTCATGGAGTGATGCCCTACAAAAATGGGCACCCAGAAAGTTGGTCGTTCGAGCGCTGGTAAATAACTACGGCGAATATTTATAGAAAGCGCACAAATGATGTGAGCGGTGTCGTTCATTCCATATGAACAACACCATTGCTCTCAAAGCCCCAATGACCAAAAATCCAACGACCTCGTCGGCCCGTCGTCGCGAAAAGCGCCGTTCGTTCTGGCAGCGGTCTTTCGATCAGGCCCGCATGTCGGGCGACTGGTTTCGAATTCCTAAGTTGTACACCCGCAAGTCGGCGTCACAAATTGCCAGTGACATTCGACGATCTCATTTACGTCATACCAAAGACCAACGTGTCCGCGGTTTTCGTAGTTCCGAGGTGTGGGAGGCCAAATGGGAACCTACGGCGCATGGTGCCCCGGGTGATTGTGAAGTCTGGGTGCGCTACGGCGGTGAAAAATTGAATTGGAATCTGAAGCAACAGATGAACTAGGCCACCGCGTTTACTATTCTGTTCCGATGTACCGAATCCAGATTGAGTACTGACCTTCTGGGCCTTCGGGTGAAGCATTCCAGCGGGTGTCCCATCGATCACCGGGCAGGACTCCTTTCACCCGTAGCTTGCTGCTGTCTCGATGATGAGCCGCCCGCAGGTCGCTCGCCACTTGAGCTGCAGTTTTTTCTGTATACAAACGGTTTACTCGGACCCAGGTCTTGCGCCGGCGAGCGTCTTGCAAGGTTTTGACCCAAAACGATCGACGAATCCACGCTTGGTCAGGTGGAAAATCTTCGGTCTCTGCCGAGGATTTGCGGTCATCATCGGGATTTGAACCTATGAGCCCCCCGGCAGCGGAATAAATTACCACTTGTAAAGTTTGCCCTACTGGTGTCTCAGAATTTGACCAACCTGACCTAATAAATCACACTAATTTTCCATACTGTTAGCGAATGCCCAGAGTGCGGCAACGCACATTTTCGGCGAAGTGAATCGTTATGTCCCTGTCAACAACCAGAGGAGATCAACATGAACCAGACCCAATACACCAGCCCTATCCCCTTCCATCACCAGCCCGTTTCGGCCGATATTTTGCAACGTGCCATGGGTGCGCTTCTCGGTTCGGCCGTCGGCGATGCACTCGGTGCCCCTTTTGAATTTGGACCCTCTGGTCAGTATTCAGTGCAATTTCCTCAGCCTGTCCTGGGCGGAATTGGAGAATTAATTGGTGGCGGTTCCTTTGGATGGTCACCTGGCGAATTCACCGATGACACCCAAATGACTCTGGCTTTGGCGGAGTCACTTCTTGCTCAGGGCAGCCTCGATCTTGATGACCTATGGACTCGCTTTGTTTCTTGGCGTGCCGGTGCCACCGATGTTGGTATCGCAACATCACGCGCGCTCTCAGCCAGTGATCGTTTTGAAGCTGCGCACAATGACGTCGCCGACCCAGGTCGATCAGCGAGTAACGGAGCACTCATGCGAACGTGGGCAATCGCATTGGCTTACCTCGGCCACAGCACCGAAGAAGTCATGAAAGCCGCCTATACCCAGGCATCAATGACTCACTTTGATCCCGCGGCTGGGTGGGGCGCGGCCATCGGAACTGAACTGTGCCGCCGAGCCATTTTGGGTAGCGATGCCATCAATCAGATTGATGATGTTTTGTCGTATGTCCCAAATGATCAGCGCGTCCGTTTCAGTCACATCCTGAGTCCAGATTGGACACCCGGGAATCACGATGAACCGAGTAACGGGTCAGTCTGGACATGTCTTGCTGAAGCAGTTTGGGCAGTACGCAATCATTCCAACTTTTCGGATGTCGTGACGGCGGCGATTGATCTTGGGGGCGACACCGACACGGTTGCGTGCGTCGCTGGTGCCATTGCTGGTGCAACATACGGAATTCAGGGAATTCCCAGCCGCTGGTTGACCTATGTACACGGGTCAATCAACACACCAACTGGCCGACGTGACTACGACTATCTCGGCCTGCAAAATATTGCGAGGTCTTTAATCGGCTCGAAGCCAGCAGTTCTCACGACGCGCGAGACACCGAAGGAGCCGCAGCAAGTGGATGAATCTTTTGCAGTCTTCGCGACCGATCTCGGTGGCGCATTGCTGAGCGACTCATCATTTGCGACAGTGTCGTTGTGTTTGACTGGCGGCGAATTGGCACATCATCCAATTCGACGTGAGTTTTACATTCGTGACAACGAAGGTGACGCCAACTTAGATTTGTTGACGTTGGTACGTGATGCAGTCGACAGCATGGAAGCGCTTCTTGCCGAAGGTCACCAAGTCCTTGTGCATTGTCATGGTGGACGCAGCCGAACTGGGCTCATCTTGAAAGCATGGGCAATGCGTCAATACGACTTTGACGATGAAGAAGCCCACGACTGGGTGACTGCTCGTTGGCCCCATTACGCCACGTGGAACGAAACATTCTTGAGTTTTCTTAAGAACGAGTGGAACGTCAATCGACGTCGTTAAGTTCGCCGTCTGACTCTGATTTACCCACCAATTCAGGAGTTGTCAGGGCTTTATCAATCGCACTCTGCCAGGTTCGTTGGTCGCGTAGATCATTGACCAGCGACAACAGTTCTTTCTTCTGTACTTGGCTCCGCATGCCTGTTTTGGAAATTTTGTTAAAAGCTGCCTCGACTGTGCGTTCACTCGACAGACCTTCACCGTCACTAATCGAAGATGCGAGATCACGCAAGACATGTGCGACTGATTCGTCGGATGGAAGTGGACGCGGTGAGTGTTCAAAACTGTCAATGACATAGTGCAGTGCAGCCTCAACGCCTTTTGATGTCGCTCGAGATGCGCGTCGTTTTTCGTTAGTCACTGCTGGTCGGTGCAGTAATGAGATGTCGAGACGACGTGTCATCTCGTGTGTTTTCAACAATGCGGTCTGCGAAGTTTCGGGCCCATCTGAATCTCTGGCCAATAAAACAATGTCGGTCAACAGTTGCGCCATGAACGGAGGCATACCTTCCACGTACGAGCGAACTGAAGCGTGCATCTGTTGAATACCGACCAAGACATCGGTGCTATCAATCGTCACCCATTCGGCAGTTGTGTCAGCATCTAGTTTTTCGCGCACGACGCCAGAGTCAAGATCGGGGACTACTGCCGAATCGTTAACCTCAGGCTCGAGCGCATCAACGTATGCGATGACGGTGTCCGACACCGGTCGGTACCGTAACGTTAGAAGCGCTTTCACATTTACCATGTTGCCACTTTGCCAAGGGGGTCAGGCAACATATACCTACTTGTCGGGCACCACATGCCAACAATCACGTGTATTGCCGACGTATTTCCCGTGCCCGTTCAGCCACAACATTCTGAAGATGCGTGGGACTGACAACACACGAAGTTGGTCCACAACGCAACAACAAACGAGCCAACCAGGGTCGACTTGCGACATTCACCCACAAAAACATTGAACCGTCATCATTGACGACATGCGCTTTGCTCTCTATGCGATCCATCAGCCATTCGTTACCTGGAGCGACATAAAGCACGGCCGGTTCAACTTCGCCGCGAAACTTCCAGCCACCAAAAGTCACTTCACGCGTCACGAAAGACTCCCCAGTTTCGTGACACTCAACGATTCGGTCAACTCGAAATACCTTTTCGGCGACGCCGCTTGAAACATCGTCGGCAATTAAAAACGAATCACCGCGATCAACAAATATCAACATCGGATTCAGCATCCGTTCGGTTACTTCGTCCTCGCCGTTGACATACGTGACTTGAATTTGTCGAGCCTGACGAATTGCCTGCCCTACCTCTTGCAAAAGTGGTGCATCTTCAAGTCGAACTTGCACCGGTAAATCACCAATAGCTTCCTCAATCTTTTTTCGCAGCGAAGTCACCGATTCGTTACGCATTGTTAAGTCACCAACGACTGCGTCGTAACTTGCTAAAGCAACTGCGACTGCTGTGGCCTGACGTGGTGTCAACTTAACAGCACGCGTCATCAGTGCTTTAGTGCGACGTAGTGGACCGAATGCTGGGACATCACCATGAAAGATAACTTCACCGTCAAGAACTGAAAAATCAAATAGCGCATCATGGGTATAGGGAGGAACGCCACACATAGACGCGAACTCAAGATCTTTAAAAAGATTTTCACCCGAGATGCCGAGCATTTCTGCGAGTTCGACGACAGTGATTGAACCTCGTAAACGCAACCACGGCAAAATAGATAACAACCGCTGAAGCCGTTCACCTAAGGGTCGTGGGCCTGGACGATTTGTCGGGGCCGTTGGCATTTCTGGAGCCGCAGGTATTGACTCGGGTACTTGTTCGAGTTGCTCAAGCCATTTCACAAAATCATCACGAAGCGCAGCCGGAGATTCGATGACTGCATGAGAACCGAAGCCCAAAACCCATCCCCGCAATCGAGCAGGGTCATCAACTTGAACAGTGATTCTTAATTTTCCGTCTGGCAACACCTCAGTTTCGCGAACACGACTGTCCCACCACGAAATACCCGCGACATGTGAATCAACAATTACTTGAGCCTCAACATCGTCGCCTTCAACATTATGAACGAGTTTGCGTAATTCACGATTGCTTAAATTCTTTTTTGTTGATTGCGCTTCACCCTCAACAATTGAAAAGTCTGCACCGATGTGCGCGCATTTGATCGCCCGCAAACGCTTCTCGCCATCGGGAATAGCAATGAGGTACCACGTCCCCTTGTCAAAAAGGATTCGTGAGGGATCGACAACGACACGTGAATCTTTAATTGCGATTTCAACAAGTTGGCGACGTTGAATAATTTCTGCGAACCGAACCACCATTAACGGCACCTGAACATTGAAGTTGACCGCAGCACGCTGCGGATTCATGCCTTCAAGTTTCATAAGTGCCTCACTGGCCTCCGGAACTGAGTGATGAATTGATGCCAGCGCCAGACTCAGAACTGAGAGTTCATCCCTAGTGAGGTTGAGTTCTGGGACACACATGTCTTCTTCGCTGATCCAATACTTCGTCTGGCCGGCTTCGTCACCTTGCGCAACCGACTGTCGAACTTGAATTCCGAGATCACGAACAATGGTGTTCTTATCGCTGCCAAAGAGCTGCCTCTGCGCGTCATCCGACTCTGGATACGGAGTCATCCCCCTGGCCATTTCAGCCACTATTTGTTCACGCGATAATGGATGCGTCGATCGATGAAGCAACGTAAACAAATTGAGTACTCGCTCGAGTGGATCCACCCGGCGCGGTCGCGTGGCTGAATTCTTCGGTTTCGCCGGCATGTCTCTATTGTGACCTGAGAAAGGCGAATCGTAAATGGTGAAATCACACTATTTGGCGACTGTGACGTCGTCGAGTGCCTTGGTTGCCTCTCGCAATGTCGCTGCAGTCGCCTGCCAACGCTGTGTTTGCAACAAATCTTCAAGAGTTCGATAGGTAGCCAGACGAATATCTGCTGGAATAGTCGCTTGACATCTGAGGCTTTTGATTGCCCGAACAATTGATGACACCGGACCAAGTCCTTGGGCATGATCAATTTCTTGAGCCAATCCCGACCATAACAAGCGCACATCATCACGCGCAGGTGGCAGTTCAAACATCAATGAAGAACGCACCATCAATCGGTGATGCGCTGCACCGAATTCATCAACCGCCGCCGAAACAGCTTTCACGTGCGAAAGATGAACGAGATGTGGAGCAACCAATGGTTCGTCAAGTACGACATCGAGAAACGGCACCTGGAAAGACTCTTCATACGTGGCCGCAATGGAATCTCTTTCGTCACGTTCTTGGTTGGCGTTTGCAATCACTTTTTCAAGGATTCCTCTGAAGCTACGTGGTACGGCAATTTCACCGCAATCAGTTGCCTGGCGCGAATCGGCACCAACGATTTGTATCGCCACTACAACGTGTTGTGTCGAGCACTGAGTCATGAGAGGCCGAATTTCAACATGAGTATCAAAGTCCAGTTGATATGTCTCAACCTCTTCTTCGAGTTCACCAATTGCATGAGCCACACATATGTCTTCGAGTTGTGCTTCATTACACACGATCAACGCAGTATCAGAAAGCTTCCGATACGAAACCTTTACATCCACAAAATCCGTCATGGCATTAATCAACTGATGGGAATGCCGAGGCGTGCACCAATACGCCGTCAAGGGTGAGCGCTTGACCAGTGAAGTACTCATTTTCAATACGGCGGAAGTCGCCAAGGCCCGTTGATTGCTGAGCGGAAGACTCAATCAGAGAATGGCTGACACGATCGAGAAACTTCAAAACTGCATCGGACGTGTTCTGACGCTTAGATCCAGCACTCGGCTTGACCTCAGTCCCTAACGCCGATTCAACCATCTTGGGCCACATCGCTGCAAGAAATTCTTGCGAACCAAAAAGGTCAAGTGACTGAATCGCATCCCGGTGAGTCACAACAATCCCGGTTTGTCCAGGCAACGGACCCCAACTTGCGACTTTTTCAATTTTGCTACGGCGCGCCGCGTCAGTCTCCGGATCGCGATACAAATCGGCAAGTGCCTGAGTGTCTGAGTCCACAGATCGGGAACTTAATAAGTACCGCACTTCATTCCATACTTCTTGCTGGTAGCCACGATTGGCCGAACGACGAACGTTGCTCGGCGACATTCGGCCGATACCGCCAAACTGCTGCGATCCATGCCAACGGCCCTGCTCGACACACGACACCGGAATTTCGGTTTCGCTGAATGGTGGCAACACCACGGTTTGATTGAGGACTCGTTGCTGACGGCCACCTTCTAGAGTTTCGCCAACAAAAAGCACAACCGGGGAGCCGTTCTTGTTTTCGACGACCAACGTAGGAACAGTCGGTGATTCCTTTTCGCGAATCACAACAAGATCATTGGGACGAATAATCGACTGCGTAAATTCGGGGACTCCCCCTTGATACACCGGGAATATGGAAATGCCGAACTTCGTAATTGGTCGGCCGACGGATACATGGTTCAAAGTTGTAAGGCTCATACCTAACAAACGAACATGCTCACCCAAAGTGTGCGTTGACAGACAAAAATCTAGTGATCGCGCTTTCCACGCAGGTGGCGACCCACGTAGGCAACAACTACTTGTCGAAGCGAATCGTCAAAAAAGACGTGGACTCGGTACATCCGGGTGCCCTTGCCGTTGCGAATATGGGCAAGTGCAAACTCGGTGCGACCCTGCCAGGTAAACGCATAATCCGAACCGAACTTTTGCCCTGCGTTGTCACCGACACTCGGTGCGAAATCGAGACCTAAACCTCGGCACGCCACTTTGATCGAAGCATTATTGATTTGCCCGCTTTGCCAGTCTCGGGCGACGATATTCAGTCGCATCAGGTCTTGTAACAATCGGTTGGCATCAATGCCATCAAGGTCTTTGGCGGTTGCGATTGCCTGCGGATGAAAAATGAGATAGTCACATCGTTCAGCTGCTTGGTTCACTGCATCGCTGGCATTAGTTGCCAGTAAACCACTGGGGTTCTTGTTGAGCTCAATTGCGTAATTCACGTTCTGCAAGATCAGTTGGTTAACTGCTTGATCTTTGTTTTCAATAATTGTTTGTTGCTCCGCGATGATGCGGTCGGCTTCGGCCATTGCTTGTTCAAGTTCGCCGACATGTTCTTCTGTTTCTTGCCAACCATCAAGTGCGCTTCGATATTCGCCCCACGAAACAGTTTCGGGGTCGCCCAAAGTATCGAGTTCTTTCTTCTCAGCTTCAACAACTCGAGTTTCAACCTCTTGTTCAGCAGCTCGGCGACGAAAACGTGGAGCCCGCAATGGAGCCAATGAATCTGCGGCTATTTCAGTGATGTCAAGGCGCACTCTGTTGCGATCGCTCTCTCCTGCTCCTGCTTTGGTGCCTAGCCCAGAAATTGAATTCGTTGAATGGTCGGGCCACATGATCACCAAAGCTTGTTGACCCAAAACTTCACGACCATGAAATTCGTTAAATGCGGCACGTGGCGCCGGGCCAACGATCTGCACAACATGTGCGAGCCCTGCCAATTCGGGTGCCAATTTCTGAGCATCAAAAACTGACGTTTCCATCGACGGCATAGTTTCGATCACTATTGGCAAGGCACGACTTGGCGCTTCAAAGAACGCGGCAATTGCTTCGGCTCCAGGACTATCGGTGATCACTGCTGTTTTTGCACCGATCTTCATGCCGGCGTCGTACAACGTCACTGTTTCAACAACTCGCTTGAGTAGATCGCGCTTCGTCTTGACCGATACCGAGATCTTCAACGGCGTGACCCGCGAGCCACTCGGCACGACAGAAGTGCGGACTTCAAACGTTGAACGCTTTTCGAGATTCAAAATTGTGATCGCTGTTGAAACAATCGCTCCGCCGTTGAGCGATTCATCAATCGTGTAGCGCCACCACTGTTCGGGATTCTCTGCATCGAGACGGATCGACACGCCAGGTCCGCGATCATCAAATGGGTGCTCGGCCTCAAGCCAAGTCTCAACTAATTCACGAAGTTTGGATTGCTGAGCCGACGGCCACGTAGGTCCTTCCAGGCGAACGCAGTAATACGGCTTCATGGGTTGAAGTCTCGCTGACTTTCTTGTTTTTTGCGGACACTATTAAGCCAAGCCGCCGACTCCGCCAGGCTTACCCCGACCAAGCAGGACTTATGTTCATTAAATGCTCGTAAAATCGCCGTGGCTGCCACCATTCCCGAGATTGGGTCGGCCACTGCATCCCCTAAAAAATGGGGTCCATCGGACGAAAAATCAACCAATCCTCCCGCCACGGCGCAGTCGTCCCCAAAGCCAACTCGTTGCCCGGCCAAACCCGCTCGACCGTACCCAGTGATCGACAACCACACGTGTGGTCGGTCATTGCGCATGATCTCGTCGGCATTGATTTCAAGTTGTTGCAGTGCTCTCGGACGAGAGCCCTCAATCACCACATCAGCATTTTCAATGAGTTTGCGCAACTGATGGACGCCGGCAATTGAGTGAAAATCAATCTCAACATGGTCCTTACCTTCATCAAGTTCGGCGAAGAAATTTGGGTTCCCAAAACGCGCACCATCTGGCCGCTGTCTTGATTCAACTTTCGTAATTGAGAAACCACATCGCTGCAGCAAATGTGAACACAGTGGGCCAGCCCACAAGGAAGAGAGGTCAACCACTTTCAGTTGCGTGCTCTTTCGTGCAGTCAAACTCTGGCTCACTTCTCGAACCCGTACCGGCAACTCATGACTGAGGAATTCATTCGGTACTTCATTCAGGCGCGATATCGGAACCCCGACATCAATCGCATATTCAATGAGGTCGGCCGCCGGGCACGATTGAACATTGTTGCGAAGTTCACCGATAGCCTTTTTTTCATCTACGCCAACTTCTAATGAAAAGAAAATGCTGACAAGTTCATGATCTTCGGGTCGAGCCAAGTTGATAGCAACCCATTGCCCGTCTGATGTCATCATGAGGTGGCACGAGCCACCAACACTTTGGGAAGGACCCGCTTGCCAACCTGTATGCCGCACTCGTTGCGTCAGTAGATCTTGCGAGTTGATCGCCAATCCCGACAAAGATTCAAACTCTGATGCAAGCCACTGCAATTGCTGAAGTTCGGGTGAACACTCACGCAGATATTTCATCAATCAGGCCCCATTCATAAGCCTTTTGCGCATCAATTGCTCGACCAGTTAGCGCCAACCAAGCGGTTCGTTGTCGCCCCAGTCGTCGCGGCAAACTGGCGGTTCCGCCCGCGCCTGGTACCAGACCTAAAGCAATTTCGGGAAGACAAAATCGAGTTTCGCGATTCGCAACGACCCATCCGGCAAACGCGGGTAGTTCAACACCAGCACCGAAATTTACGCCGTGCATTTCACATCGCAATTTTGTCCCGAGACGTTCACGCAATTGGTTCAAGCTCGTACCCACGCTTGATGTCAACCGTGAAATGTGAGCTACTACCGAATCTGAGAACGAGCCAAATTCGTCTAGGTCACCACCACTTGAAAAGTTTGAGCCGGCGCCGCGCAACGTGATGGACTGAATGCTCTCATCAATCAGTGCAAGCTGCAGTATTTCTGCAAGCGCTGTCCTCATCTTTGATGAATAAGCGTTTCGACGCATCGGGCTATTAAGAGTCACAATGAGGTGATCATCAATTCGCTCACTGAGCACTTCTAACTCGCCCGAATCTTCACGTTCTCTATTCACCCGCTGATTTTTCCACTGAGCGAATTCGGCACCACCTTGCAAAAGTGAGTAAGTCGTCGACTCGGCAATGAGAGATTCTTCAATGGTGCGGTTTTCGACCCCCCGCAACAACAACACCGCGGCAAGGGCCGCTTGAGGAGATCGCTCAATCGTGGTCAAAATCTCGTCTAATTCGTCGTCTTTGTCAACGACTACGTCGCAGTTGGTCGTTAAGTCGTGCTCGCTTCCTCGGCGGCCCACCACAATGCACGGAATCGTCCCTAATGCGCGAACTTCGCTAGTGGGGTCGGTGTCAACAAGCGCCACGGTGATCCCCCGTAATGGGCTCAGCGACTCTCGGTCGAGTTCGCATCGGGAATTGAATTCAGCGGTCGTGAACTGTGCGAGCACTCCTGCACAGTACGCCCCGCATGAGCTCAGATCGGGACATCTTTCAGGCAGCCCCGTGTCAGGATATCTAGCCCATGGATCCCGACGACCAAGACGACCTCGACAGTTTTACGCACTGGGATACCAGTCAAAAAAGCATGGTTTCTTATTGGTTTCAGACCAATCCCTATCTCACCCCCGAATCGGTTCTCGACATTGTTTTAACTGCCTCGAGCGCAGTTACCGGTATTCAGCATGGGCAGGCCGTGATTGATATTTATCCCCACGACGACGGCTCAATAACGGGCGAATGGTTGCGAATCAGCGGTTGTCGTCGTCATTGGTTAGCCACGATTGGTGGACGACCCGACCGTCATTTCGGTGAAATCCCTGATGATCTTCAAGATGAACTCATCGCCGATGGCTGGAACGCCATTGCCAATATCGATCAGAACTATCAGGTAGTTCCGTGTGAAACCTGCGGAATCGTGCACCCTTTCGATTTCGAATTCTTTCCCGATGACGATCCATCACAGTTCCGTACTGTCATGAAAGTTGTCAATGCAGCTCGCCAAGTTCTCGATGCGCCACTCGGTGGTTGGTATATCCAGGTCTCGATGACCCACGACTCAATGGATGACGATGACCCCGCCCAGATACCCGTGGCCTACCTCAATGTGGCCGAAATGATCGGCTCCGAATACGTCGATTATGCGGTCTGGCCGGTCGGCTCACCCTTGGCCAGGCTCGCTTGTGAACTTAACTTGCACGAATTTCATGCCGGAGATTGCTCCGAAATAGGCTAACACGCAGGTCTTTTATATATTTGTCTTCATTTTTTGTATTTGACACCACATGATTTGTTAAAAAGACTTGACATTTGGTAAGTGTCATGTGCTATAGTTTCCTTGTCAGGTATTCCTAGTCCCAAAAAACAACACGAACGGAGGTGGCCAGCGATGAGTACAAAATCGAAAAAGTTTTTCCTCGTTGACGAACTGGTCACCCGAGCCAATGAATCTCTCCCGAGCGAATTATCTCTGACTGAGCGAACAGTTCGTTACTACCAATCCAACAACCTCATCGGCAAAGGTCTCAAGATCAGCGAGTTGCCCGAAGAGTTCGGTTCAAAGATTGTTCAACGTGGCAATCAGCGTTACTTCACCCCGGCCGACTGCACCACAGTTGTCGACATTCGTACCGCTCTCGCCAAGGGTGCCTCCATTGAGCTGCTAGGTGGCGGGCGTACCCAGGTCAACGAAGAGCAATACCTCTCGCCGGTCTTGCAGTCTCGTTCTATTGATTATTCAACTGGTTATTCAAGCTCTGATCACATCGAGTTTTCACGCTCGTTCCAGATGAGTGAAATCGTCAGCGACTACGTGGCCTTACCCGAAGTCCTCGACGCGTGGTCGTTGCAATTACGTAGCGACCTCACACTCAACGGAACTGGTGCACGTCCAAACGTTGACACCATCAGAGAGTTACAAAAATTTGTCAGCCTGAACTTTGCCCCCGAGCAAACGTTGCAATCTTCTGACGAGTACGACTACGACGACGAACCCATTATTGGTCGTGTGCGCATCGAAATTGAACTCGTTGACATTGCTGCGCCATTTAGTGGTTTGCTCGTCAACGCATCGAACGCCGAAGTCACTCCTGGTGGTGGCGCGTCAGGTCGTATTTGGGAAGTATGCGGAGTCGAAGAACTCTCACCGCAACGAGCCGATAGCAAGTTGCCGCTTAAGCCGGGCCAAGTGGCATTCACCACGGCTGGACGCGGTGAATCACGCGGTTTTACGGGTGTTATTCATGCCTATGGCCCTCGCTGGACGAGTCCTGTTGACAAAGAATCTCTCAACAAAGGCAAGAAGCAAGTACCAATGAACGGTGAAGAACAAACTCTCGTCCGCACATGGGAAAACATTCTGACTATGGCCGACGAATATGGCGACAACCGTATTGCTGCGCCACTGATTTCATCAGGCCTTTTTGGCTACCCATTTCAAGACTGCGCAGAAACAACTTTTGAGACGATTCTGCGCACACCTACGCGGGTCACGCACGTTCATATCCGTACGGTGAGCCGACGTTCATTTGACCAACTTGTCGAGGCACGCAACCGCGTCCTGCGCAAGTTGGATATCGCATAACTCGCACGACCGACATTGTCGGGGAACCTTCACCCAGCCCCCTGGCATAGTTATTTACCCCCAAACCGCTTCATCCGAAGCCCCGACCGAAAGAGAGCCACCACCCTGAAACCGACCAACAAAAAACTTGAAGTATCTGACGACACCACACCAAAACAAGGAGACACCGATATGACCTACGAGACCCCGAACAAGAGTGAGACGATGACACCGTTAGAGATCAACCAATACTTCAAGGAATTTTTATTGGCTCTAGACCGCAAGGTTCAGAAAATCTCCGGATTCCGGTTGGCCGAAGCTGATGACTTCAAACAATATTGTGCGTGCTGGCTGCTTGAGCGCCCGGCATTGATGAGCAAGTACAAGCCGCATGTTCTTGCATCGGTCGTTGCGAGTCAGCGTTCGGTCGATTTCATTCGACAGATGAGTCGTCAAGTGCCGCAAGGGCGTTACGTCAAAGATGTTGACGCTCGTGACCGCAAAGCAATCCAGTATCTGGACAATGTTTTGCAAGGCGAAGAGGGCAAAGCGCGTCACGAACAGTTTCTGGCCAGCAAAGAAGACATTGAATCGGATGTTGTCAACAACCTGATGTTGAGTTCATTACTCACAGCTATGACACCGCGTCAACAGCAGGTGTACTTACTCGTCGAAGTCCAGGGTCACCAAGTTGTTGAAGCAGCTATTGAACTTGGACTCAAGCGTGAAATGACCCAAAGGGAATTAGGTAAGGCCCGCAAAGTTGTTGCCGAACTTCGTGAGGAGTTCGGTCACTGACACATTCGGTCACTGACACATTCGGTCACTGACTTAGGGGAACTATCCGTCACCCCTTCTCTACAATTGTTTGACCACAAAGAACAACAAACACAACCAAAACCAAACAGAGGAGCTACATGGAATTATCCAAAGAACATCAGAATTACGTCATCACCTTCGAGACGGCAGTACAGCGCCTCGTGATGAACATGCCCGACATTCATCGCTCAGCGCGCATGGACGTGGTCCGGTACATCACTGAATGGCTCTTACGTCGTCCGCAGTATTTCACCAGCCACACTCCGTTGCACTTGGCTCGTGCAGTTACCCGCACCCGCGCTATCGACTACATCCGTCAACAGGCTCGCCAATCGGCCGAGCGCACTTGGAACGATATTGATAAGTGTTTCGTCGGCAATGTCGCACTTGACGAGATGATGATTCAGATCAGCGCCAGCGATGCCAGCTCATACGAAGAAGGGTTGAACCCCGAATCAATTTTCTTCACCAAAATGAGTCGCGAGATCATTGATCAAGCACTCATCAAGCACCTCACCAAAAAGCAATACGACGTATTCACCATGCGTGCATTCGAAGACTTCAATGTCAACGAAATTGCGGCGCTCACGCGCAGCAAGCATTACAACGTGTCGCGTCTCTACACCGAGGCCCAGAAGCGTCTCCGTAAGGTTTATGTCGCGAACCCCGACGAGTTGGGTCTCTGACCCAACTCCCCCAGCGTGTGACCCTTGTTCGGTCTCACATTTGGTATACAACACGTTCGGGGTATATAAGCCGTAGGCTGGACAACCTTACAGAGCAGGAGAAACGCTCATGGATACATCAACCAGCGTGGACACCGGCTTTGCCGATTTAGGACTACGTCCAGAGATACTTAAGGCCCTGGCGGGCCTTGGCTACGAGGAACCGACGCCTATTCAACGCGAGGCCATTCCCCACATGATTAACGGCAAAGACCTTTTAGGTCAAGCCGCAACCGGTACCGGTAAAACAGCAGCGTTCGCGTTGCCGATTTTGCAATTACTCGACATGAATAACGATCGACCAACGCCTGTGGCGCTGGTTCTCGTGCCAACCCGCGAACTTGCTATGCAAGTTTCAGAGGCCATCTATAAGTACGGACACGATCTACGTGCTCGTTGCGTTCCGATTTACGGTGGCCAGCCCATCGGACGTCAGATCGATGCTTTGAGTCGCGGAACGCACGTCGTGGTGGCGACACCGGGTCGTGCTCTTGACCACATTCGTAAGAAGACGCTCAAGCTTGAGAACATCCAAATGGTGGTTCTTGATGAAGCCGACGAAATGCTCGACATGGGATTCGCCGAAGACCTTGAAGCAATTCTTGAGTCAACGCCGAAAGAACGTCAGACGGTTTTGTTCTCGGCAACAATGCCGCCCCGTATTGATGCCATTGCGCGCCGCCATCAGCGCGATCCAATTCGCATCACCATTCAGCGTTCATTAACTCAAGCTGGTACTTCGCCATTGGTGAAGCAGTCGGCGTACATGATTCCGCGTCACCACAAGGCCGCGGCTCTCGGACGCATTCTTGACATCGAGGCACCTGAAGCAGCCATTGTTTTCTGTCGTACTCGTGGCGAAGTTGATCAACTCACCGAAACGCTGAATGGTCGCGGTTACCGTGCCGAAGCACTTCATGGTGGAATGGATCAAGAACAACGCGACCGAGTGATGGGTCGTTTCCGTTCGGGAGTTGCCGAGTTGCTCATTGCAACAGACGTTGCGGCTCGTGGTCTGGACATTGATCACCTCACCCATGTTGTCAACTACGACGTACCATCGGCTCCCGAGTCGTATGTGCACCGTATTGGTCGAGTGGGACGCGCCGGACGCGAGGGCGTCGCAATTACTTTGGCCGAACCTCGTGAACAGCGCATGTTGCAAAACATTGAGCGCCTGACCAAGATCAAGATCGCGTTTGAAAAAGTGCCTTCGGTAGAAGCACTACGTGCTCGTCAGATGGAACTCACCACCGAGACTTTGCGCGAAGCACTGGCCGGCGAGACCCAAGAGCGATTTGAATCGGTCTTGACCGATCTCTTGCAAGAGTTCAACATTGAACAAATCGCACTCGCTGCCATCAAACTCACGCATGATGCCGAACAGTCATCACTTGATGAAGTTGACATCCCCGACTTGTCAAACGGTGATCCTCGTGATCGCCGTGATCGTGGCGATCGCCGCGACGGACGAGATGGACGAGATGGTCGTCGTGGTGACAGCCGTGGTGACAGTCGTGGTGACAGTCGCGGTGACAGTCGCGAGCGTTTTGACCGCAGCGGAAGCAACGACCGCAGCAGTCGTTTCGGTCGCGACGAACGCCCCGACCGTGGTGGTCGTTTCGAACGTGGACCAGCGCGTGGACGTGGCTCTGGCCCAACCGCCAAGTTGTATGTCGGCCTCGGTCGCAAAGCTGGCATTCGTCCTCAAGACCTAGTCGGAGCAATTGCTAACGAGAGTGGTATCTCTGGCCGCGACATCGGCGATATCAAAGTCTCTGATCAGTTCTCAATCGTCGAAGTTCCCGGCAACGAGATGGACAACATCTTGAACACCATGAAGAACGTCAGCATTCGTGGCAA
>CAMDCI010000016.1 GCA_945889715.1 Bifidobacterium breve | reverse complement strand
CAATGAGTAAACGCCTCGAGCAAGAAGGCTTTATCGTCAACGATTCAGTTTTTCGTTCCTATGTCTCGTCCAAAGGCGGACTTGAAGTGGGCGCTGGTTTCTACACTTTGAAGCCTCACGATCATGTCGGAAATATCCTTCGGGTTCTCCGTACGCCACCTAACGAAACTCTCACCAAGGTCACCTTCCCTGAAGGTTTTACTTTGGGGCAGATGGCGCAACGACTTGGTGAAGAAGTGCAATCAGTTAAAGAATCTGATTTTCTTGTCAAGACCGGTGACACTTTTGCTGAAATTTCTGCTGTCCGCTCGGTATATCAACCCGACGCGATCACATCTCTTGAAGGATTGCTATTTCCCGACACATACCTCATCAGTGGTGACCAAACCGCGACACAAATAGCGCAACAAATGCTCAAACTTATGGAACGAGTAGGGCGGCAAGAGGGTCTTGACGATTCGTTGAATTCTGTCGGCCTGAGCCCGTATGAGGTTTTAACGATCGCTTCAATTATTGAACGCGAAGCTAAAGTCGCCGAGGATCGCGCAAAAATCTCGCGGGTGATTTACAACCGTCTTACCCTTGGAATGCCCCTTGAAGTTGATGCCACTCTTTTGTACAAGCAGAATCCAGATTTACCTTTTGTGGAATTGAAAGCCATTGACAGCCCGTACAACTCGTATCTTCATACCGGTTTGCCGCCAACACCGATTGCCAACCCTGGTCGCGCGGCTATCAACGCTGCTTTGAATCCGGCGCCGAATCCTTCAGCGGGCGACCCTATCTGTCGCGAAATTACCGACGGATCTGCTTGCTTGTATCTCTATTATGTTTTGTCCGACAAAGACGGACACCATAAGTTCGCCGCAACTTTGGCCCAACATCAAGTCAATGTTCAAGCGGCGATCATTGCTGGAGTTCTCTGACATGACATCAACTCAAGAAAGTTTCGAAGTTGCGCTGAGCGGGTTACGCATTAATTCCAGCACTTCAATTGCTGCCGTCATTGGTGATCCTGTCAAACACAGTTTGTCGCCGGTTATCCATAACGTTGGTTTTAAATCATTGGGGATTGATTGGGTCTATGTCGCCTGCGAAGTCAAGGAAGGTGAGACTCAATCGGCTCT
Source organism: Bifidobacterium breve (assembly GCA_945889715.1). Classification (GTDB taxonomy): domain Bacteria; phylum Actinomycetota; class Acidimicrobiia; order Acidimicrobiales; family Ilumatobacteraceae; genus Casp-actino8. The sequence goes on along the minus strand of CAMDCI010000016.1, from coordinate 21,535 downwards.
TGACGCGATGAAAGTTCTTGGGCTACGGGGACTATCGGTCACAATGCCACACAAAACTGCGATTGCTTCATTGGTTGATTCAGTCAGTCCGGCGGCCCAGGCTTTGCACAGTGTCAACACCGTTGAAGTAGCGACCGATGGCTCGTTAGTCGGTCATAGCACTGACGGCGATGGACTTGTTGCGAGCCTCAAAGAACAAGGTGTCAGCGTTCAAGGTCAAGCGATTTTGATTCTCGGTGCAGGGGGAGCAGCGCGCTCGGTTATCGACGCTCTCCAACGTCACGATTGTCGGGAAATTTTTGTGGCAAACCGTTCGCTTGAACATGCACAGGCGGCCGTCGCGTTGGCTCCAGCGAACTCCAACGCAGTCTCGATCGCTGACGCAGTGTCACTTGCAAACGCCGCAGCCAAAAGCGCAATCATCATCAATGCCACCAGTGTCGGCATGACCAAGAGCCGAGAAGTCGTGCCCGGAAATGTAGTAGCGAACCCGATACCCATCGACCTCATTCGCGCCGATCACATCGTTATGGATTTGGTGTATCACCCCATCGAAACCGAACTTTTGCGTCTGACCCGTAGCCGCGGGGCTTTGGCCATCGACGGTCTCGGAATGCTGGTTCACCAAGCGGCGCTTCAGCAACAGATCTGGACCGGGCTCATGCCCAATGTGTCCGATATGTACCAGGCAGCATTACAGGCGCTTGCGTAAGACAGCGGTAAAGTAACTTGCAATGTTGCGCTACCTCACCGCCGGCGAATCCCATGGTCAAGCCCTAGTCGTTATTGTCGAAGGCCTCCCTGCTGGACTTCTCATCACCGTTGAAGATATTCAGATCGAATTATCTCGGCGGCGTCTTGGGTATGGACGTGGACCGCGACAAAGGTTTGAAAAGGACGAAGTCACCTTGGTTGGTGGCGTTCGCCATGGTCGGACTCTAGGTTCACCCGTTGCCATTGAGATCAAGAACAGCGAGTGGTTCCGTTCTGACAAGTGGCACAAAGAAATGGACCCAGCACCCGGTGCGACAGCAGATCCGTTGACAAAGGTCCGACCGGGCCACGCCGATCTCGCTGGAATGCAGAAGTATGGCTTCACTGATGCCCGCGATGTACTTGAGCGCGCGAGTGCTCGCGAGACTGCCGCTCGCGTCGCTGCTGGGGCCTTAGCGAAAGCACTGCTTCGAACGATTGGCGTTGAAGTCATTTCGCACGTCATTTCGATGGGTTCTGCCAAATCTGCTGGCGGCCAACGTCCGACACCATCTGATCTCAATCAAGTCGACGAGTCGCCCGTCCGCAGCTTTGATACCGCTGCTGGTGAACGAATGGTCATCGAAATTGAGCAGGCTGCTAAAGAAGGCGACTCTCTCGGCGGCATCGTCGAAGTCCTTGCTTATGGGGTGCCCGTTGGACTTGGTTCACATGTGCATTGGGATCGCAAGATTGATGCATTATTAGCTCAAGCAATCATGAGCATCCAAGCGGTCAAGGGCGTTGAAATCGGCGATGGTTTCGAAGTTGCAACTCGTCGCGGCAGCAATGGTCACGACCCGATCCATTGGGACGAAACAACTCAGAGTTTTGTTCGAACCGGAACTCTCGCCGGAGGAACCGAAGGTGGCATCACAACCGGAGAACTTCTCGTTGTCCGCGCCGCTATGAAGCCTTTGGCCACACTCAATAAGCCGACCTTGCCAACTGTTGACGTGATCACCAAAGAAGCAGGCGTTTCTTTCAAAGAACGCACCGACGTCACTGCGGTGCCAGCCATGGGTGTCGTTGCCGAAACAATGGTGGCTCTGGTTCTGGCAGCCGAGGCTCAACGTAAATTTGGTGGCGACTCCGTCGCTGAATTCGTTCGCAACGCGAACTCGGCGACCCAACCTTTATGAACCCACCGACTTCACCAGCACCCCATCTGGTGTTAGTGGGTCTGATGGGTACCGGCAAGAGCACGGTTGGTCGTCGTATCGCCCACAAATTGGGTTGGGAATTTCTTGACACCGACGATGAGATCAACCGCATCACTGGTCGCACGGTGCGCCAGATCTTTGAATCGGACGGCGAAGATTTCTTTCGCAACATAGAACACGATGTACTCGCATCTGCTTGGCAATTTTCAACCCCTCATGTCATTGCTGGTGCTGGCGGAATCATTCTTCGAGCCGACAATCGTGAATTGTTGAAGACTTCAAAATATGTCATTTGGCTTCATGCACCGCTGCATACCTTGATCGAACGTATTGGACAACGTGCGGCCAAAGGAGACGGCCATCGGCCCTTAATCGATGGCAATCCCGCTGAGAGATTGCAAAAATTGTACATTGAACGCGAAAGTCTGTACCGCGAAGTTTCATCATTTGAAATTGATGTGGAAGGCTTACAAGTACAAGAAGTCATTGACAGAGTTTTAGTAGAGACTGGATTGGAGGCGAACTCATGACTACTCACCGTATTGATGTCCGGCTTCCTGGTCGCGAGTATCCAGTCCTCATTGGCCTTGGCGTGATCCAAGAGATTGCCCAATTTCTCCCAGCGTCAGCCCGTCAGGCGGTCATTATTACGCAGGATGGAATTCCGGCAAATCTCGCTCTTCCCATTGAATCGACAACGGTGATCATCGGTCAGGGAGAGTCCACGAAATCACTGGCGACGATTGAATTGTTGAGTCAAAAGTTCGCCGATATGGGCCTTACTCGCAACGATGTGATCATCGGAGTCGGCGGGGGAATGGTGACCGACATCGCAGGCTTTGCCGCTTCAACGTGGCACCGGGGCACACCCGTTATTCATGTTGCTACTTCGCTGTTGGCAATGGTTGACGCAGCGATTGGTGGAAAGACCGGAGTCAACCTTCCTCAAGGGAAGAATCTTGTTGGCGCATTTTGGCAACCGTATGCCGTCATTTGTGATCTCGACTTTCTTGAAACGTTGCCAGAACGAGAGTTGCGTTGTGGACTCGGCGAAGTTGCCAAGTACCACTTCTTGACGGGGGACGATCTTTTAGCCCTGAGCCTTGACGAGCGGGTCGCGCGTTGCGTAGGGATCAAAGGATCTTTTGTCGAACAGGATGAGCGAGAATCTGGCAAACGAGCTTTCCTCAATTACGGTCATACCTTGGCACATGCTTTAGAAACGGTCGGCCAGCATCAACTGGCTCATGGGGAGGCCGTCGCGATTGGCCTGATCTTCGCCGCTCGCTTGGCGCGTGCTCTGGGACGAATTGACGATTCACGAGTTGACTATCACGAACTCGTTGTCGGTCAGACCTACTCGCTGCAAACACGAATGCCAAAAGGTCTTGATGTTGATCAACTCATGGCCGCGATGGCACGCGATAAGAAGGCTCTCAATGGTTTGACCTTTATCTTGGACTCGCCAGAAGGTCTCGAAATTGTCGCCAATATCTCGCCCGACGTGGTTCGCACTGAACTCATAAGTTTTAGCCAAGCGTAAAGTTGCCAATCTCGTTCGTGCCAAGCGGGTATCGTCATCAACGTGGGAATAATCCTTTTACTTCACGGTCCAAACCTCAACCTTTTAGGGCAACGCGAACCCGAGATCTACGGGACCGCAACTTTGGCCGATTACGTTTCAAGCGTTGCGGATTGGGCGAGTCAGGCTGGTTTCACCCTCGAAGATTTCCAAACAAACCATGAAGGCCAGTTGGTCGACGCCATCCACGCAGCTCGTGGTCGTGTTGATGCAATCATCATTAATGCTGGCGCTTTCACGCACTACGCGTGGAGCCTTCATGATGCACTTGCGACGTTCGCTGGTCCGGTCATAGAAGTTCATATTTCGAATCCGAATGCTCGTGAACCTTGGCGCCACACCAGCGTGATTGCTCCAGTTGCTAACGGCACGATTGCTGGTCTCGGAATGATGGGATACGAACTCGCCGTGAACGCTATCTCTCGGCTTCTTCAGTGAAGTAATCATGACGGCTCATGTATCTTCAGCGCGTACTGAGAGATTATTTGAAATCCTGAGTCGGGGATCATCGTCTTCTTGTTTGATCACCGATTTATCAGATATTCGTTGGCTCACTGGGTTCTCTGGTTCACATGCGTGGTTAGTCATTCATGATAATAAATTGTTTCTCATCACTGATGGGCGTTACACCGAACAGGCTCGCGCCGAAATAGAAGCGCAGCAAGCCGATGTTGACGTCATTGAATGTCGCACACAAGCCGCCATGATTGCTACTACCAAGTCGCTGACCGTGGGCGTTTCGGTGATTCAGTTTCAGGATTCCCACGTATCGCATCAACTTTTTGGTTTATTGCAAACTGAACTCAATGCTGCGCTGATGCCACTTGATGCGTCCAGCAAATTTCTCCGTCGCTTCAAAGATGAAGCCGAAATCGAGATCATCGAGTCGGCTTGTCGTATCGCCGATCAGGCACTCGCTCATTGCCATGGTTTGCTTTCCCAAGGTCTAACCGAAAGTGAAGTTCGTGACGAACTTGATGGATCCATGCGGAAGTTCGGGGCTGATGGACCGTCGTACGACACCATTGTCGCCAGCGGACCAATCAATGCTTCACGACCTCACCATCAACCCACCAGAACCAAGATTGAAGATGGGCACACCGTCATCATTGATGTGGGAGCCCTCGTCTCGGGATATCACTCAGATATGACTCGTTCTTTCGTCGTCGGACCGATGAGCGCAGAACAATCCGACTGGTACGAAGCAATCCGGGCGTCGCAGCAGGCAGGAGTTGCGGTGTGTCGACCAGGTGTTCAGGCATCTGAAGTTGACGCAGCCTGTCGAAAAGTGCTGATTGAAGCTGGTCTCGAACAATATTTCACCCACGGGACCGGGCATGGCGTCGGCCTTGTCATCCATGAAGAACCCTTCATAAATTCATCGGCCACGACAATTCTTCAGGCTGGAGATGTCGTGACTGTCGAACCTGGGCTCTATCGTGGGGGGTTCGGCGGTTTCCGTGTTGAAGACCTCGTGGTCATCACCGAACATGGTTGCCGAATTTTGAACTCATCTCCCAAGGATCCAACATGCCCGCCATCACAACCAATGACCTAAAAAACGGCATCACGCTGCAACTTGATAACGGTTTGTTTACCGTCATCGAATTCCAGCACGTCAAGCCAGGCAAAGGTGGAGCCTTCGTGCGCACCAAGTTGCGCAATCTGAAAACGGGCAACGTTTTAGAAAAGACTTTCAATGCCGGAATCCGCGTCGAGCAGGCCATGCTTGAAAAGAATGACATGCAGTTCTTGTACCGAGATGGAGACGACTACGTCTTTATGGATACCGAGTCGTACGACCAGATCAACGTTGCACCAGCAGCGCTCGGTGATGCTGCTGACTACATCATCGAATCAATGATCGCCATTATTGCCACGCACAACACCGAAATTGTGTCTGTTGAAATTCCTGCTTCCGTTGAACTACTGATTGCCAATACCGAGCCCGGAATTCAGGGTGACCGTGTTTCTGGTGCTCGTAAGCCCGCCGAGCTGCAAACAGGTAAGACCATTCAGGTCCCGTTGTTCGTGAACATTGGTGACAAAGTTAAGGTTGATACTCGTTCAGGCGAATACTTGACGCGAGTCTGATCATGGCTTCTCGCCGATCGCGTTCGTCGCATATCGATCCTCGTTCACAATCTCGTGAACGTGCATTAACCCTGTTGTATGAAGCTGATACCAAAAATCTTGATGGCCACTCAGTTCTTGCTGGGCTAGTTGACAATCCCGATCATGTCACGGCCTTGATAGTTCGTGGTGTTGCCGATTTAGCAACGGAAATCGATCAACTCATCACCAAGCACGCCGATGGATGGACGATTGAACGAATGCCGTGTCTTGATCGCAATATTTTGCGAATGGCCACCTTTGAATTGATGAAGCGCGACGATATCCCTCAAGCAGTTATTATGGATGAAGCAGTCGAACTAGCGAAAACTTTCAGCACGGACGACTCTGGTCGGTATGTCAATGGTGTGCTATCAGCAATAGCTAAAGAAATTCGCGCTCTTTAAAGCACTGTCACGTGTCAGTCGTGATGCGTTGTTTCAGGCCAAGCACTTTTGCCGTTGGCCGCATCAGCAACATTTGCCAGGGTAAAGCCAGCGAGGTGTTCACGCATATGGTCACCGGTGTGTTTCCAAATGGCTAACAAAACGCATTGGCCTTCATGATCACATGATCCGTCCTGATGGGGTTCACCAAAGTCACCCAGTGTGATTGGACCATCAACGGCCGAAATGATGTCATTCAAACGAATTTCTTCGGGTGTGCGCGCCAAGGTGTATCCGCCGCCAACTCCACGCTTTGATTTCACAAGGCCGGCACCTTTGAGCGCCAACAAAATTTGTTCAAGATAGGGCTGAGGAAGTCCGGTGCGATCGGCGATATCGCGCACCGAAGTAGGACCAGGTTCTCCGACGTGCATAGTTAGTGACAACAAAGCCCGACAGGCATAGTCACCCCTGGTTGAAACACGCACATTGTCATCGTAGGAGGTTGAGAGCCTGTTCAGGCGAATCAACGCTTCAACACGGCGATAAACACCGCTTAAGTTTAAGTTGTGCCAGGATTGCACATGAGTTGTCATTGAGCTCTGATGCAGGCTTTCTCCTCTCAGGTGGTGAAAGATAGAGACATGATTCCCCAGCCCAACATTCCCGACTACTCGGGCGCAAACCTGACAGGAATCATGCCGGGCTGTCTTTTATTGGGCCCCGGTCAACGACCTGCCTGGTTTCCTCAGCCTCTACAGGCTGCCGAACAAATCGTCTTGTTGGTCATTGATGGCCTCGGGTATGAGCAGTTGCAGCGTCACGCTCACCTCGCACCAAGTTTGACAGCAATGGTTGGCGGATCAATTACGACAATTGCTCCAAGTACCACGGCAAGCGCCTTAACCAGCCTCGTGACGGGCTCGACCCCCGCCGAACACGGAATCGTGGGTTACCGCATGGATATGGGCGACTCGATCATGAATTCGTTGCGGTGGTGGTCAGATACCCGTGATCTTCGCAAAGTTCATCCTCCATCAACAGTGCAGCCAATTCCTCCATTTGCCGGAATGTCAATTCCGGTGGTCAGCCGTGCCGAGCTTGAGGGAACAGCTTTTACCGAAGCGCATCTACGGGGGAGTCGCCCCTGTGGATGGCGCGCTGCGAGTTCAATCGTGGCGCAATGCGCGCAGTTAATTTCGGCTGGAGAAAAATTTGTCTATGCCTATTACGACGGCATCGACAAAATCGCCCACGAACGCGGATTCGGACCGTATTACGACGCTGAAATAACCGCAACCGATTGGCTGGTCGGTGCACTACTTGAGTCATTGCCGAGTGGGACTACCTTGGCAATCACTGCCGATCACGGTCAAGTCCAAGTTGGCGACAACGTGGTGCATCTGTCCGACGACATCAAGGGCCTACTTCATCATCAATCTGGTGAAGGTCGATTCCGTTGGTTACATGCCAAACGAGGTCAAGAAACAGATCTTGTCAGCGCGGCAACCGATGCATACGGCCACATCGCGTGGATCGCCTCACGAGAACAAGTCGTTGAAGATGCCTGGCTCGGGCCAGCACGCGGTGGCCGAATGTCCGATCAAGTCAAACGTCGTCTCGGCGATGTCGCTCTCGTTCCGTTTACGGATACCACATTTGATGATCCCTTAGATTCGGGACCGTTTAATCTGGTGTGTCGTCATGGTTCGTTAACAAGCGATGAGATGTTTGTTCCTTTTCTCGCCCAAACGGTCTGAACTTGGCCACCAAACGGACCCCACCACGGCGGACTCCCATGAACTTACCTCTAGGTCACTGCTACTGTTCCTAAACCACATCGTTGAGATTTGGATTGATGAGATTTGGACCCCGATCAACTCGGGATCCACCGAGACGTAAGGAGGTTGGTGTTGGGCGACTCTTTCACCCATCTCCACGTTCACACCGAGTTTTCGATGCTCGATGGCGCCGCCAAGCTTGATGAACTTGTCGCCAAAGCGGTCGCCGATGGCCAGCCCGCTCTCGGTATGACCGATCACGGCAACATGTATGGCGTTCTCGACTTCTACAAAGAATGTCGGGCCCAAGGCGTCAAGCCAATCATCGGCACCGAGGCCTATATGGCCTACGAGACTCGTTTTGAGCGTCCCAGTCGACGGGGCCAGATTGATGACTCCGGCGGCGATACTGAGGGCGGTCGCAAGTTGTACTACCACCTCACATTGCTTGCTGAAAGTGATGTCGGTTACAAGAACCTCATTAAATTATCGAGCCTGGCCTTTCTTGAGGGCTATTACTACCAGCCACGAATGGATTGGGAATTGCTGGAGAAATACCACGAGGGTCTGATTGCCACGACCGGTTGTCTCGGAGGTCATGTCTTGCAAGCCCTCTTGAAAGACGATTACAAAGACGCCAAAATCAAGGCTGCTCGTCTTCAAGAAATTTTCGGCAAAGACAATTTGTTTGTTGAAATTCAAGATCATGGTCTTGCCGCACAAACGAAGACCAACCCGCAACTTCTACAGATAGCCCAAGAAATTGGTGCACCTGTTATTGCCACCAACGATTCGCACTATGTCCATCGCCATGACAGCGACGCCCACGACGCCTTGTTGTGTGTTCAAACCAACTCAATGATCAACGATCCAAAACGTTTTCGCTTTGAAGGCACCGAGCATTACCTCAAAACTTCAAATGAGATGCGTTACGTATTTCGCGAAGTTCCTGAAGCGTGCGACAACACACTCTGGATCGCCGAACGCGCTGATGTCACAATCGAGTTCGGAAAACCACAACTACCCAATTTTAAAATTCCTGCTGGTTTCGCTGATGACGCGGCGTTCCTCGATCACCTCACACGCGAAGGCGCCAAACGTCGTTGGGGCGACAAACTTGCTCCTTCGGTCATTGAGCGACTCGCATACGAAACCAAGGTCATTTGCGATATGGGATTCGCGTCGTATTTCTTGATCGTGTGGGACCTCATTCGATATGCCAAGGAACAAGACATCCGCGTCGGTCCTGGTCGCGGATCCGCTGCTGGGTGCGCAGTTGCTTACTGCTTGGGTATCACTGAGATTGACCCCATTCGTTACGACTTGCTGTTCGAAAGATTCTTAAACCCCAGTCGAATCTCAATGCCCGATATCGATATGGACTTTGACTCCAGGTATCGCGAACAAATGATTCACTATGCGACCGACACCTACGGTCGCGAACACGTTGCGCAAATCATCACGTTCGGCACCATCAAAGCGCGAAACGCAGTACGCGATGCGGCTCGTGTACTCGGCCATCCATACGCAGTTGGCGACAAGCTTGCTAAAGCCATGCCACCACTTGTCATGGGTCGAGACACTCCGCTCAAATATTGCCTTGAGCTTGATCCTAAGTACAAAGAGGGTTATCACGCCGCTCAAGAACTTCGCGACATCTACGAGTCCGAAGAAGATATGCGGCAAGTTATTGATGTTGCTAAAGGACTAGAGGGCTTGAAACGCTCCACGGGAATCCACGCGGCTGCAGTGGTGATTTCCAAAGAACCACTCACGGAGTATCTGCCGCTGCAGCGCAAGCCTGAAGCCGGCAAGCCCATCGAGGAATCGCAAGTAACAACTCAGTTCGAAATGCATGGTGTTGAATCTCTCGGCCTATTGAAGATGGACTTTCTTGGTTTGCGGAACTTAGACGTCCTTTCCGATGCGATGGCTTTAATCCGTCTTGCTGAGCCCAATTTTGATATCGACGCTATCCCTCTTGACAATAAGAAGACTTTTGATTTGTTGTCGCGCGGCGACACCATTGGTGTTTTCCAGCTTGAGTCACCGCCGATGCAACAGCTGCTACGCGCGATGGCACCAACAAGTTTTGAAGACGTGTCAGCTGTGATCGCTTTGTATCGGCCAGGGCCTATGAGCGTCAATATGCATTACGACTTTGCTGATCGCAAAAATGGTCGTAAGAAAGTCGAGTACTTCCATCCCGATGCCGAAGAAGTACTTGGCGACACGTTTGGTCTCATGATCTACCAAGAAAGCGTGATGCGCGTTGCGCAGCGTTTTGCCGGGTATTCGTTAGCCGAAGCCGACAACTTACGAAAGGCGTGCGGCAAGAAAGAACGCGCCCTCATGGAGAAAGAACGCTCCAAGTTTGAAGAGGGTTGTGAGACCTCTGGATACGGGGCCATTCTCGGTAAGCAGCTCTTCGATATCATTGAAAATTTTGCTGACTACGCCTTCAATAAGAGTCACTCGTTTGGCTATGGCTATATCTGTTACCAAACTGCATTCCTCAAAGCGAATTATCCAGTTCAATACTTTGCGGCAATGCTCACGAGCGTTAAAGACAATCTCGACAAGGCCGCTGGTTATCTCGTTGATGCCCGAACGGGTGGAATTACGGTCGGTCCGCCCAACATCAATGTTTCTGATGTTGACTTCACGCCGCAAGTTGAAGAGCGGGTGATCCACTTCGGCCTGTCGGCCATTAAGGGCGTCGGTCATGCCATTTGCGAACGAATTGTTGCCGAACGGCACGCCAACGGATTATTCGAATCCTTCCACGATTTCGCAATGCGAGTTCCCACCGATTGCCTCAACAAGAAGGCCGTTGAATCCTTCATCAAGTCTGGGGCATTCGACAGTTTGGGTCATCCGCGCCAAGGCCTGATGGCGGTCTTTGAAAACATCGTTGACGACACGGTGTCACGTCGGGCCGAAGCCGATCAAGGAGTCATGAGTCTCTTCGATGCCATCGACACCGATTCTGATCCTTCCTTCGATCTCGACATTCCTATTCCAGAAAATGAATACGACAAATCAATCAAGTTGAAGTTTGAAAAAGAAATGCTCGGGCTGTACATCAGTGATCATCCATTATTCGGTCACGAGTCATCTTTGAACAAATATTCCACCACGACAACTGCAATGTTGGCCGAAGCGGAAAACGGTTCAATTTGGACCTTGGCGGGCATCATCACCAAGGTCGAACGTAAGGTCACCAAAAAGGGCGATCCGATGGCCATCGTGCATCTCGAAGATTTATATGGGGGAGTTGAACTCACCGTATTCACGAAAACGTTGCAGACGCACGGGCACAAAATTGTTGATGAGGCAATCATTTCAGTGAAGTGTCGCGTCAATCGACAAGATGACCGCATCAGCATTGCCACGATGGAGATCACTCCGTTGCAACTGTCGAATCGCGAACCTGAACTTCGTTTGAACCTGCCAGCGGTCGCCCTCGATCCAGAAAATGTGGCTCGTTTGAAGGCCATTTTGACGAAGTACCCGGGCTCGTCATATGTGTTTCTCCATATCGGCGATGCCAAGATTCTCAAACTTGGCGCCGAATTCATGGTTGATATCGATCGGGTCATCCCACCATTACGAGTCGCATTTGGGGCTGGAGTCGTCCGTTAGGTCGTTATTTCCCCGACGCGACAAGGTCGTTTCGCCCCGACGCCCCTCCAAGTGGCAGAATGGGGGACATCGTTACCGGATCCGTCTCCGGGTTCACGCAGAGAGAAGCCGTTTTCATGCCCGTCGAAGTCGAAACAATAGATAGCGCGGCTCTCACGGAAGCTCAACTCGAAGACATGGTCGCAATGGGTGGCTCATTCGATATGGAGCGTCTCGTGAAGGCCAAAGAAGACTGGGTACTCTGCACGACGTCTATTGAGGCTGGCAAAGTTCAGGGTTTTACATTTTCGACACTTGAACGTATTGGCGGCACCCCGTGTGTTTTGCTGGGCCTGATGAGCGTTAAGCGATCGTCGAAAAGGGATCAGATTTTGAAAGGTCTGATGTCTGAGGCTTTTCACCGTGCCCTCATGGCCTTTCCCGATGAAGATGTCGTGGTCGGTAGCCGATTCGTCTCAGCTGAGGGTCTTGAGGTCTTCAAGCATCTCACCGAATTGATTCCTCGACCAGGGCACCGCGCCGTTGGCGAGGAACGAGCCTGGGGGCGCCGTTTGGCTCGGCGTTTCGGTGTGGATGCCCAGTACGACGAAAAAACTTTTATCGTGGCCAAGAAGGGCTTGTCAGGTTTCCTTGACCACGAGTCAACCAAGGCCGACAAAATTAAGCCTGAGATCGCCGAGTTGTTCTCGGGGGTGAACCCAGCATTAGGTGGTTGTTTGATCATCCACGGTTGGACCATGACCGAGGATCTGCTCAAACTTGGCAAACTCAAGTAACCCCAATTCTTCGAGCCCACTCGAATCGTTGTTGCGTCGGCGCCGCATGACCCGACGCTTTTCAGGCGGTCCACCTCCTGCTGAGTTGACTGAAATCTGTGCGTTGGCCTTGCGGGCTCCATCAGCCGGATTTTCTCAGGGTTCACATGTGCTGATTTTGACGCAGGACGATCTCCAGAAGTTTTGGCAAATTTCAGGGTCTCATGAATGGTTCACTTCCAAATCACCGGGTGTTCTTGATGCGAGTGCGGTTGTTCTCATACTTGGCGACCAAGATGCCTACACCGAGCGTTACAGCAAGCCTGACAAGGCTGGACACGGACTCGAAGACCCTGACCATTGGGTAACTCCATTTTGGTTGACCGATGCCGCAATGGCGGCCGAAAACCTTTTGTTGCTCATTGAGGAAAAAAGTTGGGGAGCATTGTTGTTCGGACTTTTCGGTGATTCTCGGGTGGTCCTTGATGCCTTTGCAGTACCGCCTTCAGTTTCGTGTGTTGGCGCGATCGCCGTGGGTTATCGCCACCCCGACGATCAACCGAGCGGATCGCCAACCACCCGAGCCCGCCGTCCAGAATCTGAGGTTGTCCACCTCGGACACTGGTGAAAACGAAATGGTGAAAACGAAACGGTGAAAACGAAATGGTGACAACCAAATAATGGAGCGACCACAAGGGTTTCAGATCTGAGCCCATCAGGGTTTAAGGTAAGTCTGTTCTTACAAGCGTTCATCGGAGCCACAATGACTAAGACAATCCCACACGTTGACTATCTAGAGCTCGGTGACAAGCCGCATCTCGTTGCTAACGAGTGCACCTCTTGCGGAGCTCGCTTCTTTGATCGTCGCAATGCCTGCGCGAAGTGCTTCAAGAATGATTTCAAAAAAGTTGCAATCTCGACTGACGGAATCTTGAAGTCATTCACCATTGTTGCTTTCGCCGCTCCCGGTATTCCTGTTCCCTTTGTCGCTGGAATCATTGATTGCGCCGGAACCAGCGTTCGCGGCAATGTGGTGAATACCGAGCCGAGCCCAGAAAAGGTCACGCTTGGTATGAAGTTGCGCTTGACCACTTTCAGTATCGGAACCGACGAAGAAGGAACTGAAGCCATTGGTTTCGGTTTCGAACCAGCCTGATTTTTTAGACTCTTACACATTTCACGACGTACCCATTTTCAACAACGAAAGCGCAGGCAATCATCATGGCAAGTGACGACATCTGGATCCTCGGAATCGCAATGACCAAGTTTGGTAAGCATTCCGACAAAGACATTGTTGACCTCGGATCAGAAGCAGCGATCGCTGCTTTGGCTGATGCCGGCGTCACCATGGCCGACATCGGAATCTTGGCCGCCGGAAACCTCATGGGTGCTGGCGCGGGTTTCGGCCAGCAATTGCAAAAGCAAATCGGCCAGACCGGTATCCCGGTGTATAACGTCGCCAATGCCTGCGCCACTGGCGCAACTGCATTACGTACGGCCATCATGGCGGTGAAGTCGGGCGAAGTTCGCATGGGTCTCGCGGTCGGTGCCGAAAAGTTATCTGGTGCTGGTTTGCTTGGTGGCGGCGGTACTTCTAAGAAAGACGGCAACAAGTTCGAACCCCGTGGACGTTTCGGAAGCGTGCTTCCGACTGATGGACGCATTGGCACCGACACGATGCCCGGAACATTCGCACAAGTAGGAATGGAATACGGCCACAAGTACGGCGGAGTGTCATTTGAACTATTCGCCAAAATTTCTGAAAAGAATCACGCTCACTCAGTTTTGAACCCCATGGCTGCGTACCAAAAGCGTTTCACACTTGACGAGATCATGAACGACATGATGATCGCGTATCCAAATACTCGACCCATGTGTTCAGCAAACTGTGATGGCGCCGCCGCTGCAGTTGTGACATCGGGTGAAGTTCTCCGTACATTGTCGAAAGAACAACAGCGCCGTGCGATCAAGGTTTCGGCATCAGTATTGACGACCGACCCGTATGAAGAAGCTTGTCAGATTCTTCCGGACGTCAATACGTTGACGCGTAACGCTGCCAAGATTGCGTACGAGCAGGCCGGCGTCTCGCCGAGCGATCTTGATCTCGTTGAACTTCATGACTGCTTCGCAACGGCCGAACTCGTGCACTACGACAACTTGATGTTGTGCCCCGAGGGTGGCGCGGTCGACTTCTTCATGAGCGGCGCAACGTGGCGTGATGGCTCGATGCCAGTCAACGTTTCAGGTGGTCTCGAGTCAAAGGGTCATCCGATTGCGGCGACTGGTATTGCCAACATTTGGGAAGTCTGTCATCACCTGCGCAATGAGGCCGGCGATCGTCAGATCAAGGACGCCAAAGTTGGTCTCGCCCATGTCATTGGCTTGGGATCAGCCTGCGGCATCCACATCTTGGAACGTAGCGGTCTGTAAAGAACGCCTCACGCACCAGTTGCGTGATACCCGCCATCAACGTGGATCATCGATCCCGTTGTTGCCGGGAACCAATCAGATAACAACGCGATCACCGCGCGAGCGACTGGTTCGCCGTTGGTGACATCCCAACCCAAGGGTGCTCGCTCGTCCCAAATATCTTCAAACTTTTTGAATCCCGGAATTGATTTTGCTGCCATGGTCTTAATGGGTCCGGCCGCAACAAGATTCGAACGAATTCCTTTTGGACCAAGTTCTTTCGCCAAATACCGGTTGATACTTTCGAGCGTTGACTTGGCAACGCCCATCCAGTTGTAGGCAGGCCACGCAACGGTGTTGTCGAAGTCGAGTCCAACGATTGATCCGCCCGGCTTCATTAAAGGCACGAAGACATCGGCTAAGTGCTTGAGAGAATAAGCGCTGATCTGCATCGCAACCGCCACGTCATTCCAGGTCGCGGCCATGAAGTCATCGCCCAGACACACTTCAGGTGCATAACCAATCGAATGCACCACACCATCAACTGTTCCCCACGAGGCCGCGAGATGATCCCGAACCTTGGGACCGTGCTCATCAACTGTCACATCAAGCTCAAGAACTTCTACCGTCTGGGAGAGTTTGCGGGCGGTTCGTTGAGTCAATGACATGGCCCGACCCGCCCCAGTTAGCACCACCTGGGCTTCTTGTTCGAGAGCCAATTTGGCGACCCCAAAGGCAAGGGATGCATCAGTGAGAACACCCGTCACGACAATTTTCTTACCAGCAAGAAGGCTCATCACAACAAACTAGTTGTTTCGCCGTTCTTGCAGGGTCAACTAAAGAATCGCTGGTCGACTGTGCCATTGTGTATGCATGCGTATTGGAATTCTCGGCGGAACTGGCCCCGCTGGCTCAGCATTAGCCGCCCGCCTCGCCTCAATTGGCTATCACGCCGTGATTGGCTCTCGTTCGGCCGATCGGGCGACCGAGATTGCCAAAGAGTTCGTTGTGAAGTTTCCCGAACTCGCGGGATTTTTGACTGGGGGAGACAATGCCGCCGCAGCAGCGTGTGATTTGGTTGTGATCGCTACGCCCTGGGATTCGGCCGCCACCACCGTTCAAGATAATGCTGACGCGCTTGCTGGAAAAGTCATCATCAGCATGGCTAATGCCTTAGTGCGCGTTGCTGGTGAATTCCAGCCCCTCCTTCCGCCACGAGGAAGCGTTGCTGCCCATATCCAGGCCGCCGTTCCTCGTAGTCGAGTCGTCGCAGCCTTCCATCACCTTCCGGCTAAAGAACTCGGACATATTGGCGAACCGATTGATTCAGATGTTCTGATTTGTTCCGATGATCCCACTGCCTTGAAAGAAGTCAGCGCAATCGTTGACAAGATCCCTGGTTGTCGTCCACTTGATGCAGGCCAACTTTCGAATGCAACGGCCATCGAAGCATTCACCGCAGTGCTTTTGCAACTCAATGTTCGGTACAAGACTCGAGTTGCGCCTAAGTTGACAGGCATCCGTTCAATCCCTGAACAAAAATAGAAAAGGGCTCGTCAGGTGCCAATCAGTTTGTTTGATACCGCTCGTCAGGCCGTTGTGCCTTTCGAACCAGGACCGCGTGTCTCGATGTACACGTGTGGAATCACTCCCTATGACGCGACTCATATTGGACATGCCGCCACCTTTATGGCCTATGACGTGCTGCAACGTCGCCTCATCGATATGGGTCACGAAGTTCGTTGTGTTCGAAATGTCACCGATGTTGACGATCCGTTGTTTGCCAAAGCTCGTCAACTGGGCGTGCATTACCTCGATTTAGCTGCGGGTGAAGAAGCTCGCTTTGAACGCGATATGGAAGCCCTCAATGCTTTGCCGGTGTACTCAACGCCTCGCGCTTCTTCGGCAATTCCCGATATTCGCGGGTTTATCGGAATGGTTCTCGAACGTGGATTCGCCTACGTCTCTGGTGGTTCTGTGTATTTCGATGTCAGCAAGTTCGATTCCTTCGGAAGTGTGAGCCACTACACCCGCGAGCAAATGATTGAGTACGCGCGCGAGCGGGGTGGCGATGTCGACAACCCCAACAAGCGCGATCCACTTGACTTTGTCCTGTGGCATCCTTCGGCCTCTGATGAACCGTCATGGGAAGCAGTTTGGGGGGCAGGTCGCCCAGGTTGGCATATCGAATGCAGTGCTTTGGCCTTACGTGAACTTGGCGAGACCATCGATTTACACGGAGGCGGAAGCGACCTCATTTTCCCGCATCACGAATGTGAACGGGCTCAAAGTGAAGCGGCGACTGGCGCTCCTTTTGTCAAGCATTGGATGCACGTTGCCATGGTCTTTATGGATGGTGCCAAGATGTCGAAGTCTCTTGGCAACCTGGTCTTCGTCGATGCACTGCGAAAAGAATGGGATCCGCGAGCCATTCGTATGGCAATCTTGAAGCACCATTACCGTTTTGAATGGGAGTGGACCAACGACCAGATGCCGGCCGCGCTCGACCGCATGAACATGTGGACAAACAGCATCCATTCACCCGAGTCCGATGTTCTTTTGAACGAGGTGCGTGAGCGCTTAGATAACGACTTGGATACACCGTCGGCCATGCTGGCTATCGATCGTGCCGTGAGTCAAGGATTTTCTGCCCAGGTCGCCGCCAATTTGCTCGGTATCGCTATCTAGCATCGCCTTCTTGCGGGTCAATCAGCGCAATTCACGCAGTGTGCAACCAGGGATACCCGTAAACTGTCACCAATGTCCGAGATTTCAATCACCCTCCCTGACGGTTCGCAACGGGAAGTTCCTGCAGATTCAACCGTGTTCACTCTGGCGTCTTCGATCAGTCGCAATTTGGGCAAAGCAGCGATTGCTGGCGTGGTCAATGCCCAGCAGGTTGATCTATCTCAAGCCTTAACCAACGGGGACTCGGTGGAGATCATCACCATTGATTCTGACCGTGGGCGCCATGTCTTGCGCCACTCAACTGCTCATGTCATGGCACAAGCAGTACTCAATCTGTATCCGGGCGCGAAGTACACCATCGGACCAGCGATTGAAAATGGGTTCTACTACGACTTTGATCTTGGTGGACGAGTATTCACCGAAGACAACTTGGCCAATGTTGAGGCCGAGATGCGCAAAGTCATCTCTGCCAACCAACCTTTTGTACGGGCCGAAATTTCAGTTGCCGAAGCTCTCTCCCTATTTAATGAGCAACCGTATAAATGCGAAATCATCGAACGAGTGACGGGCGGATCAGCCGACGGCTCCGATAACGCCGAGGTTGGTGGGTCGGGTGATTCGGTCAGTATTTATCGGAATACCGATGATTTCGTTGATCTTTGTCTCGGACCGCATGTCCCGAGTACTGGTCGACTCGGTCATTTCAAACTGCAAAAGGTTTCATCGGCCTATTGGCGGGGCAACGAAAAGGGTCCGGTTCTCCAGCGTATTTATGGAACTGCCTGGGAAAGTAAAACGGCCCTTGAGGAATACCTCCATCGTCTCGAAGAAGCCGAACGGCGCGACCATCGACGATTAGCGGTTGAACTTGATTTGCTCTCATTCCCAACCGAACTTGGTGGCGGGCTTGCGGTGTGGCATCCAAAAGGTGCCATTGTGCGCAAATTGATGGAGGACTACAGCCGTGCTCGCCATCAGAGCGGTGGTTACCAATTCGTTTTCACTCCTCATCTTTCGAACGCGACACTCTTCCAGACGTCGGGCCACCTTGACTTTTATGCCGACGGCATGTATCCGCCCATGGAAATGGACAACGGAACGTATTACCCGAAGCCGATGAACTGTCCGATGCATTGCTTGATCTTTCGCGGACGGCAGCGCAGTTATCGCGAACTTCCGTTGCGGCTTTTTGAACTCGGAACTGTTTATCGCTACGAACGAGCCGGAACTTTGCACGGACTCATGCGTATTCGTGGATTCACTCAAGACGACAGCCATATTTTCTGCACCCGCGACCAATTACAAGGCGAGATCATTTCACTTCTTGATTTTGTGATGAGCGTCTTGAAGGCTTTTGGTTTTGAGGACTTCTCATTCCATCTCTCAACCAAAGATCCCGAAAAGTATGTCGGCTCCGATGAAATTTGGGAGTCAGCAACCAACGCGTTGTCGTCTGCGCTTAAAGGCCACGGCGTTGAGTACAGCGTCAAAGAAGGCGATGCCGCCTTCTACGGTCCAAAAATTGATATTCACATTCGAGATGCGATCGGCCGCACCTGGCAGCTTTCGACAATTCAGTGTGATTTCAACTTGCCCGAGCGCTTCGATCTTGAATATGTCGCAACCGATGGCTCACGCCAGCGACCGATTATGTTGCACCGTGCCTTGTTCGGTTCGGTCGAACGCTTTTTCGGAGTGCTTGTTGAGCATTACGCGGGTGCTTTCCCAACTTGGTTGAGTCCAGTGCAAGTCAAGATCTTGCCCGTAGCCGAAGCCCACGAAACTTACGCTCGACAAGTTGCTGATTCATTGTTGGCCGCGGGAATTCGAGTCGAATTTGTTGAAGCAAATGATCAACTTGGCAAGCGCATTCGTACTGCCAAGATGGAAAAGACCCCGTACGTTCTCGTCGTCGGCGATGACGATGTGGCGGCGGACACTGTCGGAGTCAACGCCCGCGGTCTTGACGTCGAACGCGGCGTCGCAGTTTCTGAATTCACCCGACGTATTACCGAAGAGATCAGTCACTCAGTGATCTGAGATGACATCATCTGAGTCTTGAACTGAATCATGATTGACGCACTATGGACCGGATGGCGGAGCCAATATTTATCTTCGCTCCCAAATCCTTACGAAGGTTCGCATACGGAAGGTCTCAGTGTCTTTACACAAATTCTTGCTTCGGGATTACCTGATGAAGAAACCTTCATTGTTCATCGCGGACAATTTGTCTTTGCCATCATGAACGCGTACCCCTACGCAGTTGGCCATCTCATGGTTTTACCGATGCGGCAGATTGCCAATTTATCCGAACTCACTCCCGAAGAAAGTCTTGAACTTTGGGCGACTGTCACCCGTGCCGACGAGGTTCTGAAACGCGAATACGCGCCGCATGGTCTCAACATCGGCATCAACCTCGGGTCAGCCGCAGGAGGAAGCGTCAGCGAACACTTACATGTACACATCGTTCCTCGCTGGCGAGGCGATGCAAATTTCATGACTTCTGTCGCTAATGCCAAAACAATTTCTGAACCGCTCAACGAAACCGCAGCACGAATCCGCCAGGCTTGGACAAACTGCTGATCTGTCTCGTAAAGTTCTTTAACCGAATAGTTCAATCATTGATTAACGGAGAATCCCACTGATGTCTCAACATGACACCCCCACCGATGTGGCAAATGATGCCAACGATTTCCGTGATCAACTCCCCGAAGATCTCAATGCCTCCGATTACGTGGGCGTGTACAAGTTCCCTGACAACAGTCGTCGTCGCATTCCTGGATACATCTACCTGGGTGCCGGTATCGCAGTAGTGGCTCTAGTTTTAGCAATCGGTAGCGATGGGCCCTTTATCAATTCAGGCGTATTAACCGGTGGGGTGGCGCTCGCACTTTTTGGTCTGTTCTGTCTCACGTCGGGTTGGCGCATGACAATCGACGAACAAGAAGCACTTGAAGCCGCCGGAGTCGCCGTTGGTTTTGCGGTTGGTCACGCTTCTGCTCAGCAGGTTTGGCGGGGTTTTCGCAGTCGACCTACCTGGCGGGTGCTTTGCTACTCAAATGAAGACCCGCCCAGTCGACGAGGCTTGGTCTTAGTCGATGCCATTAATGGCAAGGTTGTTGAGCATTTGTCGCAAGAAAACCTCGAAGATTGGTCGTAAGCGCCCAGTTTAAGTCGTTCCGTAGGCATGACGCCGACGGGTCTTTATTTTTCGTAGACTCATGAAATGTTTGACGGCCACTTTCGCAGTTCAGTTGACCGAGCGGTCAAACCTCTCGGTGACACATTGCGTCGCACCAAAATAACACCTGATCACTTAACAATCACTGGGATGCTCATTGCGTGTGGAGCAGCAGTAGCAATTGGTGCTGGCTATCTTGCACTTGGTTTGCTCCTAGTCATTCTTGCCGCGTTACCTGACTTACTCGATGGTGCCCTCGCAAAAGCCTCAAACACATCAAGTCAGCGCGGCGCGTTCTTTGATTCGGTGGTTGATCGCGTGACCGACGCCTTGCTATTTGGTGGAGTGGCATGGTATTTCGCCTCGCATGAATCTCCTCACCTGGCAATATTGCCCTTAGCGGTTTCTGGAATGAGTTCGGTCATTTCGTACGAGCGGGCGAAAGCAGAATCGCTTGGTCTGTCAGCCAAGGGCGGATTAATGGAGCGGGCTGAACGCATTATTTGTTTATGTCTAGGTTTGTTGTTCCCGCCGCTATTGATTCCGATCATGTGGATCATGTTGGCTTTGACCACGATCACCGCAGTGCAACGGTTTTTCAAAGTGTGGCAGCAAGCCGCTGTTGCCCCGGTGACCGCGGCCAAAATTGAATTACGTCGTTCACGCCGCCAGAGTCGTCGTTCGGCGTTTCAAACGCGTCGTGCCCGTTCAACATCAAGTCGCCGTTCCTAGTCGACCTTCTCTCTGATACCCATGGCTCATTCAGGGCGTCAAAATATAGGCGACAACTTCGTTGTCGGTAGTTACAAACTTGGGTCATTTTTGTCAAGAGGTGTTCCAGGGTTTCTTTCAGGAACAGTTGGCTCGGCCATTGGACTGACCGCTGCAATCGGTATGCGCAACAAACGCAAGATGGTTGAGCGCCATATGCGCCGAGTACGTCCTCAAGCATCTTCAATCGAGATTCGACGTCTCACTCAGCAAGTCTTTGACAGCTACGCCCGGTATTACATAGAAAGTTTTCGCTTGCCAACACTGTCAAGCGAACAGGTCGCTTCAACGATGACTTGTGAGGGTTAC
>CAMDCI010000015.1 GCA_945889715.1 Bifidobacterium breve | reverse complement strand
GGCTTTGATCGCGATATGTGGCAGCAACTTGCCAACAGCGGAATTCAGGCCTTGTGCGTCCCCGAAGAGTTTGGTGGAAGCGGTTTTGGTGGTGTTGAACTTTCTCTTGCACTCATGGGGCAAGGTCGCTACGTTGCCCCAGTGCCGTTATGGACAACGGGGGTCAGTGCACTTGCAATTACCGACTTTGGTTCTCCCGACCAACAACGCAATCTCTTGCCTGGTCTCGCTAGTGGCGAAACAATTTTTACGATTGCACTTGCCGAATCAGGCGCAAATGATGTCATGCGGCCCACAGTTGTTGCAACTGTCACCGGCGACTCAGTGAAGTTGCAGGGCTACAAGCCAGCAGTGCCATTTGCGCAACACGCAAACTTCGTCTTGGTGCCCATCACTTTTGCCGGCAACTCAAGCAACGAGGTCGGCGTAGCCATTGTCGATCTTTCTTCAAGTGGTGTTTCACAGACAGAAGTGAAGACAACGAACCACGAGCCACAATCTCACATCTCATTTGACTGCACAATTGCTCTGGGCGATATTCTCGGTCACGGAGCCGGCATCGATAATCGCGAAGCATTGCGTTCCGTTTTTGAGCATTCGCTCACTGCTCTCGCGGCAATTCAAGTTGGTGTCGCCGAAGGTTCACTCGCTTATGTCTCAACCCACCTCTCTTCACGCCGCCAATTTGGCAAGCCACTCGCTGCATTCCAAGCAACAACCCAACGTGCAGCCGACGGTTACATCACAACCGAAGCAATGCGCGTCACCGCGCTCAACGCCGCATGGCGACTCGCCGAGGGTTTTGATGCCCGCCGCGATGTCGCGGTTGCTGCGTATTGGGCCAGCGAAGGAGCCCAGCAAGTCGTCACCGCTGCGCAACATCTTCACGGCGGAATCGGCGCAGATGTTGATTACCCCGTACACCGCTATTTCTTGTGGGGCATTCAATTAGCCAGTGTTCTTGGATCAGCGAGTTCGCACCTCGCCCGACTCGGCAATTTGATTGCCCGTACGTGAAATGGCTGTGACATGACGACTCTTCCCGCCACTCGATCATTCGCCACCGTCACCGTTGGCGACGAGTTAACGCCTCTCGACCTACCAATTACCCGAACGTTGATTGTTTCAACGGCAATCGCCACACGCGACTATCAAGTTGTGCACCACGACCCATCGATTGCAGCCGAGCGTGGTTCAAAAGACATCATCATGAATATCCTCACGTCGAATGCATTCGTCGGGCGTTTTGTGACCGACTGGACTGGACCCAACTCATTTATTCGTTCAGTCAAAGTTCGATTAGGCGCCCCCAACTACCCCGGCGACACCATGATGATCACTGGTTCTGTCACTGCAAAAGACGAAGCCACCAAAGCAATCACGGTCGCGGTCAAGGGATCGAACTCAATGGGCGACCACATGAATGCAACCGTTGAGGTGATTTTGCCATGAGCATCAATCGTCCCGGAAATCAACTCGGAGGTAAGGCCTCAATCGTTGGTATCGGTGCAACTGAATTTTCTAAAGATTCTGGTCGCAGCGAAATGAGTTTGGCGAGCGAAGCCGTTGCATCTGCAATCGCCGACGCCGGACTCAAGCCATCCGACATTGATGGCATGGTCACGTATTCAACTGATAACAATCCCGATGTTGAAATTGCTCGCCATGTTGGTATCGGAAGTTTGCGTCATTTCAGTCGCGTGCATTACGGCGGCGGTGCCGCGTGCGGCACAATCGTGATGGCTGCGATGGCAGTCGCAACTGGTGTTGCCGATGCAGTTGTCTGTTATCGCGCCTTCAACGAACGAAGTGGCCGTCGTTTTGGCGCCGGCGTGCAAGATCTTCCCAATGCAGCAACTGCTGAACGAGCTCAGTTTTCGTGGACAACTCCAGCCGGCCAACTGACTCCTGCTAGTTGGGTAGCGATGGTCGCGCGTCGATACATGCACCTCTACGGTGCGACCTCTGCAGATTTTGGTCGCGTTGCAGTTGCGGGTCGACGTCATGCCGCCAACAACCCTGCTGCGTGGTTTTACAACGATCCCATTACTCTCGAAGACCACCAAGCCAGCCGTTGGATCGTTGATCCATTGCACTTACTTGACTGCTGTCAAGAAAGCGACGGCGGGCAAGCACTCGTTGTGACGAGCGCCGAACGCGCTCGTGATTTGCCAAATACTCCCGCATTAATCGTTGCTGGTGCTCAAGGTGCCGGTGTCGATCAGTGGACCATGACGTCGTTCTTCCGTGACGACATTGCCCAACTTCCGGAAATGAAAGTTGTCGCCGACGAACTATGGACATCATCGGGTCTGACTCCTGCTGATATTCAGACAGCAATTTTGTATGACCACTTCACGCCGTACGTACTGATGCAACTCGAAGAGTTCGGCTTTTGTAGCCGCGGCGAGGCCAAAGATTTCATCAAGGATGGCGCACTCGAAATTGGTGGGCGACTCCCCATCAATACTCACGGCGGCCAGCTTGGCGAGGCCTACATCCACGGCATGAACGGTATTGCCGAAGCAGTTCGACAGGTCCGCGGCACAAGTGTCAATCAGGTAGATAAGGTTGAAAACGTTCTCGTGACTGCTGGCACGGGTGTGCCCACAAGCGGGCTAATTCTGGGGGTAGACCGATGAGCCAAGACACCAATTCGGATTTGAGTTTCGACTCGCTTGACGTGATTTCCAATGAGGTGTACCGCAACGGTCCGCCTCACGAGATGCTCACACGTCTGCGCAACGAGGCACCAATCGCGCGCCATCGTGGAATTGAGCAGGGTTACCCCGAATGGTTTTGGGCATTGACTCGTCATGCGGACATCGTTGAAGTAAGTCGCAAGTTTCAGACGTACTCATCGGCGGCCAAAGGCTCGTTGATGAATCAAGATCGTCCCGACCTTGAACTCGCCCGCTTAATGATTGATCTCGATCCTCCCGAGCACACTCGCTTGAAGAGTTTGGTCAACCGTGGTTTCACTCCCAAGGCCATGCGCATGCTTGAAACACACTTCCGCGAAGTAGCAATTCAACTCATTGACGAAGCCTTACAAGAGAAAGACCTTGATTTCGTTGACAAGGTGTCGGCCGAACTTCCCCTCATCGCGATTGCCGAACTTGTCGGAATTCCAGTTGAAGATCGTCGCAAAGTTTTCCACTGGTCAAACACCATGATTGGCACCACCGACCCCGACTTTGCTGGTTCACCAGAAGACGCCCAAATTGCGGCCGCCGAGTTGTACATGTACTCGAATGAGTTGGCTGCACAGCGCAAGATTGAACCAAAAGACGACATCATTACGACTTTGATTAGCGAACACGATGGCGACGTTCTCACCGAACACGAATTCGACCTCTTTATGTTGCTGCTCGCTGTTGCTGGTAACGAGACCACCCGTAACGGAATCAGTCACGGTGTTCTGGCCATGATTGAAAACCCCGATCAGTGGAACCTGTTGAAGAATGATCCAAGTTTGGTGACAACAGCTGTTGAAGAAATTCTTCGTTGGGGAACTCCCGTCAACAACTTCCGCCGTACCGCGGTGTGCGATGTTGAACTCCACGGTGTGCAGATCAAAGAAGGCGATGCTGTCGCCATGCTCTACCCCTCGGCCAACCGTGACGATTCTGTTTTCAAGGACCCTTTCAAGTTTGATATCACGCGCAACCCCAACCCGCACGTCACCTTTGGTGGTGGCGGTCCACACTTCTGCCTCGGTGCAAACTTGGCACGACTTGAAATGCGCATCTTGTTTGAAGAAATGGCCAAGCGCATTGATTCCATTGAACTCACTGGCGAAGTTCGCAAGTTGCGTTCAAGCTTCATTCATGGCATTAAAACTCTCCCAGTTCAACTACAAGCTCGCTAACAAGTTCTTCATCAACTTTCAATTCAAGGAGTCATCATGGCCAATCCCGTCATCATCGAAGCCGGTCGTTCAGCAATTGGTAAGCGCAATGGCGCCTTCGCAGATCTTCACGCCGTCAAGTTGCTCGGTGCCGTTCAAAACGGAGTGTTGCAACGTGCGGGCCTTGACCCCATTTCGCTCGGCCAAATCATCGGTGGCTGTGTTACCCAAGCCGGCGAACAAGCCAGCAACGTGTCACGCACTGCGTGGCTCAATGAAGGACTCCCCTGGCAAGTTGCCGCAACGACAATCGATTGTCAGTGCGGATCAAGCCAGCAAGCCAATCACATGATTCACAACATGATTCATGCCGGCGTCATCGACTCTGGCATGGCATGCGGCGTTGAGCACATGAGCAAAGTGTGGTTGGGGGCCAACGTGCCACGACTCGGTGAAGGTGCTGATGTCACTTTTGTGAATGGCAGTTCAAAGCCTGGCGACTTCGCTCTTGATATGCCCGACCAATTCGGTGCAGCCGAACGCATTGCCGATCGCCGTGGAATTACCCGTGAAGACGTCGATTACCTCGGTCTCATTTCGCAACAAAAAGCTATCCGCGCCACCGCAGAAGGTCGCTTTGAGCGCGAGATCATTCCGATCGAAGTGACCGATTCTGAAGGTAAGACAACTGTTGTCTCTCGCGACGGCGGACTCCGTGAAACAACCGCCGAAAAGTTGGCCAGCTTGAATCCCGTGATGCCTGGTGGACGCCATACGGCCGGAAACAGCAGTCAAATCAGCGATGGTGCTGCCGCCGTCCTGTGGATGGACGCCGATCGCGCCAAGGGCGAAGGCCTCAAAGCCCGTGCTCGCATTGTCTCGCAATGCCTCGTTGGTGCCGAACCGTTTTACCACCTTGATGGGCCGGTTCAATCAACTGAAAAAGTTCTCAAAGACGCTGGCATGACGATGAAAGATATTGACATCGTTGAAATCAACGAGGCATTCGCCAGCGTGGTTCTCAGTTGGGCGCAAGTTCACGGCGTCAGCCGCGATGACTTGATGAGCAAGGTCAATGTGAACGGTGGAGCAATTGCTCTTGGTCACCCGGTTGGTTCAACCGGCAGCCGTCTGATTACGACTGCTCTGCATGAACTTGAGCGCACCGACAAAGAGTTCGCTTTGATCACGATGTGTTGCGGTGGCGCTGTTTCAACAGCCACCATCATTCAGCGCATCAGCTGAAGCACATTTAACGAGTTGAGCGCACGAGTCCTAAACCGGCCGTTGCAACCAATTCGCGCTGAATCTCATTCACGCCACCACCAAAGGTATTGATCTGTGCGGCACGAGCGGCACGTTCAACTTCGCCATGGATGACTGCGCCTTCAGATCCTTCGCGAAGGTGCGATACGGGGCCAAGAATTCCCTGCAGAGTGCGATAGACCTCAACGGCCTTCTCGGTGCCAAATACTTTGACACCCGATGCCTCAGCCGGTCCGAGCGTGTTATCTGAAACGGCTTTGGCCAACTTCCAGGTCATCAAACGAATGGCATCAAGAAGTGCATGGCTCTTTGCCAGATCGGCCTGCACCCACGGAACATCGATCATCTTTTGATCGTGACCACTTCCGCTGGGAGTGACACGACACCATGTGGTGACATCGTCTAACAGACGTTCGGTCAGACCCGAGAGTGCGGCCAAACCAACACGCTCGTGATTGAGCTGCATCGTGATGAGCTTCCAGCCACCGTTAATTTCTCCGATCACGTTTTCTTTCGGAACGCGTACATCGGTGTAGTAAGTCGCGGTGGTCATGACTCCACCAACCGTCACGATAGGAGTCCATTCAAAACCCGGTGTCTTGGTCGGGACAATGATCAGGGTGATGCCTTGGTGCTTGGGCGCTTCGGTGTCGGTGCGACATGCCAACCAGACATAGTCAGACTGGTTTGCGCCCGAGGTGTAGACCTTGTTGCCATTGATGACCCACTCATCACCATCGAGTACCGCCGAACAACGCAACGCGGCCAAGTCGGTACCAGCCTCAGGTTCGGTGTATCCAATCGCAAAGTTGATTTCACCCTGAAGAATTCCGGTGAGGTACTGATCTTTTTGGGCTTGGGTTCCGTGAGCCATGATGGCCGGACCAACTGTGTTCACCGTGACGAACGGGAACGGTGCATGGGCGCGTTGAATTTCGTCGAACATGATGAACTGATCAGTTGCCGGGCGTCCCTGGCCGCCGAATTCTTTGGGCCAACCGAGACCGAGCCAACCATCAGCGCCAAGTTTGCGCACGAGCTCACGAAACAACGGCCTTCCTTCGCCCGATTCCCCTAACTCTGCTCGTACTTCAGGAGTCAACATCGCCGCAAAATATTCACGGAGTTCCTTACGTAGTGCCTGCTGTTCGGGGGTTTCGGCGAGATACATGGAAACACCTTACCCCCCATCTGACGGGGTGTCAGAAACTCTGCGCCAGGAAATTTTGCCAATTATTGGCTCGAAATACCGCTAGACAGAGGGCGTGCAGATGCTCTTTCCGCGACCCCAAGAAATTTCGGTCGCCGCGGCTTACGACGGCGCTCACCGCACTCGCCGTAGTGGAGGTCATGGTGATCATCGTGGTAGTCGACCGTGGGTGGTCCTCTCGATGATCAGTTCCGCCGACGGCGCGACATCAATTGATGGCAACTCGGCCAAACTGGGCGGACCAACCGACCGCGAAGTTTTCTTGCACCTTCATCGATCGGCCGATTGTGTCTTGGTTGGCGCCGAAACCGTTCGCAAAGATACATACTCACCGTTGCCGGAACACCAACAACTCGTGGTGTTATCGACAACTGGCGATCTTGGGTCGAATACACAGTCTCTTTTGGCCGCTGGCAATACGCGTGTCGTAGAAGGCGAGGTGGAGACAATCGTGCCCGGCCTTCCCGGATCAGTCTGCGTGCTTGAGGGTGGCCCAAGTTTGAATCATCAAATGTTGCGGGCCAATTTGATTGA
Source organism: Bifidobacterium breve (assembly GCA_945889715.1). Taxonomy (GTDB): domain Bacteria; phylum Actinomycetota; class Acidimicrobiia; order Acidimicrobiales; family Ilumatobacteraceae; genus Casp-actino8. Next base: position 16,121 of record CAMDCI010000015.1, on the reverse strand, counting down.
CGAAATTTGTCTCACAATCGCTCCAATGTTTGTCGGTGGAACAACCCCACGAATTTTTGAAGGCGAGTGGTTCAACCACGACACTTGGACTCTCGCCCATGTCTGCCAAGACTCGGGTTTTGTTTTCTTGCGCTACTTGCGCTCTGAACTTGGCAACTGAGCCATTTTCGGAAGCGAATTCACTGGTGGTCGCTCACCGATATTGAGTTGCAACGGACCAAGCTCTTTGCGATGCAACATAGGTACCTCTTCAGCAAATGCTGGTGGATTTGGAATTCGCAATAACAGAGTTGCAGTGACTTCTGCAGCTTGGATGGCCAGAGTTTCTAATTTGTGATGGCGATGCAATCGCACACCAAGATCAACTTGTCCGAGGCTTTGAATGCCAAACTTTTCGGCCATGTCAATCAACATGCCAATTTCGACTCCCCAACCAGTCGCGAATGGAATGGCTTCAAGCATGCTGCGGCGTCCAGCAAATTCACCAGCAAGCGGCTGTTGCAAGTCGGCGATTTCGGGAAAGTACATCGATAACAATGGTCGGGCAACAAGTTCAGTTGTTCGTCCACCGCCACCTAAATGCGAAGGCCGTTCGTAATTTGCTTTGACCAGTCCGAGTTCATCGTCGATGAGTAATGGAGTCACTAGCCGAACAATCCAATCGGTCGTGAAACTCGTGATATCGCCGTCAATCCACACCACGATGTCGCCAGCACTCGCCAACAAGCTCGCCCACAGTGCATTCCCTTTTCCGCGCGCGGTTCCGTGAAAGAAATGCACAAAATCAACTGGCACCACTGTTGCTCCGGCCTCGGCAGCAATTTCACCGGTGCCGTCGGTCGAGTCATCGTCGAGCACAATCAATTCATCAACCAATGTGCCAACGAGAGTTGGCTCGATCATCCGAACGAGGTCGCCGACAGTTTGTGCTTCGTTACGGCACGGAATGCAGACCGAGATCGTGCGATTGCCCTTCAGGCTCAAAGCGTAAGCCAGGTCCCATCCAGTTGGATCGAATGTCTTGACTGCACTCATTTCGGCTCCATCCCGTAGCCTGCGGAACATGTTCTTGTACGGCGTGGTGAACGCTTCACCTGACTCATTAAACCTTGATTCAATCGCAACCGATGCCACTTCTGCCAAACGGAGAGGTGAATATCTCCTGAATCACGGGTGTGACGGTATTGATCTGGGCGGTCAGGGCTCAACTGATAACGCCTCAGTTATTCCATGGCAAGAAGAATGGAACCGACTCAAAGAGATCGTCGAAACCTTGGCGCAATTCAATGTGCCCCTCAGTATCGATTCGTGGAAACCCCAAGTCACGCGTCTCGCCCTCGAGCATGGGGCAACAGTCATCAATGCGGCCGATGGAATGCAGAACGATGAGATGTGGCAAGTCGCCGCCGATTTTCAGGCATCAATTGTTCTGCCATTTTTATCTGGACCAAATCCGCGCGAAATGGAACTCGTGAAGGCCGACCCAATTCAGGTCATGCTCGACTTCTTTACTGAACAACTCAAAGTTGCCGATCAATTTGGATTGAGACATCTCTGCATCCTTGATCCGGGCACTGGCTTTGCCCCTTCAAATTGGCCGTGGGAAGAGCGCTACATCTACCAAAAGCGCGTGTACTCAAACCTTGATCGGTTGCGCATTTTCAACCTGCCTTTGTACATCGCGTTGCCCTGGAAAGAGACTGCACAACACGATGAACTGTTAGAGATTGTGCTTCGCCAACAACCCGAATATGGACGGGGTCATTATCCCGAAAAAATTCGTCGCGTCGAACGAGAACTTGAGTTATAGCGACTAGCCGAGATTCGCGAGCGCACCACGTGGGTGCACCGCATCTGCCGGAAGGGTTGCATCCCAATTCTTTGGGCACCTCTCGGGAGCAACTTCTTCAAGCGGTGCCAAAACAAAACGCCTTTCGGCATATCTTGGATGCGGCACGGTTAACTCGCCGCCAGCAATTGACACATCATCATAAAAAAGCAAATCTAAATCGAGCGTGCGTGGACCCCAATGAATCTCCCGCACCCTTCCTGCTTCGGCTTCGATGTGATGCAACCATCGCATGAGCGCATACGGGTCAAGTTCAGTTTCCACCGCCACAACCATGTTGAGATACGCCCCTTGCTGTTCTGGGCCACCAACCGGGTCAGTCTCAAAAACCTGAGATTGTTTCAACACATGGACACCAAGTTGTTCAATGGCAAAATTTAACGAGTCAACTCGGTCTCCTAAATTACTTCCTAGAGCAATAATCGCCTTGTGCACGTTTTACTCACTGGTGCGAAGTGCGACGCGATGAATCCGTACTGCCGACGACTGCACATCTTCGGGAACGGGTGGTCGAAGTTTGGTCAAAGTCAGATCAACCGCGAGTACATGCGGGAAAGAAAGAACCACATCGGCCATACGTTGCGCTAAGCGCTCGAGCAATTGATCAGAAGTTGACCGAGCAACCTCGGCAAGTTGCATGCATACTTCGCCATAGTGGACCGTCTGGGTGAGATCATCGCTTGATCCGGCATTTTGCAGATCTACATGAATATCGACATCAATTTGCAGCGGTTGGGCTGACAGGCGTTCGTGGTCGAGTACCCCGATGACGCTGACGACCCGAAGTTCGTTAATAAGAATGTGATCAGTCACAGATGCCACGGTACCGTTATGGCATGTCAAGTAACACCGCTATAGACACCGGAACTTTTAGCCCCCAGCGCGTTGTCGCTGACCTGCGTGAATTGGCATCGCGCACCGGAGGTCCAGAAGGCTCACGACGCCTCTGTTGGACCCCCGAATGGGTCAATGCTCGCAATCTGCTCCGTGAAGAGTTGAGCGGTTTACCCGTCGACGTTGAAGTGGACGAAGCCGGGAATCTCTGGGCCTACCTACGTGGAACTTCAAAAGACACCCTCGTTGTTGGTAGCCACCTCGACAGCGTCCCCAAAGGCGGCTGGCTCGACGGCGCGCTTGGCGTATTCGCTGGTCTTGAACTACTGCGCTCGCTCGCCGCTCAAGGCACTCCGGCGGTCACGGTTGCGCTTGTTGATTGGGCCGACGAGGAGGGCGCTCGGTTTAGCCGTTCGCTCTTTGGTTCAGCAGCAGTCATGGGCACAGTTGATGTTGACATCATGCGCGGACTCTCCGATAAAGAGGGCAACAAACTCATTGACGTCTTGCCGCAACATGGAGTTGACATCGACAATCTAGATGGAGCCCAAACTCGCGTTGCCGACACCAAGGCCTACGTTGAAGTCCACATTGAACAAGGCCCGATTCTTGAATCAATGAACTTAGGAATTTGCACGGTCACCGGAACCAAAGGTATTGAACGCGAGCGACTCATTTTCAAAGGTCAAGCCGCGCATGCCGGAACAATGCCGATGCCAATGCGTCGCGACAGTTTTCGAGCTGCTGCTCGATTCGCATTAGCAGTGGCCGATATCGGTGAAAACCACGATGGCGTGACAACCGTTGGCGCAGTCGCCTGCAAACCTGGTGTCGTCACTGCAGTCGCTGGCGAAACCACAATCACTCTTGATATGCGCCATATCGACGCCCGAGAATTAGCAGTGATGTATTCAGAAAGCATCGCTGCAGCTCACACCGCTGCCGAGGCCGAAGGATGCACTGTTGAGTTCGAGCACATCTTTCGCATTCCGCCAATGCCATTTCACCCAGATCTCCTTGAAGCAGCGCGAACGAGTGTTCGCGAAGTTGAAGGGCATGACGTTGAATTGCCTAGTGGAGCACTTCACGATGCCAGTGAAATGGCCCGCAGCATTCCGACCGTCATGATTTTTTCATCGTCAATTGCTGGGCTCAGTCACACTAAAGAAGAAGACACTTCGGACGAGCATTTGTTCATGGCAGTCGATGCTTTCAATCGCACCTGTCGTCGGGCCATTCAATTGATGGTTGACGGAAAGTTGTAAATCAAACTTTCAAAGAATTGCGTTTACATCACTCTTCGTCTTTTGCCACCGGATACAACGTCTTCACCAAAAAGAATGCAATAACTCCGCCGACAAACTGTGCAATCAAAAAGCCCGGAATTGATGATGGCTTAATCCCGGCAAAGGTATCCGACATCGAACGCGCAAAGTCAACGGCTGGATTCGCAAAACTGGTGGACGATGTAAACCAATACGCTCCCCCAATCCATACACCAACTGCGTAAGGAACTGCCGAGGTGCGACCACTGCGTACGATGCAAAAGATCACCAGAACAAGTCCAATCGTGGCGATCACCTCAGAGAACCACAAAGCACCTGACGACCGATCTTTTGTTGACCAATTCACTGCATCAAGTTCAAACATGACATTGGCGATCATTGCTCCGATGCAAGCACCAACAATTTGCACGATGGAGTACAGCACTAATTCTTTATTCGTCAATCCACCGAACAACCGTGTCACTAACGAAACAACAGGGTTGAAATGAGCGCCCGAAACTGGTCCCAGTGCCAAGATTAAGGCAATCAATCCGCCAGCAGTTGCCGCAGCATTTTCCAACAACTGCAAGCCGAGATCATTGGGCGAAAGTCGTTGCGCCATGATGCCCGAACCAACCACAACAGCGACCAAGAAGGCGCTACCAACACCTTCGGCCAAGAGTCGAGCACCGAGAGTTGGTTGAGATTGATCTGTCACCTAGTCATTCTGCCAAGTTTGCAGCCCCCAGAGGAGCGAACATCAAGTGAACTCAGTCAGGACGACTACGGTTACCACTGTGTTGAAGCGCAAGCGAGGCGAACAGCCGACGGTCAAGACCATGATTTCGCTCCTGTTCGGTGAAGTGACTCCCGAGCAGAACCATGGGCTTCACCACATCGCCAATCAAGCTATTGCGTCAGGTCATGACCCCATCCGTTCGCTGATCTTGCACACTGATCAGCAACTGCTTGCCAGTCGAATTGTGGCGCGTTTTGGTCCAGCAGATATCGAATGGTTGAACGTCAACGGATTAAAGATTGCAACCGATAAGTCAGAGGGTTCGGTGTCACCACAGGTTGCGGCAGGTTACGAACCGCACGTCTCACATACCTTAAATCGAATCCTAAAGTCTGGCGACACTTTCATAGATGTTGGCGCCAATATCGGCGTTCACGTAGCTCATGCCTCGCGACTCGTCGGCAATACCGGCCGCGTCATTGCAGTTGAACCAAATACCGAAAATTGTCGACTGCTACTTCTCACAACCGAAAAAAATCATTTTGAAAATGTGACACTCATCCCAAGTGCCCTATCTGACGTTGGTGAATGGACCTGGTTCGGAACACATATTGGTTCAAACGGCGGTGTATTGCCGACGAATAGTGACACTCTCTCACAAGGATTTGGTTTCATCGTTCCGATTCGTCGCCTTGATGACATCGCCCCAATAGCAACGAAGTTGATCAAAATTGATGTAGAAGGTGCCGAAATTTCGATATTGCGTTCTGGGCTAGCAACACTCCAACGCGACCGCCCTTCAATCATTATGGAATTCAGTTGCGAAATGATTCAACGAGTATCCAATATCGGTCCGCTCGACGCGCTGACCTGGATTGAAAGCCTCGGGTATCACATCGCAGTCATTGACAAGACGTCATACGAACCCCTTGCAACAACCGCCGAGCAGCTGATCAATACCTGGGGTGCGCCAACGCAGATTGAAGATTTGTTGCTCACACCGCTCTAGAAATGAGTTCAGGCCGGTACAACCGTCGTCGTTGGGTTTGGATCAATCGGCAAAGTAGTCGTAGTTGTCGTCGTCGTTGGTACCACCGGCGGTTCACCGATCGCTTCAATATCATTTCCGTATACCCACACTGGAGTCTTCTTGGGCAGCAAACCCGAGGCCCAAATCATGTCCATCGCTTGGGTGCTCACGCGAACACATCCATGCGAAGCCGGGTAATTCGGAATTTTCATTGAACCATGAACCGCGATGCCGCCATTGAAATACTTGGGGCGATAGATCCGCCCAAGATCGCCATCCCACCATCCATCTGCCTTCTCACGATTGATTTTGTAACGCCCTGACGGAGTTACTGAACGCCCGGTCTCCCATGTCACTGAATCTTTCTGATTCATTTCAAGAAAATATTGGCCGCTACCCGTTGAAATATTCAACGCCCACAAAAGCTTCCCCGAGTTCATGATGAATAAAACTTGCTTGTCTTTATCAATTTCAACCAAGGTTCCAGCTTCGTTTGATTGACCGACAGCCCGAGTTGTCGCCAGAGTTAATGCATCAGCGGTTGCCTGATCGACGCTTGCCGTCGCTTCGAGTCCGACATATTTCTGAAACGCCATGACTGCTTGTTTGGTCGTTCCCCCGAAGTCACCATCAACAAGCATCAACCAAAATCCGAGTTCAAGCAATCGTTCTTGGATACGAGCAGTTTCTAATCCATCGTTTCTTCCAACAGCGACTAACGGGGCCATGAGCGGAGTGACCTCGGGCAGAGTCGTTGTCGTCGTCGGTACCGCGGTCGTCGTTGGAGCCAGCGTCGTCGTTGTCGTTGATGTCGTGGTCGTCACTGGAGTCGTCGAAGTTGTAGTCGATTCAACAAACGGCACGGACGATACATCGGTCGTCCCTTGCGCCGAACCCGAGGCGCATGCTGAAGCGGTCAGAAGCAGGACTAATGATCCCGCAACAACTCGGTTATGGCGCGACATGGACATCACGTCAAAATACCCATTAAGCAGGGCAAAGTGTTGGCAGCCTCACCGAGTTCACTGCGTTTTGAAGCAACTGCGGCAAAAGGGTGTTTTTACCTTTTGGTCTGAGAGAATAAACCCGTGAGCGAAAGCAAAGTTTCTGACATCTTTGACCCAACGGCTTGGCGAGTCGTTCCCGGATTCAATTTCTCCGATATCACCTACCACCGATCGGTTGAGCATGGCACTGTCCGCGTTGCTTTCAATCGCCCCGAAATTCGCAACGCGTTTCGTCCCCATACGGTTGATGAACTCTTCACCGCTCTTGAGCATGCTCGACAAAGCACCGATGTCGGATGCGTACTTCTGACTGGCAATGGCCCATCGGCCAAAGACGGCGGTTGGGCTTTTTGCAGTGGCGGAGACCAACGTATTCGCGGCCGCGATGGTTATCGCTATGCCGAGGGCGAAACTGCCGAAACTATTGATCCAGGCAAAAGCGGTCGCTTGCACATTCTCGAAGTTCAGCGCCTGATTCGCTTTATGCCCAAAATTGTTATTTGTGTTGTTCCTGGTTGGGCCGCCGGCGGTGGACATAGTTTGCATGTCGTGAGCGACCTCACGATCGCCAGCAAAGAACATGCCCGCTTCAAACAAACGGACGCAGACGTTGCAAGTTTTGATGGTGGCTTTGGTTCGGCATATTTAGCCCGACAAGTTGGTCAGAAATTTGCCCGTGAAATTTTCTTCCTTGGCCGTGAATACAGCGCCGACGATGCGCAACGTATGGGCATGGTCAATGCTGTCGTGCCTCACGCTGAACTTGAGGCAACCGCCTTGCAGTGGGCCAAAGAAATCAATAGCAAGAGCCCCACAGCCCAACGAATGTTGAAGTTTTCCTTCAATCTCATTGATGATGGACTCGTGGGTCAACAAGTATTTGCGGGCGAAGCTACTCGTTTGGCGTACATGACCGATGAGGCTCAAGAAGGTCGGATGTCGTTTCTTGAAAAGCGCGAACCCGACTGGGCGCCGTATCCCTGGTACTACTGATTTCTGACGCCGAAAAAATGTCTCGCGAACTGATCTACGTTGATTCGTTAGACGATCAACGTCTTGATCGCTTTCGACTTCGAGAACGAGAACTTCGTCCGCGCAATATTCCGGCCCGGGTTTTTAAGACGATGCAAACTGGCGAGGCAGAAAAAATCACTCTCGGAATGTTTATTGCCGAAGGAGACTTGGTCGTCGAACGAGCATTAGCTGCGGGTTGTCGACTCGTTGAAGTATTAACCGATGCCATCTCACCGAGTCAGATCGTTGACACTATTGATTCATCCATTCCTGTTTATGCCGCTCATGCAGACGTTCGCAAAACTCTCACGGGTATGGGAGTGGCTCTCGACATCATGGGTCTCTTTGAGCGACCCGCTCCACTAAAACTCAACGAGTTGTTATTAGGTGCGCGTCATTTACTTGTTGTTGAAGATGTCGACAACCCCACCAATATCGGAGCCATTGTCCGTAGCGCTGCAGCCTTCGGAATTGACGGAGTCATTCTTGATCGCAATAGTGCCGACCCGCTGGCTCGACGGGCGCTGCGCGTCTCGATGGGTACCGCGTTTTCCATGCGTTACAGCCGGGTGACCGATGCATCTTCGACACTCATCGCGCTTCGCGATGCCGGCTACATCGTGTGTGGGCTGACTCCACGTCCTGACGCCCTCAATATTCGCGATGTCGGCGCAAGTTTGCCCAAGGATGCCAAAGTAGCCATCGTGCTCGGGTCCGAACGCTCCGGCTTATCCCCCGAAGCCCTGTCCGCAGTCAACTACATGGTGAAAATCCCCATGGCGTCTGGCATTGATTCGCTCAACGTCGCGGCCGCGGCCGCGGTGGCCTGTCACGCCCTGATCCCCCAGTCGTAGGTCATCCCAGCAAAGGGCTGTTTTCGTCTGAGAGTCAAACAAAGTCGCAAATGAGTTTTTCGGCAGGCAAACTTGTGACCGTGTCTGCAACCGGTGTTCTCTTACTTTCTTGCCCCGATCAACGCGGTGTCGTTGCGGCGGTTGCAGAATTCATTGCCACTCACGGCGGAAACATTGTGCATGCAGAACAGCACACCGACGATGTCGAGCGCGTCTTCTTTCAACGAGTTGAATTCGAACTAGATGGTTTCTCCCTTGAACGCCACGAAATTCTCAATGCGTTTGCTGCGGTATCAGACAAATTTTCGATGAATGCGCAGTTGCGCTTCACCGACCACCTTCCACGGGTGGCGATTTTGGCAAGCAAGCAATCACATTGTCTCTTTGATTTACTCAGTCGTTGGCGATCAGGTGAACTTCCAGCAGACATCGTGACCGTGATTGACAATCATCCCGATCATGCCGACCTCGTACAACACATGGGTGTTCCCTATGTGCACTTGCCGGTCACCCCTGAGACAAAGTCACACCAAGAACTCGCAGTACTTGAGACGCTCAACGAAAACCAAGTCGACCTCGTGATCTTGGCGCGATACATGCAAATACTTTCCCCACAACTTGTCGACGCGTACCAGTCGCGCATCATCAATATCCACCACTCCTTCCTTCCAGCATTTGTTGGGGCGAACCCGTATCGACAAGCCCACGATCGGGGTGTCAAAATCATCGGAGCGACCGCTCACTATGTCACCGAAGAACTTGATGAAGGTCCAATCCTTGATCAGGAAGTTGCGCGCGTTTCTCACCGCGACTCGGTCGCCGATCTCACACGCAAGGGACGCGATCTTGAAACAATCGTGCTTGCTCGTGCGGTTCGTGCCCACCTTGAGCATCGGGTGTTGGTGTACGGCCGCAAGACCGTCGTCTTTAGCTAACGCTCAAAAACCGCTTCGTTTTATTTCGGCTTCGCCGAACTAATCGGTAAACCCGTGTCATTACGCAAATGTTCAGCGGCTGGAACAAAATATGCCAGCAACTCTTGGCGGAGTGATTCATCATTGGTCGTTGCTTCAATCGCCGCGGTCATGTGCACCAACCAACGATCGCGTTCAAGTGGCCCCACATGAAAAGGCATATGGCGTAACCGCAATTTTGGATGCCCACGTTCTTCCATATATGACTGTGGCCCGCCCCAGTATTGACCTAAGAACAGCGCCAGACGTCGCTTTGCCCCATCAAGATCGCTCTGGTCGGGGTATAAGGGCCACAACACATCATCAGCAACAACGCCAACATAAAAGTGGTCAACGAGCGAGACAAAAAAGGGCATCCCGCCTACTCGCTCGTACATCGAAATTTCGCCTAAGTCATCGTCACTCACGAGAACTGCGGATCCTGCCAATCGGGGAATACTTCTGGCAATCCATCGCTGACTTTGACCGAAAAGTTTGCCGGTCGCTTTTCTAGAAAACTCATCACACCTTCGCGGGCATCATCGCTCGCGCCCCGCGAATTGATTGCTCGAGAGTCAACTCGATGAGCCTGCATCGGATGATCGGCACCCAGCATGCGCCACAACATTTGCCGTGACAAGGCCACTGAAACTGGAGCGGTGTTTTCCGCGATCTCACGAGCAATGGCCCGAGCTGCCGGCAAGAGATCTTCAGGTGCATGAACACTTCGTACGAGTCGTCCTTCTTTGGCTTCATCGGCGCTGATCATGCGCCCCGTGAAACACCATTCGGTCGCTTGCGAGATTCCGACAATTCGGGGCAAGAACCAACTACTCGCAGCCTCAGGAATGATTCCCCGCTTGGCGAAGACAAATCCAAACTTAGAACTCGTACTGGCCAGGCGAATATCCATCGGCAAGGTCATCGTGACACCTACCCCAACGGCTGCACCATTAATTGCGCCGATCACTGGCTTTTTACTTTCAAAGATTCGTAACGACACCAAGCCGCCGCCGTCACGCATGACGCCAGTCTTGGCCTTCACATCGCTTCCGCCTTTGGCAAAGGTTTCTCCCCCACCAGACAAATCGGCGCCCGCACAAAAGGCCCGACCCGAGCCAGTCACAATAACCGCGCGCACATTGTCATCGGCATCGCTCTCATCGAAAGCTGCGATGATTTCTTTCAACATCCGATTCGTGAACGAATTCAACTTGTCGGGACGATTCAAAGTAATCGTCGCAATCTGCTCTGATACTTCGTAGATGATTTCCTCGTAGGCCATGTGAAGACCTTAATAGAACGTCACACGTCTAAGAAACGTGTAGCAGCAATACCTGATCCGACCGCGCCTGCTATTGCTCCGATTCCCAACAAAATAAACATCACGAAACGCATATAGCCATCAGTGACGACTAATGCCGCGAGTTCGGTGTCATTGAAGTCGGCAACCGCGTTCGACCATGCTGTGTTCAGCCCCCAGAGACCCAAACACGACAATACGCCACCAATGAGCCCTTGCATTAGGCCTTCGAGCATGAACGGAATACGAATGAACCAGTTAGTCGCACCCACGAGTTTCATCACTTCAATTTCGCGCCGACGCGCAAACATCGCGGTTCGGATGGTGTTCCAAATCAAGCCGACCGCGACCACGAGTAGGACAATTGACATTGCGGTCGTCGCGATGCGAATAAATTGCGAGACTCGTGCCACGACATCAAAGACATCCTGAGCGTACGCAACCTCTCGCACGCCGGCCAAACTTCGGAATTGTTCACCAAGTTCACGAATCAGATTTGAGTCCTGTGAAATTGGCACAACCTTGAATTGTGATGGAATATTTTCTGGCGTTAATAGGCGCAAAGTTCCAGGATCGCCGGCAAACAATTTCTGCGCTTCGGCATAACTTTGGGCCTGATCGAGATATCGCAATTTTGAGACATCAATAACTGCTGGTTGAGAGTTCAACGCGTCTTGAATCACCTGAATTTGGTTGACATCGGCGTCAGAACGAACGTAAACAATCAGTTCAACGTCGCCCTTCCAACGAGTCAACAAATTGTCAAAGGCCCGCTGAATGAGAAAAGTTGAGCCGACCAACAACAACGAAACAGCGGACGTAATAACCGCCGCCATCGTCAAAGTGACGTTGCGCTTGAAACTGGCCCACGTTTCGCGGAATGCGTAACTGATACGAGCAATCATCAGTCGTACACTCCTCGTTCTTGGTCACGAACAATGACACCGCGATCAAGTTGCACCACGCGACGGCGCATCATGTTCACAATTCGCTGATCGTGAGTTGCCATCACCACGGTTGTTCCGGTGTTATTAATGCGATCCAAAAGACGCATGATTCCTTCACCTGTGGCGGGATCGAGGTTGCCGGTTGGTTCGTCAGCGAGCAAAATTAATGGCCGATTAACGAAAGCCCGGGCGATAGAAACTCGTTGCTGCTCGCCACCAGACAGTTGATGGGGAAAACGGTCTTCCTTATCGGAGAGACCGACGAGATCGAGAACAGCAGGAACCTGCTGACGAATCACATGTTTGGGTCGCCCAATAACTTCAAGGGCAAAAGCCACATTTTCAAAAACTGTTTTGTTCAGTAACAGCTTGTAGTCCTGGAAAATATTTCCGATATTGCGGCGTAAGTACGGCACTTTTGAATCGGACATTTCATTGATGTCCTTGCCAGCGACCCAGACAGCGCCTCGTTCGGGCTGTTCTTGACGATTCATCAAGCGCAACAAAGTTGACTTCCCTGAACCGGATGGACCCACCATAAAGACGAACTCGCCTTTGGCCACCTCGAAAGATGCATCACGCACCGCTGGAATTTCAGTGCCATAAGTTTTTGTTACGTTTTCGAGGCGAATCATGTTGCTCCTCGGGCGAGAGACCGACCAGTTGGTCGACCACATGAACTCAGGAAATGAGGTTATCAGTCGTACTTCGTCAAGAATCGTCGCCTGCACGCCGCCACTGCAAATATCCGACCATAAATTCGTCCAAGTCGCCATCAAGCACAGATTCGACGCTGCTTGATTCAATATTTGTGCGCAAGTCTTTCACCATTTGATATGGCTGCAAGACATAGCTGCGAATTTGGCTACCCCAGCCGACCGTTGCTTGTTTGCCAGCAATGCGATCAAGTTCGGCTTGATGTTCTTCTTCAATCTTTGCCGCAACCATTGCCTTCAAGCGATTCATTGCCTTTTCGCGGTTTTGTAATTGACTGCGCTCTTCTTGTGACGATGAGACAAGCCCGGTTGGTTCGTGAATGAGACGAACTGCTGACGACGTCTTGTTGACGTGCTGGCCACCTGCTCCTGATGCACGAAACACTTCCATGCGCACATCAGTTTCATCAATTTCAATATCGGGATTTTCCATTGCGGGCCACACCTGCACATTGGAGAAGCTTGTTTGACGCCGACCTTGATTATCAAACGGACTGATACGCACCAGGCGATGCGTACCTCGTTCAGATGTCATCAGCCCGTAGGCGTAACGACCTTTCAACGTGAACTCAACCGACATAATTCCAGCTTCAGTTCCTGGGGAAATATCGTTAATCTCAAAATCGATTCCACGACGCTCGGCCCAGCGCTGGTACATCCGTAAGAGGAGTTCGCTCCAATCTTGGGCGTCGACTCCACCATCTTTGGTGTTGATGTGGACGATGCAATCTAACTCATCGTGTTCGCCCGTAAACAAACTGCGCATTTCTAAGCCATTCAATTCGCGAGCGATCGCCTGAATGCCTTTTTCGATTTCGGCTTCTTGCGAAGCATCATCAATTTCGCGCGCCATTTCATGGAGCACCTCGGCGTCGTCAAGCCGACGAGCCAATCCGTCAAAGATGTCAATATCACCCTTGGTGTTGGCATATTCGGCATTGAGTTTCTTGGCAAACTCTTGATCGTCCCAAAGTCCGGGCTTTGATACCTCAATTTCGAGTTCGCGAAATCGATCTCGTTGAGCATCAATCTTGAGATAGACCTTGGCCTCACCGAGTCGTCGACTCACATCTTTCAAATCATCTGTGAAATCGCGCATGACAATCTCAGCTGGTGCCGTGGCACATCTTGAATTTTTTACCTGAACCGCAAGGGCACGGCGCATTACGAGGCGTCTTTGACCACTCGTCGTTCACGATGGGCTGCTGCTTGACGGGCGTAGCCTGCTGAGGCATCTCGCCCGCACTCTGCACTGCACCTTGACTCACTGCCGAAGGTGCTTCAGATTTTGTCTGTTGAAGGTTTTGTACGACGGGAGCAGATTCTTCGTTACGTACAACCTGCACGTGCATGACGTACTTCACGAAGTCTTGCGCAATGCCCTTCATCATGGCACCAAACATCTCATAGCCCTCGCGCTGCCATTCGGCCAACGGATCTTTTTGGCCCATAGCGCGCAGGTTGATGCCCTCTTGCAGATAGTCCATCTCTTCAAGATGTTCACGCCAGCGTTGATCAATAATGCGCAACATGACCTGACGTTCAACATCGCGCATCACCACTGAAGTGAGTTCTGATTCGCGCTGTTCATAGTAGACAGTCGCATTATCCATGACGACGTCGTACATCTTGTCGGTACTTGATGATTGACCCAAGTGATCAGGTGTCAATTCATTCGGCCAATAGGTCTTCAGTTCTTTAGTGAGACCATCAAGATCCCATTCGTCGTCGGCCTCACTCACACAATGCGTTTCGATCAGCGCATCAACTGCCTCGGACATGTATTCGAGCGCAGCAACTTTGAGATCGACACCGTCAAGAATTTGGTCGCGGCGCATATAAATCACCTTGCGCTGCTCATTCATCACTTCGTCGTACTTCAGCACGTTCTTACGAATTTCGGCGTTACGTGTTTCGACAGTACTCTGAGCGCGTTCGATGGCTTTGGTGACCATCTTGTGTTCAATTGCTTCGTCATCAGGCAATGCACGTCCCATGACCCAACTCAATGCACCGGTCGCGAACAAACGCATCAATTCGTCTTCAAGGCTCAAATAGAAACGACTCGAGCCGGGGTCACCCTGACGGCCCGCTCGTCCACGCAACTGATTGTCGATACGACGACTCTCATGACGCTCAGAGCCAATGACATACAAGCCACCGACTTCACGTACTTGGTCGCCTTCGGCCTTGCACTTTGCTGAGATATCTGTCAGGAGTTCGGAATATCGAGCTTGTGCCACCGCGCGCGCCGCACGATACTCATCGGGCATCTGATCAAGTGGAAGAGCCAACGCAAATTCGTCAGTCATGGTGTCGGCGGTATGGCCTTCGGCGAGAACCGCTCGGTGCGCCAAGCCTTCTGGGTTACCGCCAAGAAGAATGTCGACTCCGCGGCCAGCCATGTTTGTGGCAACGGTGACCGCGCCAAGGCGCCCCGCCTGGGTGACGATTTCGGCCTCACGGGTGTGTTGCTTGGCGTTCAAAACCTCATGCTTGACACCATTCTTGGCAAGAAGTCGCGACAAGTGCTCGCTCTTTGCAACGCTGACCGTACCAACTAGTACTGGCTGCCCATTGGCATTGCGCTCGATGATGTCGGTGACGACTGCATCGAACTTGGCGTCTTCGGTCTTAAAAATCTGGTCAGCAGAATCAATACGCACGACCGCACGGTTCGTTGGAATCGGCACAACCTGCAAGTCGTAAGTATTCATGAGTTCGGCAGCTTCTGTTTGTGCCGTACCAGTCATTCCAGAGAGCTTGGTATACATGCGGAAATAGTTCTGCAACGTGATCGTGGCAAGCGTTTGATTTTCTTCTTTAATCTTGACGCCTTCTTTGGCCTCAACTGCTTGGTGAATACCTTCACTCCAGCGACGACCTTCAAGAATACGACCCGTAAATTCGTCAACGATTTTTACTTCGCCACCTTGAATGATGTAGTCCTTGTCGCGGCGATACAACTCTTTGGCCTTCAATGCCACTTGTAATTGGTGAACAAGATTGCGTTGAACTTCGTCGTATAAGTTTTCAAGGCCGAGTTCGGCTTCGACGCGCTCAATGCCGGCTTCGGTCGGCATAACAATGCGCTTGTCTTCTTCAACTTCGTAGTCGACGTCGCGCTTCAGAGCACGCACGATTGAGGCAAAACGGTAATAAAGATTAGCGGCATCGGCCACTCGACCAGAGATGATGAGCGGTGTCCGTGCTTCGTCAATCAAAATCGAGTCAACTTCGTCAACGATCGCAAAAGCATGTCCACGCTGAACTTTGTTGAGTTTGGTCGGTGCCATGTTGTCGCGCAAATAATCAAAACCAAATTCATTGTTGGTTCCATAGGTAATGTCAGAGGCGTAGTCGACCCGCTTTTGCTCAGGGCGCTCGCGCGAACCTGGAACAACAAGTCCGACATTGAGTCCGAGCCAACGATGAACTCGTCCCATCCACTCAGAGTCACGGCGTGCCAAATAGTCGTTCACCGTGATGAGGTGCACGCCTTTGCCCGACAAGCCATTGAGATATGCCGGCAAGGTCGAGACCAAGGTCTTACCTTCACCCGTTTTCATTTCGGCAACCCAGCCGAAGTGCAATGCCGCCCCGCCCATCA
>CAMDCI010000014.1 GCA_945889715.1 Bifidobacterium breve | reverse complement strand
AAGACGCCGAACAACCTCAACCCCTTCAGAGATAAAGAACTGAGTGTCAGCTGAGCGACGGCGAATCTCTGGATCACTGAGCCCGACGTAATCGGCCAATCTAGGGTCGGCGGGGTCGGTGATCTCGATCGGATTAATACTCACCCCGTCATTCTGGTGTCGTTTTAGTTGGTATTAGCGAAGAAATTGACACCAGAATCACAACAGTAGATACGGTTAAGGCGTGAGTGAATTGAACACTGTGGTCATTGTTGGGTCGTCGTTGGCGGGGTTGCGAGCAGCCGAAACGTTACGGCTTGAAAAATACGAAGGCCGAATCATCATCGTCGGCTCCGAAGATCGCCAACCCTACGATCGTCCACCGCTGTCTAAGAAGGTTCTCTCGGGTGAATGGGAAGCCGACCGCATTTCATTACGCAAACCTGAAGATCTCGCCAAACTGAACATCGATTGGAAGCTTGGGTCAGCGGCGACATCACTCAACACCGCGAACCGTTCCATCACGCTTGGTTCAGGTGAGATGATTTCATTTGATGGTTTGATTATCACCACTGGTTCGGGAGTTCGTAAGTTGCCAAATCAACCCGATTGGACGGGCGTACACGTTGTGCGAACGCTTGACGACTCACTTGCTTTGCGGGCCGACTTGAACCCCGGCGCCCGACTAGTAGTTATTGGCGCCGGCTTCATCGGACTTGAAGTTGCAGCGACTGCCAAGACTCGTGGGTGCGAGGTCACTGTTCTTGAAGGTGCACCTGCTCCCATGATGCGGGGTCTCGGCGCCGAGATGGGTCATGCTGCAGCACTAGTACACGCAGACAATGGCGTTGACATGAGGTTTAACGTCAAGGTCGCTGGACTGGTTGAAGGACATACCGGTTGCGTAGGTGGCGTGGCCCTAGACGACGGAGAAATCGTCCCCGCCGATGTGGTCGTTGTCGGTATTGGTGTTGTTCCCGCCACGCAATGGCTGGAAAACACTGAACTCGAGTTACGCGACGGCGTCGTTTGTGACACCACACTCAATGCTGGCGTACCAGGTATTTACGCCGCAGGTGATGTGTGTCGCTGGTTCAACAATCTGTACGACCAAGAAATGCGCGTTGAACACTGGACGACCGCATCTGAGCAGGGTGCTGCCGCGGCGTCAAATCTGCTTGCGGTATCGCGCGGTGAGCAAGCCAAGCCATATTCGGCTGTCCCATTTTTCTGGAGCGATCAATTCAGTGCGCGGATTCAATTTTTGGGCCGCGCCAACGGAGACGAGACTGCTCATATTGTGGTCGGCACACCTGAAGACCGTTCGTTCGTTGCGCTGTATGAAAAAGACGGGTACTTGAAAGCTGCTCTCGGCGTCAGTCGTCCGAAACAACTCATGCCATTTCGAAAGTTGTTGGCCGAGCGTGCCACATGGGAACAAGCACTTGAGTTGGCATCAACGTTTGTTGCAACCTGAACAATCTCGTGACAACGCACTGACAATTGGTTAGTCTTTTGCAGTGCCTCGTCTTGATGCTGAACGTGTTGCCCTGTGGCGGGCATTTCAAACTGTCGGTGAGGTAGTTTCGCGCAGCATTGAAGCCGAGATGTTCGACGAATTTCACTTAGCTTTGCCACAATTTGATTTACTCGCCGCTCTTGCTCAGAGTAACGACCAGATGCGAGTCAAAGAGTTGTGCGAAATACTTTCGGCGGTCCCAAGTAGCTTGTCGCGTCGTATTGATTCACTTGTTGAGCGTGGGTATGTCACCCGAGAAGAGGCTCCAACCGTTGAAGACAATCGGGCGGTCATGGTGCGACTGACACGTATGGGACGATTGGTCTGGCGCGACTCGAACATTCTTTATAGGCGAGCAATTCAACGCGAGTTTGCGAGTGGTCTCACCGAAACCGAAGTCAGCACCATGGTTCGTGCGCTGACAAAAGTGTCTCCATTCAAAAAGTGAACCAGGAAATTTGCTCGATGAATCGGTTCAAGCGCGTTCCGCGTTGGTTAGTCATTTCCGCTTTTGGAATCATTCCGATAGTTGTTGCGTTGGTTAATGCATTGCGCGGTGGGGCAATCTTGGTGGGCGATCGAGCAGTTTTTGCCTTGCTTGTCAAAGACGCGGCGACTGGTTCATTTCCTTCAGTGGGTCAATACAGTTGGCACGGGTGGAATCATCTAGGAGCCTTAATTTTCTATATTTTCGCCCCATTTCATTGGCTATCTGGTGGAGCAGCATGGGGCATATTTGCCGGAGTTGCGTTGTATTCCAGCGCATTACTTGTAGCGATCGCATGGTTGGGTCATCGATTACGCGGAACCTGGGGGAGTGCATTGGGTGTTGGGGCTTTGCTTGCGTGTTGGGTCAGCGTCGGTCGCATTGCCAGCGTTGACGCTTGGACTCCGTATCTCGCTCTTCCGCTTTTCATTCTCTTTATGTTTGCCGCTCTTGGTGTCACCGAGCGTGATCGGGCGTCGATGTGGCTGATGTGGGTGTCGGCTTCGGTTGTCGTTCAAATACACGTTGGATATCTGCCCATAGTGGGGCTCGTTGGTTTAGCGGCGTGCATTGTCTTTTGGTGGACCGGAGGAAACCAAAGATCCATTACCCGTCCGATCGCCACCGCGGTCTTGCTCTTTACTCCATATCTTTTTCATCTCCGAGAAGCAGTTCGTAATTTAGGAGACCTTGCTCACTATTTCGTGACGACCAACGAACCTTCAATTGGCGTCAGTCGTGCGCTACATGTGATGTCGTTTGAAATGAGTCCTCAAGCATCTTGGTTGGCAGGACCCTCAGAGGTCGGGCTTATTGGTGAAGCCCCACCCAGTTCATTGACGTGGTTAATCGGTGTGGCGTTGGCCCTCATCGCGACCACTGTGTGGGTATGGCGATCTGCTGAAGAATCGCCTCGTCGTCAATATTTATATTCAGCACCATTGATCTGGACGATGTTGGTCGCCGGCACTTTTGCGGTCGCACAAGTGCGCGGTTATTTGTTCCCATATGTCGTTCTTTGGCGTTCAATCATTGTCATCTTTGTATTCGCATGGATAGCGGGTGTCGTTCTTGCCAACACCACAAAGTTCCGACAACCCATGATCACCGTTGTGGCAATAGGACTGTTTGTTTTGAATATTGTCGGTGCGATATTGCCAGCCGTAGATAACAAGACAAGTACATCAGATGCCGACAACGTGCACCTCGCCATCAAGCAAGCGGTTGAGTTTGATCAACAGAACTCCACAGGCGGCCCAATCATGCTGAAGTTGGGTGACGGGGGACTTGTGGGTCTATACCCGGCACTTGTGTACGACCTTGAAGAGCGTGGAATACCGAACGGGATCGAACCAGGTACTGAATGGGTCTTTGGTAATCGTGCACTTAAAGCCGAAGCGTCGACTCTGTGGTTTGTTTGTGACACTGGGACAGCTTTTTCATTATTGGCAGCACAACCTGAAGCGCAGGTTGTGAGTGTGGTGACTCCATTTAATGAACCCGATGAAGCAAAGGTTCGCCAATTGCAGGTACAACTGGCAACTCAACTGCAAACCATTGGTCACGAAGAGTTTCTGAGTTCCCTTGAGTCACCTTTGGTGTCGTTGGCTTTAACGGGACTCGACATTGATCATGACGCTGCGGCTGAATTGGCGAGTTATAACGCGTTTACCCCCGAACCGGGATTTCGTTTTGGAATTGTCGCTTTCCCAGCCGATTCGGTTCCGGATCTTTGGTGGTCGCTGAACGCTTTCTCGTAGCCAGTTGAGTTACCAAAGTCCCATGACCAAAATTCGTTTTGATCAAGCTCGACACAGCAGACTGAAGGCGTAGAAGATCTTTTGGGAGACACCATGTTTAACGCAGTCATTGTCGATGCCATCCGCACACCACTCGGTCGCCGAAACGGCAAATTGAAAGATTGGCATCCTGTCGACCTCATGGCCGAAACGATGAACGCACTTATTGAGCGCACGGGTATTGATCCGGGCATCATTGACGACGTCGTGATGGGTTGTGTGATGCAAACTGGTGAGCAGTCAACCAACATCGGTCGTAACGCAGTGTTGGCAGCAGGTTGGCCCGAGAGTGTTCCTGGCACCACCATTGACCGTCAGTGTGGCTCGTCGCAACAGGCTGCCCACTTCGCCGCACAAGGTGTGATGGCTGGTGCGTATGACGTCGTTGTGGCGGCCGGTGTTGAAGTGATGACTCGTGTTCCGATGGGAGCGTCAATGGCCGATGGTAAGTACGGCTGGCCCTTTGGTCCGATGGTGAGTGCTCGCTATCAGCCGCAAGGTGGACTCGTTCCACAAGGTATTTCAGCTGAAATGATTGCCGATAAATGGGGAATCACCCGCGAAGACATGGACCGTTTTGGAGTGCAGTCGCAATCTCGTGCCGAACGAGCAACTGCTGAAGGCCGCTTTGAGCGCGAAATTTTGCCAGTCAAAGATGCTGAAGGCAACATGATGACCACGGACGAAGGCTTGCGCGAAACCACCATGGAAAGCCTCGGAAAATTGAAGACTGCGTTCCGTCCCGAAGATGAAGGTGGTCGAGTCACTGCTGGTAACTCATCGCAAATCACCGACGGTGCTGCAGCATTATTGATCATGAGCGAAGAAAAGTGCCGTGCTCTTGGCCTCACTCCTCGCGCTCGTTTTGTGAACTTCTCATTGGCGGGCGATGATCCGCGATACATGTTGACTGCACCAATCCCAGCTACTCGTAAAGTTTTCGAGCGCGCCAAGTTGTCGATGTCTGACATTGACATCGTTGAAATTAACGAAGCATTCGCTTCAGTCGTTTTGGCATGGGAAAAAGAGTTCCACCCGAACATGGACATCGTGAATCCCAACGGCGGTGCAATCGCCTTGGGTCACCCACTTGGATGTTCTGGTGCACGGTTGATGACCACACTGCTTAACGAACTAGAGCGCACCGGTGGTCGTTATGGTCTCCAGACCATGTGCGAAGGCGGCGGCATGGCTAACGCCACCATCATTGAACGCCTTGGCTGATTCTTGATGTCGCTCGTAGCAATGTTGGCTATTGATTTCGCCGGAGTTATCTGGTTTCTCGGAGCCGTCTTCCTGTTTTTCTTCATGTGGCGCGTCGGTGTGGGATTCCTCCGAAGCATGACCACGCCTCTGCCCGCCCCACCACCTGAGGGTGAGTTGCGCAAGGTCAATGTGCGCTATCGCTGCAGTTTGTGTGGGGTTGAAATACGTATGACCATGGCTCCAGAAGAAGACCCAGTGGCGCCGCGCCACTGCATGGAAGACATGGACTTTGTTGCCCCCGTTGAGTGATTGATCACACATTCACAAGGTGAATGACAAGTTACATTGATGTGACTATCCCCTGATTTGTCCACAGGCTGGGGAAATACTCATAACCTGACAAAGACCTGCTCAGAATGGCCGAGAGGGCCAGAATTTCAGGTCAATGATATTTAGTGGCAGTAAAGAGACCACCCAAGATAAATCCGAGGCCAAGAACCAAGTAATAGTTACTGCGGCCACCAGGTACGGCGCCCAAGTAATACAGCAAAATGATGAGTGCGCCAAGGATGAATAAGGCGAACATCAAGATCGGCACCCAACGCGGGCTGACTTTGGCGTACTTCGGTACTGGTGGGGTATAACGCGTCGACGCCGCGACTCCGTGTTCGTTATGAGTAGGGGTCTCGGGACGGGACTCGCCGGGACGAGTGCCCTTGGGAGTCGTGCGTCCGCTTGTTGTCCGTTTCGGAGGTGCCACGACAGACGAGTGTACGCGCTCGAATGTCGTGCGACCACACCGACTGGCAGGTTTTGCTGGCAGGCTATGGGGGTGACTCGGGTGCTCGTTTTAGATAGTTACGACAGCTTCGTTTATAACTTGGTCCAATACCTGGGCGAACTTGGTGCCGAGCCAGTGGTCTATCGCAACGACGACTTAACCCTCGAGCAGGCTCTCGCACTTGATGTTGATGGGGTCTTGCTCTCACCGGGACCAGGACGTCCTGAAGACGCTGGCATCATTTGTGAAGCGATTGAGCCCTTTGCTGAAAAAGGAATTCCAGTTTTTGGGGTGTGTTTAGGTCATCAAGCCATTGGCCATGTGTTTGGCGGAAACGTTATTCGCGCACCTGAGTTGATGCATGGTAAGACGAGCGAAGTGACTCATCGCAATCTGGGTGTCTTCATGGGAGTGACGAATCCTGTGACGGCAACTCGTTACCACTCATTAGTGATTGAACCTTCGTCGATGCCTGATTGTCTTGAAGTCACTGCATCAACTGCTGACGGAATTGTGATGGGTGTACGACACAAGACACTGCCTGTCGAAGGTGTGCAGTTTCATCCTGAAAGTATTCTGACCGGATCTGGTCACGACATGTTGCGCAACTTCTTGCAGAACTGCCAGTAACTAACGCACAAATTATTAGGGCGTAGGAAGAGTCGTTGAAGTAGGAATTGTTGTTGCTGGCGTAGTGGTTGTTGCTGGCGTAGTGGTCGTTGGGGCGACAGTCGTTGTCGCAGCAATGGCCTTACCAACCTTGAGAAGAACTTGGCTTCCGGGTGTTGACTGAACATTCATGCTCGGGTCTTGAGCAATGACTCGGCCATCGTTGGCGTTGCCAGTCGTGACCTCGATGTACTCAACTTTGACAATGAATCCAGACGATGTGAGTTTCGCGCGGGCTTGAGCCTCAGTGAGACCAGATACCAACGGAACCGCAATTGTGGCTTGACCTGTTGAGACATAAATCGTGACCGCTGAACCCTTGGTTGTGTCGGCACCAATAGTTGGACTGGTGCGGGTAACTCGGCCTGATTCAACGGTGGTACTGGCTTCTTCAACAACGGTGATCAAGAATTTATATGGTTCGCCTTCAAGAACTGAACGTGCCGCTTGAGAAGTTTGACCTTGCACGTTCGGAATTTGAACAACGCCACTTCCTTGGCTGACAGTCAGATCAATCGTTGCGCCACCCAATACTTGTTCTCCGGCTTTAGGAACTGAAGCGATGATGGTGTCGGCCGGAGCAGTCGGATCATTTTGTGGAGTGATGATTCCGATTGTTAATCCAAGATTGAGCAACGCAGTGCGGGCCTGTTCAATTGTCAAACCAGCCAAATTAGGTACAGCCATTGGTGCATTTGAGGGGTTATAGACAATGGTGACCGTGTCGCCCTCTTCAATTTCTTCACCAGGTAAAGGAACTTGTTTCCACACAATATTGGTATCAACAGTTGTTGTTTCTTCGGCAACTGGAACAACTTCAAAACCTAAGTCTTTTAAGGTTGCGACGGCATTTTCGAGAATTTGATTAGTGACATCGGGGACTGCAATTTTGGGGGCAATAGCTGAGCCACCAGACAACGTAAGAAAGGCCACGACTGCGCCAATAATCAGAAGTACTGTGGCCGAAATAGCGCCGATGACGATGGCGGTGCGCTTGCGTTGCAAGTCGTCGGTCGAAACAACCGCGTTACTTGCGGTGTAGCCCGGTGGTAAATCGGGATTGGCATTGATAGTTGTTCGCGGCAGTGCTGTTGTTGCCTGAGTTGACGGAATCGCTGTCGTTGGAATGCCTTGAGTTGATGCAGCGGCAACATCGTCGGGTCCGCCAACCATGGGGCCAGTAGGAATCACTGTTGTTGGAGCGGCGGTTCCGATAGGAGTTGGGTCACCGTTACGTCGATTCAGCGCATCGGCCAATGCCTGTACCGGAATGCCATCTCTGAAACGGCGGAGATCATCGCGAACGGCTTCGGCGGTGGCATAACGAAGATCGGGATCTTTGGCAAGCAGTCGAGCAACGATTGCTTCAAATGCTCGCGGTACATCAGAGGCAAGTTGATTGAGTGGCTGTGGTGCTTCGTGCACTTGCTTGTAAGCAATCGATACGGGGTTGTCACCCGAGAACGGAACGCGTCCACCAACCATTTCGTATAACACGATGCCGAGCGAATAGAGATCGCTGCGCGGATCGGGTTGACCACCTTGGGCTTGTTCGGGTGACAAGTAAGCAGCAGTTCCCATCACTGCGCCAACTTGAGTCAGGTTGCTGTCGGCTGCGCTACCGAGAGCTCGAGCAATACCGAAGTCGGCCACTTTCAACTGACCATTAGAGCCGATGAGAATGTTGCCAGGCTTAATGTCGCGGTGGACAACATTGCCGCGATGAGCAAATGACAAAGCAGCCGCAACTTCAATACCAACCTCGGCAGCTTTCATCGCAGTGATCTGGCCAACATCATGAAGAGCTTCGGCCAAAGTGCGACCAGGAACATATTCCATGGCCATGAAGTAAGTGTTATTACTACGACCCCAGTCGTACACGCTCACGATGTTGGGGTGATTGAGATTGGCTGCAGACTGTGCTTCGCGACGGAATCGTTCGACGAAGGCCGGGTCGGTTGCGTATTCGGGGAAGAGCACTTTGATCGCAACGAGGCGATCGAGCAAGATGTCGCGTGCCAGGTAGACGTCGGCCATGCCACCGCGACCGATGCGCTGTTGCATTTCGTAACGATCGTTCAATATCACTGCGCTGTTGTCCGACATAACTCAAGTCAGGCTACCGAGGTTGACGACCTTGAGACTGTCGCCCCTGCTCAGGAAGGTTCCTCGCTTCTACTATTGGGTTATTGAGCGAGTGCGACGTCAAGCACTTTCTTGGCAACTGGGCCAGCCAAGGTGCCGCCAGTTCCTTCGCTAATTTCGGCAGTTGTGCCTTTGAGCATGACGACGATGGCGTATTTGGGGGTTTCGGCCGGCGCAAACGCGATGATCCAGGCATGTGACCTTTCGGGTTCATCGGCAGCGTTGAGCTGAGCGGTTCCGGTTTTTGCCGCAGCCTGAATACCGTTGACCAAGCGCATGCAGCACTTTGCTGTTCCCTCGTTGACGACACCCACCATCAACTCGGTTAAAAGACTTGACGTTGCAGGTGTCATGGGGGTTTTCCAAACTGTTGGCACTGTTCGTTGCAGTACGCCTGCATCGTGGTCGTAAGTGGCACCGATGACGTACGGCTTCATCATCACGCCGCCGTGCGCAATCGAGGCTGCGACCATAGCCATGTGCAACGGGACCATCTGTGTATTGCCTTGACCGAATCCACCGATTCCGAGAAGTGGCAAGTTCTGGGTGAAGTAATCAACGTCGCCGAACTGACTACTTGTCGCACGGGGGAGATCGAAAGGAATGGTTTCACCGATACCAAATCTCGTTGCGGCCGCGACCATTTTCTCTGGACCCAACTCAATGGCGGTGCGAGCAAAAGGCGTGTTGCATGATCGACGAAAAACTTCGGGCAAATCGCCGCCACACACTTTGTTTGCGTAATTCTGAATTGGATCAATTGTTTGCGGTGGAAGGAATTCGCTTTCATCAGCCCACGTTGATTCTTTGGTGATGAGCCCATCATCAAGTGCTGCCGCGGTCGTGATGACCTTAAAGGTAGAACCGGGCATATAGCGCTCTTGGTAGGCATTAGCCAACAGGGGTTTGCCCGGTATGTCATCAAGGTAATTCAAAATATCGCCGGCAAGTTTGCTGTCTTGTACCGCAACCAAGTTGGTGTCGAATGTTGGCCAGCTCCACATCGCCTTGACAGCACCTGTTGCGGGTTCAATGACGACAACACTGCCTTCGCGATTTCCTAAAGCATCTTTGGCCGCTTGTTGGATATCGGCATCAATAGTTGTTTCAACGGTTCCGGTGGTGTCTTGTCCATTAAACAAAGATCGGAAACCCTTGAGTTGCTGTTCAATTGTGCGGCCAGCCAACACATCGTTTTGAACCTTTTCAATCTGAGTTGCTCCGTAACCAAATGTGAAATAGCCAGTGATTGCCGAATACAAATCGCCTTCGGGGTATGTTCGTTGCCAATCAAATTCACTACCTGCCACGTTGCGAACCGATGTTGCAATAACAACGTCATCACTTGTCCGAATATCGCCTCGAGGATCATTGAAATCTCGCACTGTTTGGCGCGTGTTTCGCGTGTCAGCATCAAGGGTGGTCTTTTGACCCACCTGTATGAAATTGAGCTGCGCGAACAAGATGACATATAGCACGATCAGAACAACTGCGAAGCGACGAATACGGAGGTTCACGACATCGCCTCAAGTTCTTCTGGATGTCTTTTGATTCTTCGTTGCGCAAGTCGAGTAGCAAAGCGTTCACCAAAAGTTGCAGTGTCAGGGATTTCGCCGAGACGTCGAGCAGAACTATCGCTGACGCGAATCAACAAGGCAAGCAAGACGTAGTTGGCTACCAAACTTGAACCGCCGTAACTGACAAAAGGAAGTGTGATTCCGGTCAGGGGAACGACACGAATGACTCCACCAATAATGATGAAGGCCTGCATTCCAAGAATTGTCGTGAGTCCGACCGCCAACAATTTCTCAAATGGGCGAGTGGTGCGCATTGCTGTGCGAAGTCCGGCCCCGATCATCAACAGGAAAGCGATCAGAATTGCCGTGGCACCAAAGAGACCGAGCTCTTCACCAATCGCAGCAAAGATGAAATCGTTCTTGGCTTCAGGGATTCGCGTGGGGTCTCCGAGACCTAACCCAGTTCCAGCGACTCCGCCACTACCAAGTGCGTACATTGCTTGCGCTATCTGGTAACCCTTACCTTGATAGCGACTCCATGGGTCGAGCCAGATTGCGACTCGTGTTTGCACATGATCAAACATGAAATAAGCCGCAGTTGCACCGGCAACGAAGAGTCCCATTCCAATCACTAAGAAACTGGTCTTCTCGGTTGCAACCCACACCATCACGATGAACAACGTGAAAAACAACAGACTGGACCCAAGATCTTTTTGGCCGACCATGACAACTACAGAAAATCCCCATGCCGCAAGTAGTGGCAACAAGTGTCGGGGTTCGGGTAAGTAAAAGCGACCAACTTTCCAAGTGCCCGCTGCAATGAGTTCGCGATTATCGGCGAGGTATCCAGCAAAGAAAAGAGCTAGTGCGATTTTCGCAAACTCACCAGGCTGAAAGTTGATGGGACCGACACTGACCCAAATACGCGCGCCACCTGAAGAGAATCCAATCCCTGGCAACATGGGCAAAAGTAAAAGCCCGGCGCTAATAAAGAAAAACGTCCACTTGTATCGCGCCAAATCATTGACGCGTTGAATCACAAAGAGAACGCCAATAAACGCGGCAACTCCAACGAAGGTCCATGTTGTTTGTAATCCAGCGAGTCGTTCAGAAAGGCGGGCGATCATCACGTAGCCGATGCCATTCAAGAGAGTTGCAACAGGTAACAAAGTTGAGTCGGCTCCATGGGCCAACCAACGCACCCCGATATGTGCTGACATCAAAACCAAAAGCAGCGCAGCCAAGAAAGGCAAGATACGCGGTGGAATCACCGAGTTTTGACCGAGTGACGCCAGTGTGTACGCACCAGCAGTAATGAGTCCGGCCATGAGGACAAGACGGAATTCAGTTGAACGCCGTCGAGCGGCGATCATATTGGTGGTGTCGGTCACTGGCTCGATGTGATGGCCGAGATAATCACCGTTGCGGTGATTGCTGCCGATGCCAACCACATCGCATATGTTGCCACAGTGAACCATCGTGATGGTCGTCGTGGAGCAATGTCAGGAGTTTGCTTTGAACTGACGACCACGATTTCTGCGGTGATTGGTGGTTCGGCGACAGTTGGCGACTCAACCACAGGTGGAGTGATGGCAATTTCACTATCTGTCTCGACAACTTCATCACTCACTGCAAAGTCGACGACGACAACAGTGATGTTGTCACGACCACCGTTGCGATTAGCAAGGTCGATTAAGCGATGAGCGAGATCTTGTACGGAGGTTGATAAGCGAATCTCGGTTTCAATTTCGTCATCGTCAGCCTCATCAACCAAACCATCGCTGCACATGATGAAACGATCGCCATCTTCGACAGTCATCGGGAAGGTATCAATATCTACCCATGACTCGATACCCATGGCACGCAGCACGATATTGCGCTGAAAGTGAACACGCGCTTCAGCACGGGTAATGGCACCACGATCAACCAGAGTTTGCACATGAGAATGATCTTTAGTGACTTGGCGTAGTTCGCCGTGACGCCATAAATATGTGCGACTATCGCCAACGTTGGCGACGACGATTTGATGATCGGGCCCATTAGTGATGGCTAGACCAGTCAGCGTCGTCCCCATGCCAGTCTTTGATGTGTCGTGCATCGCTTCCATGTAGATCGCAGTATTGGCGGTTGAAATTGCGTCAGCCAATAACCCTGGCGATGAGACTCGAACTTTGGGATCGGTATAGACCTCTTGAAGAATGCGCACAGCAATTTCGCTGGCGACTTCGCCAGCACTATGGCCGCCCATTCCATCGGCAACAAAGTACAGACCTTCAATGGTGACGTAGTTGTCTTCGTTACCATCGCGCACTTGACCCACGTGCGTGAAAGCACCACATGTTGCATGGATCATTTCACGGCCTCAACGATGACTGATCCGATTTGTACGCGGTCGCCAATTTTGAGACTGACGATCTGATCAATTCGACTGTTATTGACAAAAGTTCCATTAGTTGATGCGAGATCCTCGACGTAGGTACGGCCATCGTTTGTGACAAAACGTGCGTGATGAGTACTTGCGAACTCATCGTCATCAAGACACATGTCGTTGTCGGTGCTGCGACCAACGGTGAAAGGTTGTTCGGGGGTAAAAGTGAATCCTCGAAGTGGCGCGGGAGAAATCACTTTCATACGGGCAACACGATACGGGCGTGGAACCTTGACTGCGCCGACAGGGGAGACTGATGTGACTGTTTTCGGTGTACCTGCGCCTTGACTTGACCTATTGACTGCGGGTACTCGCACTTCATTCCACACCGCCCACAACACGCGAGCAAAGAAAAGATAGAGCGCGAGCAGGAGAACAATCTTGAGGACTCCGAGCAGCTGATCAGTCATATTTGGTAACCGCGAAACGGCTTACTGGGCCTCGTAACGAATGGAATGGCTTCCGACCGAAATAATGTCGCCGTCGCGAAGGGCCCGTTCGAAACTGATCGTGACTCCATTGACTTTGGTGCCATTGGTGGAACCCAAATCGTTGACGGCGTAACCCCCGGCCAACGCTTTGATTTCAGCGTGACGACGACTGACATTTGAATCATCAAAGGCAATATCGCATTCGGCAAGACGACCAATGCTGAGGGTGGTTTTGCTCAAAGTGATCTTTCGATCATCAGGCAAGATCACGCGAGCCACAATTTCGCTGGCGCCAGCTTTGACTACTGACGAGTCAACGTCAATACGACCCGTGCCAACGGATTGATCAATCTCAATTGTGACTGACACTGGGCCACGAAGGTGGTAGTTCTCGTCGGCGCAGTATTCCTTGACGGCCTCGGCGAGTTCGGTGATGAGGGCCGATTCAATATCGGCCAATGCCGCCTGATCATCGGGAGCAAGTCGGACCACAAACTGATTAGGAACGACTCGGCGGCCCTTCATATCAACAGTTCGGTTGCTGTCTATTTCCTTGACGAGTCGACGGCCGATCTCGATCGGGCGGACATTGCTTTTAAATGCACGGCTGAACACACCCTCGACCATACGCCCTAAACCATCCTCAAAAGATTGCAGACCCACAAATTCTCCTACAGAGAAACGCCTTGTTGATTGCCTCAGGGTATCGGGGGTTGGGGCATTGGTCAGGGCGTCGGTACCCTACAAGGCGTTACTCGGGCGAGTGGCGAAATGGCAGACGCGCTAGCTTCAGGTGCTAGTGATCGTAAGATCGTGGGGGTTCAAGTCCCCCCTCGCCCACTAGATGTTGCCTCTGTGCGCTACGAAATCGTGCGCTACCGTGAAGGTCGTGACGAGCGATATCTACATTTTGGGCGGATTTCAAACTGACTTCGCTCGCAACTATGCCAAGCAGGGTCTAGAAGTCAGCGACATCGTCTCTGAAGTACTGACCGAAACTTGGATTGACTCACAGATTGACGCAACCGATATCGAGACAATCCACGTGGCGAACGCCTTCGGTCAACTCTTTAATGGTCAGGGACAGCTAGGTGGAATGCCCGCAACTGTTGAGCCCAAACTGTGGGGGATTCCGTCATCTCGACACGAGGCCGCATGCGCGTCCGGCGGAATCGCCATTTTGGCAGCGATGGCCGACATTGAAGCAGGTCGCTACGACTGTGCATTAGTTGTCGGCGTTGAACAAGAGCGCAATGTGCCAGGTGATCAAGCCGCAATCAATTTGGGTGCAGCGGCGTGGATTGGCCACGAGGGCCAAGGGGTCGTTCACATGTGGCCGCATATGTTCAGTTTGTTGGCCGATGAATACGACGCTCGCTACGGGATTGATAGTCAACATCTTTCGGCTATCGCCGAATTGAATTTTCGAAATGCCAAGACGAACCCGAATGCGCAGACTCGCGCGTGGTCTCATACTCCTGAATCGTTTGCCGATGATGATGTTGCGAACCCGACCGTTGTCGGTCGCATTCGTCGATCAGATTGCAGTCAATTAACCGACGGCGGAGTTGGTTTGGTTCTAGCCAGTCGTGCCAAAGCAGAAGAATGGGCAGCGCATCGGGGTCGTTCAATTGATTCGGTCCCGTGCATCGTCGGTTGGGGTCATCGTACAGTTGGACTTCCATTGGCCGAAAAACTTCAGCGATCGGCAAGCGACGAATACGTAATGCCCCATGTACGGCGAGCAATCACTGATGCTTTTTCACGTGCAGGTATCGCGGATGTTTCTGCAATTGATGGAATTGAAACTCATGATTGCTTTACTCCTTCTGAATATATG
This sequence comes from Bifidobacterium breve, assembly GCA_945889715.1. GTDB lineage: Bacteria > Actinomycetota > Acidimicrobiia > Acidimicrobiales > Ilumatobacteraceae > Casp-actino8. The sequence continues at coordinate 8,311 of CAMDCI010000014.1, read as the reverse complement.
GCGATTGATCACTTTGGCATTACTGCACCAGGTGAAAGTTGGAAAGCCATTGAAGAGGGCAGACTTGAGCGGGATGGAAGTCTCCCTATGAATCCATCTGGTGGTCTCATCGGTGGAGGGCACCCAGTTGGTGCGACTGGAGTACGGATGGTGCTTGATGCTTCACGTCAAGTGTTGGGTCGCGCTGGTGACACTCAAGTGGATGGTGCGAGTACTTTTGCAACACTCAATATTGGCGGATCAACAACAACGACTGTCAGTTTCGTTGTAGCGGTCTAACAAAAGTTCACGCGGGGGATCATGATGTCATCATCAATTGTCAACACCATTCAGACAACATTGCCAGCAGACGATGTTCACCCATACCGCACTGGGGCATGGCGTCCAAATCACCGAGAATGGAATGCCGATGATCTTGTGGTTGAAGGAGAAATTCCAAAAGATTTAAACGGCGTGTACTTGCGCAATACTGAAAATCCCATTCATCCATCAATTGGTATGTATCACCCATTTGATGGTGACGGCATGTTGCATCAGATTTCATTCGCGGATGGAAAAGCCGGTTATCGTAATCGATTCGTTCGCACAGATGGCATGCAAATGGAACAAGACGCGGGAGAACCTTTATGGACCGGCTTTTATGATCTCGCGCAAAACTCAAAGTCTGAAGATGGCTGGGGTGCGCGGGGTCGAATGAAAGATAGTTCGAGCACCGATGTCATTGTTCATAACGGAGTTGCGTTAACGAGTTTTTGGCAATGTGGTGACGTCTATCAAATGGATCCGATGACATTGGCCGATATGGGTAAGGCTGATTGGGCCAAACAGTTTCCGAGCCCAACCGGTGTCTCGGCGCACACGAAACTTGATGAAGCCACTGGTGAGTTACTGATTTTTGGTTACAGCACATCTGAACCGTTTATGCACTATGGCGTTGTTGATGCGCAAGGGAAATTGGTCCATGCGATTGATGTGCCATTACCCGGACCACGTTTGCCACACGACATGGCCTTTAGCGAGAACTATGCCATCTTGAATGACCTTCCGTTGTTTTGGGATCCAGCCATGATTGAGCTTGGTGCGCATGTGCCGCGTTTTTATCGCGACATTCCGACTCGTTTCGCTGTTGTGCCACGTCGGGGCAACACCGAAGACATCAAGTGGTTTGAAGCTGATCCCACGTATGTGTTGCATTGGATCAATGCTTACGAAGAAGGCGATTGGCTGATCTTGGATGGATTCTTCCAACATGACCCGATGCCCGCCAAGCGTGAAGGTACTCCCAAAGCTCTATCTCTCTATCGGTCAGTTGACCTTGATCGTTTACAGACCCGTCCTCACCGTTGGCGCTTCAACTTGGTGACTGGTGAAACCAAAGAAGAGTCACTGTCTGATCGAGTCATGGAGTTCGGAATGATTAATCCAAAGATTGCCGGAAAGAATTATCGGTACACCTACAACATGACTGGCAAACCGGGATGGTTCTTATTTGACGGATTTGTGAAGCAAGATGTTCTCACCGGAACTGAGGAGCATTACTTCTTTGGTGAAGGAGTATTTGGTAGCGAGACCCCGTTTGCACCACGTCCCGGAGCGACTGCAGAGGACGATGGCTATCTCTTGACTTTTACAACCGACATGAATCGTGATTGCAGCGAGTGCCTTATCTTTGACGCAACTCGTATCACCGATGGACCGATTGCTCGAGTACGACTTCCCGAGCGCATTTCGTCAGGCACTCACTCGTGCTGGACGCCCACTGAGGCACTCGCGTCGCGCCAATAGAGTTTCCCCTACTGACAATGAAGTGATTCTGACCTAAGTTGGTTTGGTCACAGTTTTAGATGGGGGTCTCAATATGGAAACAGTTGTTCAGGTTGGGCAGGGGCAGTTGCGAGGTTCGGTCGAAAACGGACTACATGTATTCAAGGGCGTTCCGTTTGCGGCCCCCATTGATGGAGCAAATCGTTTTCGTGCGCCGCAGCCACGTGAATCTTGGTCGGGTGTTCGTGATGCCACAGCGATTGGTTTGATTTCGCGACAAGCACCATTGCCACCACCTTTCGGTTCCCCTTTGCCAGAGGCAGGTGCAGATTGTTTGAACCTCAATGTTTGGAGTCCCGATGTGACTGGCTCATTGCCGGTGTATGTATGGATCCATGGTGGTGCGTTCTACGGCGGCAGCAGTGTTGAGGCGGTGTACGACGGAGCATCGTTTGCCCGCAATGGTGTCGTCTGCGTGACGATTAACTATCGCTTGGGTGCGCAAGGTTTCTTGCACCTTGCTGATCACTTTCCAGAATTTGCAGAATCGGGAAATGCCGGATTACTGGATCAGATCGCCGCGCTGAAATGGGTGCAACAGAACATCGCAGCATTTGGTGGTGACCCAACACGTGTCACGATTGCTGGTGAATCGGCTGGCGGAATGAGCGTCTCGTCGTTGTTGGCAACGTCTCTCGCTCAGGGATTGTTCACACAAGCAATTCCACAAAGTGGTGCTGGTCATAATGGCATCAGTGCCAAGACCGCAAGCGTGATTGCTGGTGAAGTCTTGCGTCGGCTTGATGTCAAGCCTGGTGACAGTGCAGCGTTGGCCAAGGTGTCTGATGAGCGGCTCTTTGAGGTGCAACTTGAATTGATGGCCCTGGCGTTCGAAGATGACTCAGAGATTTTGGGCGAGGCCGCCGTTTCAACCATGCCGTTTCAACCGACGTATGACACCGCAATTTTGGCGAAGCGACCGATTGAGTTGATTGAGGCGGGATCAGCAGCGGGCATCAAGGTTCTCACTGGCACCACAATGCAAGAGTCATTAGTTTTCATGATCGCGATGTCACCCATGTTGAGCGAAGAGATGCTTGAAGCAATGGTCTCCGCAACGTTTGGATCTGACGAAAAAGGTCTTGGGGCTCTTGAGAGGTATCGTGCCAATCGACCAGGTGCATTGCCTCTCCAAATCTCTGCAGCTGTTGAGACTGATCGCATGTTTATTGTTCCGTGTCGTCGACTTGCTGATGCACAACTCAAACATTCACCAGATGTGTGGACATACCGCTTTGATTGGGCGACTCCGTTATATGAGGGCGCACTAGGCGCGTGCCATGCACTCGAGTTGGTGTTCGTGTTTAACAATCTTGGCGATCCTGCAGCGGCGTATTTGAGTGGCGATAATGCACCGCAAAGTGTCGCTCATGCAATGCATCAGGCTTGGGTTGCATTTGTGAAGACTGGCAATCCGCAACATGCTGGAATTCCAGAATGGACTCGACACAACATCACCGATCGACCAATGATGCAGTTCAACACCATTTCAACGCTTGGTCACAATCTGTGCGCTGATGAACTTGCTTTGTGGGACGGCGTTCTCTAAGAAATATCTTTGATGCGTTGCCGAAGTTGTACAAAAACTTCTTCACCAACTATGGCCGTCAATTCTTCAGCCAAACTTTCAATCACTGGTTGTTCGCCGACGTATGCCTCAGGCTCTTCAGTACACACCCACGCCATTGATTCGCTGTGATCGCCCCAGTCAGATTTCTTCCATCCGCGAACGGTTGCGACTTCGACGTCGTCGTCACGCATGACCCAATCAACTTTGATCGGAAGTTGCCAACAAACCGAGGGTTTCCAATCGATTGGTGACTCGTTATAAGCGATGGCTCCAAGATGTAACGCGCAACCCTCGCCACCCGAGAAGCCGTTGCGATTATGAAAAATACAGGCACCATCGACAACTCGCGTTGCATCGTTTTGTTCGTCGCGAAAGATTCCGCCTGTTTGGGCTTCCGCGTGAAACTGGAAAATTTCAGGAGTCAATGTCGCAGCCATTGCGGCCAGGTTCATTGCTTCATCGACTCCGTCGAGTTCGGCGCCAAGTGAACAGCAACCGTGACCAGTCACAGAATCGCGAGTGTCGCCGATGCCCAGGCACCCGCGGCCCCAAATGCATGTCCAGTTTGAAGTTAAGAATGAACGCTCAAATCGCCAGATGGTGTCACCGGCATCAACCTCATCAAAGATCTGCTCGCCGGACATGTGATCGGACATGTCTTCAGACTATGGGTCGGCTACACGGTTTTTTAGAAATCGTCTCCGAATGACACACCCTTCAGCCACACTGTTGAGGTGAGTCATTCAGAAACAACCAATCGCGAGTTCGCCGAAGAACATATGAACATCGTGCTGGGTCGGCTGGCTGGTCCCGATGCACGTCCTCGTGGTGATCAGGTTGATGCAGTTCATGCGGTGCTGCAACCAGCATCACGAGTCTTGGTGGTGCAAGCAACTGGGTGGGGGAAGTCGGCGGTTTATTGGGCGGCAACGCATGCTTTACGCCATTCAGGTTCGGGACCAACGCTGGTGGTGTCGCCGCTCTTGGCACTCATGCGCGATCAAGTCGCTGCCGCTGAGCGCACTGGCTTACGCGCTGCCACAGTGAACTCGACCAACTTTGATGAATGGGATGAAGTTTTTCGTCAACTTGACAACGACACTCTTGATGTTCTGCTGGTGTCGCCCGAACGTTTAGGAAATGCACGCTTTGCTGCTCGACTCGGTGAATTATTGGCGCGAGTCGGACTGATCGTGATTGACGAAGCGCACTGCATCAGTGATTGGGGATTTGATTTCCGTCCCGACTATCAACGATTGGCCCGAGCGTTGTTATCAACGCCGACTGCGTCGGTGCTTGCAACGACTGCAACAGCAAACGAACGCGTCACCAAAGATGTCAGCGATCAACTTGGTGCACACACCGTGACCTATCGCGGAACGTTGGCGCGCACGTCACTCACGTTGTCGGTGGTTCCTGGTTTGACACCACTTGAGCGCTATGCATGGATTGCTGATGCACTTGAACAATTGCCAGGCTCAGGAATCATTTATGTGTTGACGGTTGCTGAGGCCGACAAACTTGCCGCATTCTTGGCGTCTTGTGGACACAACGTTGATGCATACACCGGTCAACTCGACGGTGATTCACGAATTGCGATTGAAGAGCGTTTGCGTAATAATGAAATCAAGGCAGTGATTGCCACATCGGCACTCGGAATGGGATATGACAAACCCGACCTTGGTTTTTGCGTGCATGTTGGTTCGCCATCGACGCCAGTTGCCTATTACCAACAAGTTGGTCGTGCCGGACGCGCCGTTGCGCATGCCGATGGGGTGTTGCTGCCATCAGATGCCGATGAACGTATTTGGGAATATTTTGCGACTGCGTCGATTCCCGATCCCAAGTCGGCCGACAAAGTGTTGGCAGCCATCGCCGAACAGCCACGCACATTGATGGAAATTGAAAGTGAAACAGGATTACGTCGGGGACGCCTTGAGGCATTGCTGAAGATTTTGGCGGTTGAAGGCGTTGTCGAAAAAGTTGGTACGGCGTGGGGCACGACGGGTGAGCGTTATGTGCACAACACCGTAAAGTGGGCCGACCTCGCCAAGGTTCGTGCCACCGAAGCCGACATCATGCGCAAGTACGCGCACGGCGAAGGATGCTTGATGGCCTTCTTGCAAATTGCTTTAGACGATCCCAGCCCTGCCGCCTGTGGCCGCTGTTCGGTATGCACCGGAAGTATTCCTTTTCCTGGTGGCGAACCATCTCATGACAAGTTGATGTTGGCGCGGGCATTTATGCGTGGCACCGATGCCGACATTGAACCGCGCAAGCAATGGCCAAAAGGTGTGAGTCGCAAGGGCAACATTGTTGCGCTGAATGCTGGTCGAGCGGTGGCCTTTGCCGATGATCCAGGTTGGTCACTTGAGTTGTCCGAACTTGCCCGAAGTCGCCCAGGAGAAATACCTCAGGTCATGCTCGATGGGGCTGTGGCTACCCTTGGTCGCTGGTCAAAGGTATGGGGAACTCGACCGACTGCGGTTGTGCCGTTACCAGCAATTGATATGCGCTCAAATCGTCAGCTCGCCGAACATATAGCCAAGGTTGGCAAGTTGCCGATGCACGATGTTTTCATATGGAATGGTGGCGCCATACCTGATGATGCGGCATCAACACCCGTTGTCACACATCTTGAAACGGTGCTGACGATCACCGCGGATCACGAATTACCTCGTGGCCCGGTGTTATTCGTGACAACCGATGTGCGGACGCGATGGACCGCAACTGTTGCTGGCGCGATGTTGCGCGCTCAAGGAATACCTGCAGTCTTGTTGTTGGCTTTGCACTTGCGTCCCTGAATAAATAGGCGGTTGAACTAAGGTCAAAGAGTTGTCGAACTGCGGGTTATAAGGAGCCATCATGAAAATTTCTGATCTGTTTTCTGTTCAAGGAAAAGTTGCTGTAGTTACGGGTGGCTCGCGCGGAATCGGCGAGATGATCGCAGCCGGCTACCTCATCAACGGCGCCAAGGTTTATATCAGTTCACGTAAGAAAGATCAGTGTGACGCCACTGCCAAGCGTTTGTCCGAGACACACGGTGCCGAATGCATTTCAATTCCGGCCAACTTGTCAGAGTTAAGTGGCATCGAATCTTTAGTTGCCGAATTGACGAAGCGTGAAGATCACATTGACATCTTGGTAAATAACGCCGGCGTGTCGTGGGGTGCACCCCTTGATGACTTCCCCGAATCTGGCTGGGACAAAGTGTTTGATACCAACGTCAAAGGTGTTTTCTTCTTGACGCAGAAAATGTTGCCCTTGCTTGAATCCAAGGCCACCAACGCCGATCCGTCACGAGTGATCAACATCGGTTCAATCGACGGAATTCGTACACCAATGTTTGACACTCATTCATACGGTCCGTCAAAAGCCGCGTTGCATTCGCTCACCAGTCAGATGGCTGCCAAATTGGTCAAGCGCAATATTTTGGTCAACGCAATTGCTCCTGGACCTTTCCCCACATGGATGCTCAGCACCGGTGTCGGTGGTGGTGGCGATGTTGAAGGTACCGACTGGGATGCAGTCGGCCGCACCAATCCGCGTAGGCGCGTTGGCACTCCAGAAGATATTGCGGGATTGGCAATTTTCTTGAGTTCACGTGCTGGTGCTTTCACGGTTGGTGAAGTCATCAAGTGCGACGGCGGAATCGTTATTTCGTAATTATCTTTAAATACGGTCGAGCGCCGCACCATCAAACAGCGGTGTCACGCCAAATTCGGCGATATCGCGATTCATCTCTTCATCAAGTGGACGGCCAAGATCTCCTTGGGCTGCTTCAAGAATGATTGGTAACAACGTCGCGTCACTGGTGGTGTTGAGAAAAAGATCTGGTTGCGACAACACGTACCGCACTGCACGTTGAATGGCGTCCGAGTCGGAGAGTGCTTCATACCAACTGCGATGAGATTCAGTTCCGTCATCCCAACGACGACGAGCAACAGCCTTGATGGTTTGAGTTGCGATATTTCGCCTACGACATACTTCGCGTAGTGCAGCGACGTCATCGCGGTATTGAGGGATTGAGAGCAACGAGTGGTTGTACGGAAAGAGAACCGCATCAAAATCAAACTCTGCCAAGCTGCGCAAGTGCATGGATGGAATACGCAGGCCGTGACCGGTCACGCCAATGAAACGAACCAAACCTTCAGCACGAGCTTGGTTCAGCGATTGGATAACTCCACCTGTGCCAAAAGCGGTCTGCCATTCGTCGGGTTCAACCAAATTGTGCAATTGAATGAGGTCAATCTGATCAACTCCCATTCGTTCAAGCGATCGTTCAAGTTCGGCACGGGCCATCGATCCAACTCGCTCTTGTGTCTTTGTCGCAAGGAAAACTTCTGAACGATGATCAACAAGCCACGGTTTGAGGTGATCTTCAGATGCCCCGTACAGGGCAGCGGTATCAATGTGGTTGACGCCATACGAAGTGACGAGATCAAGTGTTTTGATGGCACGTGATTCGCTCATACCTCCGAGTGCAGCCGCACCAAAGATGACGCGACTTGAACGATGACCCGTTTGACCGAATTCTGCGAAAGGCAACATCCCTATGACGGTAGTTCCTTACCGTCCCCGCTAAGGACTTGTCATCATGAGACGAAGTAGTCTGACTAGTAATTACCAGGGAGTTGATCACCATGTCGCAGTCCACATACGTAGACGTTTTAATCGTCGGTGCCGGAATCTCGGGTATTGGCATGGCCTATCACCTGCAGCAGCAGTGTCCCGACCGTAGTTACACCATCTTGGAAGGCCGACCCGATATGGGCGGCACCTGGGACCTCTTCCGTTATCCAGGTGTTCGCTCAGACAGTGACATGCACACTCTTGGGTACAGCTTCAAACCTTGGAAGGAAGCAAAGTCAATCGCCGATGGTCCTTCAATTCTCAATTACCTGCGCGAGACCGCGA
>CAMDCI010000013.1 GCA_945889715.1 Bifidobacterium breve | reverse complement strand
CCGGTCAAGAAGGCTGCGCCAGCGAAGAAGAAGGCTGCACCGGTCAAGAAGGCTGCACCGGTCAAGAAGGCTGCGCCAGCGAAGAAGAAGGCTGCACCTGTCAAGAAGGCAGCACCAGCGAAAAAAGTCGTTCCCGTCAAGAAGGTCGTTCCCGCCAAGCCGGTCGCCCCGGCACCAGTGAAGGCTCCACCAGTACCGAAAAGGGTTGCTAAGCCAGTTTTTGTGAAGCCGCCGGTACCGGGCAAAAAAGCAGTCACAAAAGACGGAATTATTGCGAATAAAGATTTTGACCTGACGTTTATACGTAGTCAGCGCGCCTCATTACTTGAGCAACGCGCTCGTCTGTTGGGTCGCGCAGTGAGTCTTGAAAATGAATTAGAAAAACTCATTGAAGAAGCGGGCATGGGTGACGATCAATTCGACGAAGACGGCGGCGAGGGTGACACCATGGCCGTTGAACGCGAACGTGATCGCGTCCTGTCAGATCAAGCTCGTCAAACAATCGAAGAAATTGATGGAGCACTTTCGCGAATTGAAACTGGCGACTACGGCTACAGCACTGTTTCTACCCGACCCATTCCTCGTGAGCGCCTTGAGGTCATTCCGTGGGCAATTGAACTTGTTGAAGAACGAGTCGGCTGGAGATAAGTGAAATTAGGCCAGCGCAGAATTCCCAGTCTGTCGTTGTTGATTGCGGCAGTTATCGTCGGCCTCGATCAACTCAGCAAACATTGGGCAGTATCGCAACTCAATGACGGGCACACCGTTCATGTGTTGTGGACTTTGCAATTTAACTTGGCATTCAATGGCGGCATGGCATTCGGCCGTGGTCAAGGACTCGGGCCAATCATCGGTGTGATTGCAACAATTGTCGTCGTCGGCCTAGTGCTCTCTTTGCGGCAATCGGATAACAAGATGTCAATAATCGGCGTTGGGCTGATCGTAGGTGGTGCCATGGGCAACATCGTCGACCGACTTTTTCGTGGCGACGCGTGGTTGCATGGCAAGGTCGTTGATTTCATTGACTTCCAGTGGTTTCCTATTTTCAACGTTGCCGATATTTGCGTCAATGTTGGCGGGGGTCTCCTTGTATTGAGTTATTTGCTCTTCCAACCGAAAGCCGACCATGCCTGAGATCATCACTGAAGAAATACCAGATTCCCTGGCAGGAGAACGGCTCGATCGCATTGTGTCGTTGATGGCCGAAATCAGTCGCGCCGATGCAACCACAACGATTGCTGCCGGTGCGGTTGAGCTTGATGGTGTTGTTGCGCCCACCGGAAAAGTACGACTCAAGGTCGGACAAATTGTCGCGGTCGATCTTTCAAAAATTCCTCAACCAGAGTTGCCCGGCCCCGATCCGAGCGTTGTCGTTCATGTTGTTTACTCCGATGACCACATCATTGTGATCGACAAGGCGGCCGGAGTCGTTGTACACCCTGGTGCCGGAAACAACGAGAAAACATTAGTGAACGGTCTTTTGGCGTTGTTCCCCGAAATCGCCGGAGTTGGCGAAGAACATCGTCCAGGCATCGTCCATCGGCTTGACATCGGAACAACTGGTCTATTGATCGTTGCCCGAACTCAAGAAGCGTACGAAGAACTTGTCGCGATGATGTCGTTGCGTGAAGTGAAGCGCCATTACACGGCTTTGGTTTGGGGTCATCCAGCTGCTCCTATTGGAACGATTGACGCACCTATTGGACGCGATCCGCGAAATCCGTTGTGCATGGCAGTCGTCGCCAGCGGAAAGCCGGCGCGCACAAATTACGAAGTTCTGGAAACAATGTTCGAACCTGATGTTGCCCTGGTCGCCTGTGAATTAGAGACTGGCCGCACTCATCAAATTCGAGTTCACCTACAAGCCACCGGTCACTCGGTTGTCGGTGACCCGCAATATGGCGGAGCACGAATGCCCCTGGTGATCGGCCGTCCGTTCTTGCACGCTGGTCGTTTGGTATTTGATCACCCCTTAACTGGCGAGCCCCTCGAGTTCACCTCTGTTTTGCCCGCCGACCTCGAAGAAGTATTGAAGCGCTGTCGCGACGACCAATGAACTGCTAGAGTTCAAGTCACCGTGAAGTGAGTCCCGTGAGGCTCAGACGGAGGACAACATGAATGATGCGTCGGGCAACAGCCCTCACACAACTCTGAATACTGCGCCGAACCAGGTTCTGGTGCCCAATCAGGTCTTAGTACTTGGCCAAGCCGATGTCAATCGTGCGATTACTCGAATTGCCCATGAAATCATTGAGCGCAATCGTGGTCTTGATGGTGTGGTCATCGTCGGTTTGCAACGGGGTGGCGTTTGGCTCGCTGAACGACTCGTTTCCACGATCAACCAGATTGAAGGCGAAACCAGTCCGTCGATTCCTCTCGGAAAACTAGATGTCTCACTGTTTCGCGACGACATCAGCTTGCGCCCAGTCACTCCGGTGACGGTGACTGACATTCCTGTCGATCTCGCAGGGTCAAAAGTTGTTCTTGTTGACGACGTGTTATTTACAGGGCGGACAGTTCGTGCGGCGCTTGATGCTCTCAATCAATATGGTCGGCCGTCGTCGGTACAACTCGCAGTCATGATTGATCGAGGTCACCGCGAGCTACCCATTCGCCCCGACTATGTAGGCAAGAACCTTCCGACTGGCCGTGACGAAGACGTACTGGTGTCGCCCGAAGGCGTGACCTTGTTAAAGAAAGTGAACTCGTGAAGCACTTGCGCAGTATCTCCGAACTTGGCGTTGATGGGATAGTGCGAATTTTGGGTTTGGCAAATCATATGGCCGAGGTCAATCGGCGTCCGGTGCCAAAAGTGCCTGCGTTAAATGGTCGCACGATCGTCAGTTTGTTCTTTGAAGACTCAACGCGCACGCGCATCAGTTTTGAAACGGCGGCCAAACGTCTGTCGGCCGACACAATGACTTTTAGCGTGTCAACGTCGAGCGTCAATAAGGGCGAAAGCCTGAAAGACACGATCGAAACTGTGAGCGCGATGGGTGTTGCCGCTTTTGTTGTGCGCCACAAAACCAGTGGTGTGCCGTGGCTACTGAGCGAATGGACCGATGCCTCAATCATCAACGCGGGTGATGGATGGCATCAACATCCCACTCAAGCGTTACTCGACAGTTTCACCATCATGTCAACTTTGGGACGTGCGCCAAGCAGTGATTGTTTGCAAGGTCTGACCATCGGAATCGTTGGCGATATTCGCCACAGTCGAGTCGCTCGTAGTGATATTCAAGCATTTACGGCCCTTGGTGCCAAAGTGGTTGTAGTTGCGCCACGAACATTGTTGCCACCAGAGGTTGAGGGTTGGCCAGTAGCAATTTCGTCGTCGCTTGATGATGTCATCGGCGAACTAGACGTGCTGTACATGTTGCGCATGCAGCGCGAACGAATGAGTGAGGCTTTGGTTCCGCATCTAGGCGAGTATTCGGCGCGTTATGGCCTTGATGATCGTCGGGCAAAAATGTTGCCAGAACACGCACTGCTCATGCACCCTGGGCCGATGAATCGTGGGGTCGAGATGTTAATCGACCCCGCATCAATGCCGAACAACATGATTACGCAGCAAGTTGCCAATGGAGTGTCAGTACGAATGGCAGTTCTGTTTGATGTCTTAGGTGGAGCCGAAACCGGAGCAGGAGCCGTGTCATGAAAGAAGTAAGACTCATCAATATTCGCGGTGGTCGCATTCTTGATGAAACCACTGACGTCCAAGGTCGGCTTGCCGATATCCATATTGCTGGCGGAGTAATTACCGAGATCGTTGACACAGGATCAAAATTGCCGAAAGCCGATATCGAACTTGATGCCACGAACTGTTTTGTATCCCCTGGATTTGTCGACCTTCACGTTCATTTACGTGAGCCAGGTCGTGAAGAGTCAGAAACTATTGAAACAGGTAGTCGGGCCGCAGCCTTAGGCGGTTTCACTGCTGTTGTTGCGATGCCAAATACTGAACCGTCTCAAGACTCACGAATTGTTGTTGAGTTTGTTCGCGCGCAAGGTGTGCGGGCCGGACTCTGTGAAGTACTTCCTTCTGGATGCATCACAGTTGGTCGGGCTGGGCAAGCGTTGGCGCCCTATGGCGAACTTCGCGATGCTGGAGTCACGTTGTTCACTGATGACGGCAATGGTGTACAAGATCCGCTCTTAATGCGGCGGGCACTTGAATACGCGCGCGACCTTGACATCACGCTCGCACAACATTGTGAAGTCAGCAGTTTGACTGTTGGTGCAGTCATGCACGAAGGATCTTGTTGCAGCCATCTTGGTTTGCCAGGTTGGCCAGCAATTGCCGAAGAACTGATGGTGCATCGCGATATCGAACTCGTGCGCCTCACGGGTTCACGAATTCACTTCTTGCACTTGTCCACCGAACGCAGCGTCGAGATGGTACGTCGCGCTAAAGCCGAAGGTTTGCCAATCACCGCCGAAGCCACACCACATCACTTCACATTGACTGATGAAGCTCTGCGAAGTTTTGATCCGGTGTTCAAAGTCAATCCGCCGTTGCGTACTCCATCTGATATCGCCGCCCTCAAAGAAGGCTTGCGCGACGGAACCATCGATGCCATCGCCACCGACCACGCTCCTCACGCAAGTCACTTGAAAGAACAACCCCTCGACCAGGCTCCTCCAGGAATGCTCGGGCTCGAGACAGCGCTGGCACTGTCGTTGACCGAACTCAAGATGGATGTCCAGGCAGTCGTAGCGGCACTCAGTTGGAAACCGGCGCGTATCGCTGGTGTTGGCGATCGTCATGGGCGCCCGGTCGCAGTCGGCGAATCCGCCAACTTGGCCATCTTTGATCCAACGTGTGAATGGGTGGTCGATCGAGAAGTGGTGGCCAGTAAGAGCAAAAATACGCCTTATCACGGTCGCACCGTCCGTGGAAAAGTTCGCCACACGGTCTTTTCGGGGCAAGTCGTCGTCCGCGATGGTGTCGCTCAGCGATGATGTGGCGAAATACTAAAAATACATTAGAGTGCATAATTATGCAAAATACGCAGAACAGGAATGATGATGGCAATTCGTGAAGCGGCGCTCGTTCTCGCTGACGGCAGTGTGTTTGAAGGCGAGGCCATTGGTGCCGAGGCGCCAAGTGGCATCTCGACCGGAGAAGTCGTCTTCAATACGGTGCTGAGTGGTTATCAAGAAGTGGTGACCGATCCCAGTTACGCGGGTCAGATCATCACGTTTACCTATCCCCATATTGGTAATTACGGAACGACTGCGACTGATGATGAATCGCGTCGGCCGTTTTGTCGGGGAATCATTGTGCGTGATTTGGCTCGCCGTGCTAGCAACTTTCGCGCCGAACAAAGCCTGAATGAATTACTGAAGAAGAGTGGCATTGCCGGGATCGCCGGAATTGATACTCGTCGACTCACGCGAATCTTGCGCGATACGGGAGCCATGCCTGGCGCCTTCGGAACTGCATCGCACGACGAATTGCTGGCCGCGGCTCGTGCCGAAAAAGGAACTGATGGCGTTGACCTCGTCGCTACTGTGACGACTGATAAGCCCTACTCATTTGGAAGTGGTCCATTGAAAGTTGTGGCCTACGACTTCGGAATCAAAACCACAATTCTGCGTTGCTTGTCAGAAATCGCCACAATCGAAATTGTTCCTGCATCAACAACAGCCTCAGAAGTCATGGCTCGTCAACCCCATGGTGTGTTTCTGTCAAATGGTCCAGGAGATCCAGCTGCCGTACCATATGCGGTTGACGCAATTCGAGATCTTGTTGGACAAGTTCCACTCTTTGGCATTTGTCTTGGTCATCAATTGTTGAGCCGTGCTCTTGGCGGCGCAACTTACAAATTGCCATTCGGACATCATGGTGGAAATCATCCAGTTCAACATCTCGCGTCGGGGCACGTCGAAATCACCAGTCAAAATCACAACTTCTGCGTAGACGCCGAAAGTTTGGGTGGGCGAGTGGCAGTGACGCATCTCAACCTCAACGATCAGACCAACGAAGGTATGCGTGTTCTCGATGCGCCGGCATTCAGTGTGCAATATCACCCAGAGGCTGGTCCGGGGCCACATGACAGTCGTTACCTCTTTGAACAATTTGCACAACTGATGCAGAACGGAACTTTCTGAAATGCCCAAGCGCACTGATATCCATTCAATTTTGATTATCGGTTCGGGTCCGATCGTGATCGGTCAGGCTTGTGAGTTCGACTATTCAGGAACACAAGCCTGTCGAGTGCTGAAGGAAGAGGGCTACCGCGTTATCTTGGCGAACTCGAATCCGGCCACCATCATGACCGATCCCGATTTTGCCGATCGCACCTATATCGAACCACTGACATGGGAAGTCATTGCGAAAATCATCGAACGTGAAAAGCCCGATGCTGTACTCCCCACACTTGGTGGGCAGACCGGTCTCAACTTGGCGATGGAACTTTTTGAACGTGGTCTTGTTGGTGTGCCCGGAACCCCAGAACTCATTGGCGCCAACGCTGAATCAATTTCGACGGCAGAAGATCGCGACAAGTTCAAGAAGGCCATGATTGAGATTGGTCTCAACGTCCCAGAAAGTGGCATTGCCCATTCAATGGAAGATGCTCTCGAGGTCATCAAGACCATCGGTCTTCCAGCCATCATTCGTCCCGCATACATCTTGGGTGGACGAGGAACAGGAATTGCGAAAACTGCTGAAGAGTTTGCACACTTGGCAGCAAACGGTCTTGATGCCAGCCCAATCCGCGAGATCTTGATTGAAAAAAGTATCGCAGGATGGAAAGAGTACGAACTCGAAGTCATGCGCGATACCGCCGACAACTGCGTCATCATTTGTTCGATCGAAAACTTCGACCCAATGGGCGTGCACACGGGTGACTCCATCACGGTTGCGCCAGCGCAAACTCTGAGCGATGTTGAGTACCAAATTATGCGCGATGCCGCCTTGGCATGTATCCGCCGAGTCGGTGTTGAAACTGGCGGATCAAATGTGCAGTTCGCGGTTAATCCAGCCAATGGCGATGTCGTTGTGATTGAAATGAATCCGCGCGTGTCACGATCAAGTGCATTGGCATCAAAGGCCACTGGGTTCCCTATTGCCAAGATCGCCGCCAAGCTGGCAGTCGGTTACACGCTGGATGAAATACCCAACGACATCACGAAGGCGACGCCGGCAAGTTTTGAGCCGACGATCGACTACGTCGTCACAAAAATTCCGCGTTGGGCTTTTGAAAAGTTGCCGGGAACGAGCGGCATTCTCGGAACTCAAATGCAAAGTGTCGGAGAAGTGATGGCCATTGGTCGTACATTCCCCGAAAGTTTGCAAAAAGCTTTGCGTTCCCTTGAACAAGGACGTTTGGGTCTCAATTGCGATCCAGCAGAAAAGCAATTGGCCGAAGTTTCAACTGATGAGTTGATGCGGCTCGTGGATATTCCAACTCCTGATCGAATTTTTATTATCGGTGAGTTGTTGTTCCGCGGAGTTTCGGTCGATGACGTACATGCGGCGTGCAAGGTCGATCCTTGGTTCTTGGATCAGATGTCAATCATCATCGAAGAGCGCGACGCGGTGAAGTCATTAAGTCCCTCCGCAATGACTAAGGCTGCGTGGAAGCGTGTGAAGCGGGTGGGCTTCAGTGATGCACAGTTGGCGTATTTATGGGGGAGTACCGAATCAGAGGTGCGAGACGCCCGTGAGGCTGCTGGTGTTATCCCTACGTATAAAACCGTTGACACATGTTCGGCCGAGTTTGCTGCACTCACGCCCTATCACTACTCGACATACGAAGACGAAAATGAAGTTCGTGAATCTGATCGTCAGCGAGTCATCATTTTGGGTTCTGGTCCCAACCGAATCGGTCAAGGAATTGAGTTCGACTATTGCTGTGTCCATGCATCATTCGCGTTGCGCGATGCGGGCTATGAAACAGTCATGGTGAATTGCAACCCCGAGACGGTTTCAACCGACTACGACACATCTGATCGTCTGTATTTTGAGCCGCTCACCAAAGAAGACGTGCTCAACGTGATCGCCGCCGAAACAGCCGCCGCGGGTGGTAAAAAGCCCAAGGTGATCGTTTCGCTGGGTGGCCAAACACCACTCAAACTTTCTGGGCAAATACCAGTTGATCTCATTGCTGGTACATCACCCGCATCAATTGACCTTGCTGAAGACCGTGAAAAGTGGAATGAATTGTGTGAGTCGCTCAATATTCCGCAACCTCCTGGTGGCACCGCAATCAATCTTGAACAAGCGTTGACCATTGTCGATCGAGTCGGTTTCCCAGTTCTCGTGCGTCCAAGTTATGTGCTGGGTGGTCGGGCAATGCAGATTGTTCACGATCGAGATCACCTCGCTCGCGCCATGGCCGAGCTTTCAAGTTTTGGCAGTTTGGGCAAAGAAGGTGGGCTGTCAGCTGAACGTCCAGTTTTGGTCGATCGTTTCCTTGAGGACGCGACCGAAGTTGATGTTGATGCCATTCGCGACCACACCGGTGAAGTTCTTATCGGTGGAGTCATGGAACATGTTGAAGAGGCCGGAGTTCACTCGGGTGACTCGGCGTGTGCGATTCCTCCGCAAACGCTTCCCCGGTGGGTCGTTGAAGTGATCGAGTCGTATACGACGGCAATCGCGGCGGCGCTTGATGTTCGCGGCTTGATCAATGTGCAGTTTGCGGTCGCCGGAACCAATGTGTACGTCATTGAAGCGAACCCACGCGCGAGTCGCACGGTTCCCTTTGTTGCCAAAGCAACGGGTGTTCCGTTGGCCAAAGTGGCAACACGCGTCATGCTCGGCGCAACCTTGGCCGAATTACGAAAAGAAGGTTTGCTGACTCGTTCAGTGTTGCTTGATTCGCCGGACACGGTGGCGGTGAAAGAGGCGGTGTTGCCGTTCAGTCGATTCCCAGAAGTTGACACTGCGCTCGGACCAGAAATGCGTTCGACTGGTGAGGTCATGGGAATTGACGTGACATTCGGTCGCGCGTTCTATAAAGCCGAACTTGCGGCCGGAACTGTTTTGCCCACAAGCGGAACAGTATTCTTGTCGCTTGCTGATGGCGATAAGCCTGCTGGGATTGTTGTTGCCAAGCGATTGCGGGCACTCGGATTTGGCATTATGGCCACTCCTGGTACCGCTGATTACCTCGGTCGTTTTGGCTACATGGTTGATGCAGTTGTTGGCAAAGTAAGTGAAGGTGCCAAAATCACTGCGGTCAATCTCATCGCGAGCGGCGAAATCTCCTTTGTGATCAACACGCCGCAAGGTCGTGGTGGTCGAACGGACGGAGAAGCAATTCGTAAAGCGGCCAATGTTCATCATGTGTGTTCGGTAACGACTGTTGAAGCAGCGCTTGCTGCAGTTCAAGGAATGGCCGAACAGATTGATCATCCACTAGAAGTGAAGAGCTTGCAAGAATATCACGGAAGGTGAGAACAATATTGTGAATTCACATGTTCGGGTTGGTTCAGTTGAATTAACGCATCCAGTCATGGCCGCTTCTGGCACCGCTGGACATGGGGCCGAACTGGCTGCGTACGGTGCGCTCGATGCAATTGGTGCGATTGTCGTGAAATCAATTTCCGCGACTGAATGGGCAGGTAATCCCGCACCACGCCTGTACCCGATCGCTCAAGGAATGATTAACGCAGTTGGATTGCAAGGTTTAGGAGTTCAACATTGGATCGAACACGATTTGCCAGCAATGGCAGCGGTCAACGCATCGGCAGTCGTGAGCATATGGGGACGTTCGGTCGATGAATATCGCCAAGCAGCGCAACTCTTACAAGATGGATTAGTGCATTCGCCGCATCGCTCAACAGTTATTGCAGTCGAGGTCAATTTGTCGTGCCCGAATATGCACGGTCACGGAATTTTCGCGCACGACATCGCGATGTCAGCCGAAGTGATGAGGGTGTGTTCGCTTCTTGAGTATCCGTTGTGGGCCAAACTCAGTCCAAATACTGATCAGGTCATTGCTGTCGCGCAAGCAGTGCACGAGGCAGGGGCTGAAGCAGTCACGTTGATTAACACCGTGGTCGGAATGGTTCTCGATCCCGAGACTGGTCGGCCGGCCCTCGGCAATGGCGGCGGCGGAATTTCGGGCCGAGCAATACATCCAGTTGCAGTGCGCACGGTCTTTGACGTCCACGCCGCCTTGCCGAATCTGCCCATCATCGGAGTTGGGGGAGTGACATCGGGTTGGGAGGCAGTCGAACTGATGTTGGCGGGCGCGAGCGCAGTTCAAGTGGGCACCGCGACTTTTGCCGATCCGCGGGCATGTTTCAAGATTGCGAGTGAACTGACCGCGTGGGTCCAAAGTCGCGGGTTCTCTGATGTGGCATCCTTGTCAGGGCTGGCTCATCGCGGGGGTTTGGGATAGTCAATACCCCGCAAAATGGGCTGGTATCCACCTATTGAGCACTTGTGATAGGTACGGTTTGCCCATGGCTACTCCTCCGATACTCACACCAGAACAGCGTTCTGCAGCCCTCGCGAAGGCAGCCGAAGCAAGGACTGCACGGGCTGCAATCAAGGTCGAGCTCAAACAGGGCACCATGACCGTGGCAGCAGCTCTTCAGTCTGCCGACCCCAATGTGGGCAAACTGAAAGTCATTGCCATGCTGGAAAGCCTTCCTGGCCTTGGCAAAGTGAAAGCGCGCAAGATTATGGAGGAAGTCGGTATTGCCGACAACCGCAAGATCCAGGGTCTGGGCACGCAGCAGAAAAAAACACTTCTCGAACACTTAGCCAAGTGAACGAGCGGGCACAACCGCCCGCCTCATCGTTGAGTGCAGTTCCGTTGATCGTTGTCGTCTCTGGTCCAGGTGGAGTTGGCAAAGGCACGATTGTGGATGCCTTACTTCGTCGAGATTCCACCTTGCTGCTGAGTCGTTCGTGGACGACCCGAGAGCAACGCCCAGGTGAGCATGATGAGGCATATGTTTTCACGACTCGGGCCGCTTTTGAGACTCACCGGGAAAATGATGGATTTTTAGAATGGACCGAATTTCTGGGTAATTACTACGGCACTCCCGTGCCCGACTTTTCCTTGACCCAAGACATTGTGCTCGAAATCGAGGTTGATGGGGCCCAGCAGGTCAAGGTGCGCCACCCCGAATCCGTGCTTTTATTCATTTTGCCTCCGTCTCGTGATGAGCAGCGCCGGCGTCTGATCGGCCGCGGGGACCCCGACCATAAGGTGCTCGAAAGACTGCGCAAAGCCGAGGAAGAAGAGCCTGTTGGCCTGGCTTTGGCCGACTATTCGTTTGTGAATGATGATCTCGATCAGACCGTCGATGAGATGTTGGCTCTGATTAACCGACTCCGGGCAGACTCTGGGCGCTGAATTTGCCTGAATTGGGCTAGGCTCAACCGCTGAACTATTTGGCGTTAGCCCTCTCAAAGGACCAGATCTACTATGGCCTCAACCAATGACTCCATGATGACCCCACAACTTGAGGTCCTGCTCGGCAAGGTGGACTCAAAGTTCAGTTTGGTGACCTTGGCAGCAAGCCGTGCCCGTGAGTTGCAGCAGTACTACGCCAAGATGGGTTCAGTGAGTTCTAAAGTCGTTCCCCCACAGGTCGCATCATTGCGCAAGCCACTCAGCATGGGCTTTGAAGAAATCTCTGCCGACAAAATTGTTCGCGTGTCCGCTGACGAAATGGCCGAACGTCGTGCCGCCGAAGAAGCAGCTCAAGCAGATGCTGCAGCGTTGTTTGCGAGTGCTGAAGCAGCAGCAAGCGAAGAAGTGTTCGGCGAAGCAGCTGTCGTTGAAGCAATCGTTGAAGACAGCGCATCAGACGCTGATTCTGGCGACGCCTGATTGATCATGGCCGATCTGGCCGGTCAGCGAATTGTTGTCGGGGTTTGTGGCGGTATCGCCGCGTACAAAGCCGTCGAAGTGATTCGCCAGTTAGTTGATGCGGGAGCGCATGTGATTCCAGTGATGACCACAGGCGCCGAACATTTCATTGGTCGCACCACGCTGTCAGCGTTAGCAAGCGAACCTGTACAAACTTCTTTGTGGGATGAAGTTTCACCAATTCCGCATACGAAGTTGGGCCAGAGCGCCGATCTTGTGCTGATCGCTCCGGCAACTGCACGTTTGCTTGGCGCATACGCCAATGGTTTGTCAACCGACCTCATGACCAATGTGTTGATTGCAACGCGTGCGCCGGTCATTGTGTGTCCGGCAATGCACACTGAGATGTGGGAGCACCCCGCGATTCAACAAAATGTCGCGACCCTTGCGTCGCGCGGAGTTCATATCGTTGAACCCGAAGCCGGTCGACTTGCTGGTGGGGACTCAGGTAAGGGCCGTTTGGCGTCGCCTGATGCAATCATTGCTGCTGTTCATCAAGTGCTCGGGCCTAAAGATCTTGCTGGAGTCAAAGTCATTGTGAGTGCTGGCGGAACCCGTGAACCCATTGATTCGGTGCGAGTCATTGCCAATCGTTCGAGTGGCAAACAGGGCTACGCCGTTGCCGCCGAGGCCGCCTCGCGTGGCGCTGATGTGACACTCATTTCAACTGTTGATCTACCCGCGCCAGCGGGCGTGAATGTCGTCAATGTTGAAACGGCCGCACAGATGCAAGAGGCGATCGAATCAGTATGGGCTGTGAGTGATGTGATGGTCATGAGCGCCGCAGTTGCTGATTTTCGCCCAGTGTCGTGTTCTCCACAAAAGATCAAGAAAGACGGGGGAATCCCGCAGATTGTCCTTGAAGCGACGCCCGATATTTTGGCTGGCCTGGGGGCCTCGAAACGTCCTGGTCAGGTACTCGTCGGGTTTGCCGCTGAGACATCAGACCTTGTGGCGAATGCTCAAGGCAAGCTTGAACGCAAGAATCTTGACCTGATTGTGGCCAACGACGTCAGTCAACCTGGTGTCGGATTTGCCCATGACACCAATGCAGTTACCTTCTTACGACCCAGCCACCCTCTAGAGTCGGTGTCGTTGACTGACAAGCGGGCTGTGGCTCGGGCGTTGCTCGACATTGTGGTTCAGATACGGGCTAGTCAGTAACTGCACACTCAAGTTTTTATCAACACATCTATCACACCCATTTCTTTCACTGAAAGCGATGACACGGAGCCATCATGAGTCGTAACTGGACATTTACTTCCGAGAGCGTGACCGAAGGTCACCCCGACAAGGTCGCCGATCAGGTTTCCGATGCGGTGCTTGATGCGATCCTCGCTCAAGACCCACACGCCCGCGTTGCTTGCGAAACTTTGGTGACAACAGGCTTGTGCTTAGTCTCAGGTGAAATCACCACCGAGGCATATGTCGACATTGCCGAGACTGCTCGCGAAGTGATCAAGGGCATCGGTTACACCAACGCCGATTTTGGTTTCGATGGCAAGACCTGCGGCGTGCTTGTTGCTTTAGATGCGCAGTCACCCGACATCGCGCAAGGCGTCAACAAGAGCGAAGAAGTGCGTGCTCGTACCGGAAGCGATGATCTCGATCTTCAAGGTGCCGGTGACCAAGGAATGATGTTTGGTTACGCATGTAACGAGACCGAGACTTTGATGCCGTTACCAATTCACTTGGCCCACCGTTTGGCCGAGCGCTTGGCATTGGTGCGCAAGTCAAGTCAGATTCCCTACCTTCGCCCCGACGGCAAGACTCAAGTGACATTCGATTATGTCGACGGTAAGCCGGTCCGTTTGAAGACTGTTCTCATCTCGACACAGCATGATGAAGGCATTGATCGCGACACCGTGATTCGCCCCGACCTCATTGAACAAGTCATTCGCCCCATGATTCCGGCGCAGTTCGCCAACGATGATTATTCAATTTTCATCAACCCAACCGGTAAGTTCGTCCTGGGTGGACCACATGCCGACACTGGTCTCACTGGTCGCAAGATCATCGTTGATACTTACGGTGGTATGGGACGTCACGGTGGTGGCGCATTCAGTGGTAAGGATCCGAGCAAGGTTGACCGTTCGGCTGCATACGCATCTCGTTGGGTCGCCAAGCACGTCGTTGCTTCTGGTGCCGCTGATCGTTGCGAAGTGCAAGTTGCTTACGCAATTGGTATGGCCCATCCCGTGAGTATTTTGGTTGAGACCTTCGGAACTGAAAAAGTTGCCGTTGAAAAGATAGAAGCCGCTGTTCGCGCAACCTTCGACCTTCGTCCCGCCGCCATTGTTCGCGACCTGCAGTTGAAGCGTCCGATCTATCTGCAGACTGCCGCGTACGGTCACTTCGGCCGTGAGTTGGCAGATTTTGAATGGGAGAAGTTGTCACGTTTGTCCGAATTCTCCGCTGCCCTCGGTCGCTGAGTCCACGCGTCGATACCTGTCGATTGTTATTGACATGACGGCCGAAGCGGTCGTTCACGAACCAGTTGTTGCTGGTGTTGTCCCAGATCTGACCGGTCTCGATCGTGTCTTCGACTATGTCGTGCCCGCCGAACTCGTGGCGATCATTGAGATTGGTTCACGCGTTCGCGTTTCATTGAATGGTCGTCGCGTTGGTGGCTGGGTCGTTTCGCTTGGTTCGCCGTCACAAGGGGTGGCTGTCAACAAGTTGAAGTCGATTGATAAGTCGAGCGGAATTGGTCCCGATGCCGAAATGCTCGAAATTTGTCGTTGGGCGTCGATTCGCTGGTGCGCATCTCGGCTCCGACCTTTTTTGGTGACTGCGTCGCCGAACACCGTGGTCACTCGCCCTGCGCCACAACGACGCACCAAGGTGTTGGCCGAACCAGTTTCACCGGCGGCTACAAAACTTTTGTACGAAGGCGGTGGTGTCTTGCGTTTACCACCAAGCGCCGATCAGATGCCCGCTTTATTGGCCGCAGCGCGAGTGGGTCCAGCATTGGTTGTGTGTGCCTCGGTTGACGCGGCAAATGTGTTGGCTCATCGGCTTCGCCGCGCCGGAATCTCGGTGGCGTTGATGCCCGAAGAATGGGCACTCGCTCGAGGGGGAGTTGATGTTGTCATCGGCTCACGTGCGGCTGCTTTTGCTCCCTGCCCGGGGCTCAAGGCAGCAGTTGTTCTTGATGAGCATGAAGAGTCTCTTCAAGAAGAGCGGGCGCCCACCTGGCATGCGCGTGATGTACTTGCAGAGCGTTGTCGTCGTGCCAATGCTCCTTTGCTTCTCGTTTCTCCGTGTCCGAGTGTTGTCGGTTTGTCTGGTCGTGCTTTAGTTGCGCCATCACCAGAACGCGAAAAGGCTGCCTGGCCACATGTTGAAGTTGTTGATCAAAGCGATCTTGAACCATGGAAACGTTCGATGCTGTCGTCTGAACTGATTGCCTATTTACGCCACGCCGATTTGCGAGTTGCGTGTGTCTTGAATACGAAAGGGCAGGCTCGTCTATTGGCTTGTCGAACCTGCAATGCGCTCACGAGATGCGAAGTGTGTCAGGGGGCAATGGTCGAAGAAGTTCCGGGGCGACTTGATTGCGGAGCATGCGGAGCGACGCGCCCACGAATTTGTGGGTCATGTGGATCGTCGGTGTTGTCACGCATTCGCCCGGGCGTTGCGCGTTTGCGTGACGAGATTGAAGCTGCGGCGCAACGTGATGTTTTGGCAGTAGTCGCAGGCAAAGCAAAAGAAGAATCTCTTGACGACACCCAAGCCGACGTCTTTATTGGCACCGAGGCGGTATTGCATCGTATTCGCCGTATTGATGTTGTCGCATTTTTGGACTTTGATAGTGAACTTTTGGCCCCGCGTTATCGTGCGAGCGAACAAGCCTTTTCATTGGTGGCTCGAGCTGCTCGTTTAGTTGGTGCTCGCGATCGCGGTGGTCGAATTATTCTGCAAACGTCCATGCCCGATCACGAGGTTGTACGCGCTGCAGTCGCGGGTGATCCATCAATTGTGAGCATCGCAGAAATCTCTCGCCGGCAAATGCTTGGACTACCGCCGGCTTCAGCGGTCGCCATTATTGAAGGTGAAGGTGCCGATCAGTTCGTCGGCGAACTGGCAAAAACTTCTGGAGTAAGTACAGCTGCGCACCGAGATAAGTGGATGGTGCGATCAGCTAACCACGAAATCTTGACTCAAGCGTGTGCGAATACTGAACGCCCAGCGCATTCAAAAATACGCATTGAAGTTGATCCGCCTCGCATCTAGCGAGCTCAGTTTCTAACGTTTGACGGTGAGTACTCGAAAACCTTGACGTGATGAAATTCTTTTCACGGTCCAGCCAAGTTCGGTGAGCCACTTGGCAAGTGAGTCACTCCCGAGGTTTTTGTTGACAACGAGCACTGCGTAACCATCAGGCGACAGGCGCGCCAGCCAGCGATTCAAAAGTTCGTGTAATTCTTTTTTGCCGGCTTTGATGGGCGGATTACTCCAGATGACATCAAAGATCACGTTGTCTGGTACTTCATCGGGAGCTGCAACCGTGACATTTGTGAGACCAAGTGCCGAGGCATTGTCGCGTGTGAGTTGCCGAGCGCGTTCATTAACATCAATGGCCCATACTCCGCATCCTGGTGCACGACGAGCCATCGTCATCGCAATCGGACCTGATCCACACCCGAGGTCGAGCACATTTCCTAATGCAGGAAGCGCGGGTGCTTCCATCAATAAGACCTTGGTTCCCGAATCAACACGACCGTGTGAAAAAACACCAGTGTCGGTTTCAATACTGAAACTCCCGTCGGGCAGTGAGACATCAATCCGCTTGCGCGCCGAGGGAACCTCGGGGTTCTCATTGAAATAATGGGCGGGTGGAAGATTCGAAGGAGCATCAGGTACAGACATGGCATAGGTAGCCTGTCAGGTATGTCGTACCAAATTCGTACTTTCGGAGATCCAGTGCTCGCTTCGCAGGCGGCAGCGGTCACAGACATTGACGCTAAGGTCGTGCGAATCGTCGAAGAAATGTTCGACACTCTGTACGACAGTGATTCGGGTATTGGTTTGGCCGCGCCTCAAGTAGGTATCCAGCGCCAAATTTTTGTGTGGGATATGGACGACGAACCGATGGTGATTCTCAACCCAACAATCGTCGAATCTGATGGTGAATGGGTGTACGACGAGGGATGCCTGAGCATTCCTGGTCTCTATGTTGAGATGACGCGACCCAAGACGGTGCTCATGAAAGGCATCGATATGAACGGCAACGAGATTTCGCTTGAAGCTGATGAACTTGAAGCGCGACTCTTTCAACATGAACTCGACCATTTGAATGGTGTGTTGATGTTCGATCGAATGCAGCCCGAACAGCGCAAGCAGGCGATCGCCGAATACAAAAAACTTTCAGAGCAAGCGGCACCTGTGGGCGAGATCAAGCGTTTGCGGGCTGAATGAACCAAATGCCTGAGCACACGCCTGAATCTTTGGCATCTTTGCCAGTTGGTGCAGTTCAACGTGTCGCATTCTTAGGAACTCCCGAACTTGCGGTTCCGGTGTTGCGTTCTCTCGTCGAGAACGGGATTGAAGTAGGGCGTGTGATTACTCGTGTCGATAAGCGTCGTGCTCGAGGAAATGATCTCTATCCGAGTCCAGTCAAAGTAGCGGCCCTCGAACTTGGGCTGACGGTGTCGCACAAAGTTGATGATCTTCTTGAACTGCATCGCATCTCGCCTTTTGATCTCGCCGTGGTCGTTGCTTACGGAGCGCTCATCAAGCCCCATGTTCTCGCCGAAATCCCGATGGTCAATCTGCATGTTTCGTTGTTGCCGAAATGGCGAGGTGCCGCGCCAATTGAACGAGCGTTATTGGCTGGTGATGCTCAAACCGGCGTCTGTTTAATGCAAATTGAAGAAGGCCTTGATACTGGTGGCGTCATTGGCTTGCGAACAATGACGATTACCGATTCAACAACAGCCGAAGACATTCGGTCACAGTTGATCGCTGAAGGTTCGCAACTACTCATCGAACAATTGAAATTTGGTCTTGATCCGGTCGTGCCGCAAACGGGTAGGGCGACATATGCAGAAAAAATTGACTCCTCAGAATTGCGAATCAATTGGTCAAATTCTGCCCGTGAAATTTCACGATTGATCAGACTCGGAAACGCGTGGACGATTTTTCGCGGGAAGCGTTTGAAGATTCATCATGCCGATGTCGTTCATGAAACTTCTGGTGAAGTCGGTTCATTGGTGGTTTCTAAGAATTCGGTTTGGGTCGCAACTAGTAGCGGATTTCTTGAACTCAAAATCGTTCAACCCGAAGGCAAACCCCGTATGGATGTTGTCTCGTGGATCAACGGAACTCAACCAACTCTTGGAGAGAAGTTAACTAGTGACTGAATCATCTCGTTCGGTAGCGCTCGCTGCTTTGATGCGCATCGATCACGATGGGGCATACGCCAACTTGGTTTTACCGGCTCTCTTGTCACGCTCGAAACTCTCAGATCCAGATCGGCGATTCGTCACCGAACTTGTGTACGGAACAACCCGTATGCGGCGCGCGTGCGACGCAGTCATTGATCGGTTCGTGATGAGTGAACCCGATGACGCCACGCGAACCTTGTTGCGTCTTGGCGCCTATCAGTTGGTTTTTGCGGGGGTCGCTCCACATGCGGCGGTTTCGGCAACTGTCGATTTAGCAACTCGCAAAACCAGTGGTTTTGTCAATGCCGTACTGCGCAAAGTTTCGACAGTCTCCATGATCTGGCCAAATGATGCAGTTCGTCTCAGCTATCCCGATTGGATCAGCGAGCGCTTTCACGCCGAGATGTCCAACGATGATGCTGTGGCTGCGCTTGAGCGAATGAATGTTCCGTCACCCGTATCGACCCGTAGTGATGGTTATGTACAAGATGAATCAAGCCAATGGGTCGCGGCATCTGTTGGTGCACAGCGCGGCGAATTAGTTCTTGACTTATGTGCTGGGCCAGGTGGCAAGGCCACTGGATTAGCTGCAAGTGGAGCGACAGTGATCGGTGCCGACTTACAACCAACCAGAGCAGGTCTTGTTGCCAAGAACGCCGAACGAATGGGCTATCACTTGCCAGTCGTTGCAGCCGATGGCATTGCGCCTCCTTTTCCTGTTGGCAGTTTCGATCGGGTGCTACTCGACGCACCGTGTTCGGGGCTGGGTGCATTGCGGCGGCGTGCCGATGCCCGTTGGCGAATCACGAGCAAAGATGTTGAAGAACTTGCCACATTGCAAAAGCAGTTACTTGCTGCTTCGGCTCCACTTGTGAAGCCAGGGGGAGTGCTCGTGTACTCGGTCTGCACAATCACCGCCGCTGAATCAACTGAGCACGGAGTGCCTGAAGAGTTTGACGTCGTTGGTCGGGCAGGAGATAACGGCCTACCGCCTCTTGGTGATGATTGGTCCGACTTCGGAATCGGTCATCGAGTTCTTCCACATCATGCCGACACTGATGGCATGGTTCTCATCAGGTATCGTCGCCGCCATGACTGAAGATCTGTCGCCGATCCTTGCCAAGGTTTTGACCGTGAGCGACGGCGTCGTTCACGGCACTCGCGAAGATCTATCGGGAGCGAAGTTGGCCGAGGCCCTCGAACGTCACGGATTCGTTGTGGTCGAGCGGGGACTCACCGCCGATGGCGTTGACAATGTCGCCGAAGCGTTGGTTCGCATGTCCGACAATTTTTCGGGAGTGATTGTCAGTACTGGGGGGACCGGATTTGCCCCTCGTGACCAAACTCCCGAAGGCACGCGCCAAGTCATTGAACGTGAAGCCCCGGGTCTTGCCGAGGCCATGCGCCTCGTGAACCCGTTGGGTCGGCTGTCGAGGGGCATTGTTGGCATGAGGGGTCAAGCGATCATTTGTAATACACCAGGTTCGCCCAAGGGCTGCGTTGAACAAATTGAAGCCATCGTCGACGTCTTGCCACATGCGGTTCGACTACTCAACGACGACCCGACCAAGCACTAATTAACCCCGTGTCGGGCTACGCCCGCCGATAGCGTTACCTCTGTGTTGCGCATCGTTCTTCCCAAAGGCTCACTTGAAAAGGCCACCTTCGAACTTTTTGAAGCGGCCGATCTGACTATTCGTCGTTCATCAAGTGTCGATTACAAGGCCACCATTGATGATCCGCGCATCATTGATGTGCGCATCTTGCGACCGCAAGAAATTCCGCAATATGTCGCTGAAGGACTCTTTGATATTGGTATCACCGGTCGTGATTGGGTTGAAGAAACTCAAAGCGATGTTGAGAGCCTGGGTGAGCTCAAGTACTCAAAGGCGACGACCGATCCCGTCAAAGTTGTCGTAGCCGTTGCTGGTGATAGTCCGGCCCAAAGTGTTGCCGACTTGCCGCATGGTGTGCGCGTCAGTTCTGAGTATCCAAATTTGACCGAGCGCTATTTCGCGCAGCGAGGAATTAAGGCCGACGTGCGTTTGTCGTACGGTGCATCTGAAGCCAAGATTCCTGACATCGCCGACTGCATTGTCGACATCACTGAAACTGGTCGGGCATTGCGTGCCGCTGGTCTTCGCGTGATTGACACGATGTTGGTCAGCTACACCGAAATGATTGCCAATAAAGATTCATATGCCGATCCGGCTAAGCGCCACGCGATGGGCCAGTTGATGACGCTCTTGCTCGGAACACTTGATGCTCGTGGCAAAGTTTTGGTCAAGCTCAATGTCGGGTCAGATGATCTGCAAAAAGTCTTGGCAGTTTTGCCATCAGCGAAGTCACCCACAATTAGCGAACTTGCTGGCGGTGGATTTGCCGTTGAATCTGTTGTTGAAAAGCGCACGATCAATACATTGATCCCCGCGCTGAAAGATGCCGGTGCATCTGATCTTTTAGAGATGCCAATCTCCAAGATTGTTGCCTGAGGTCAGCTAATAATGCGCGGCACGGTGACGGCATTTGATGCACATGTGGGTCTCGGCGACATCACCATTGCCGACGGGACAGTCGTCATGTTTCATTGCGCCGAAATCGCCGATGGATCGCGCAAGATTGAAGTTGGCACCGAAATTGAATGCGACGTTGTGATGAAGTTCAGTCGAGCCGAGGCCAGTGCAATTCGACCTGCCTGACGATCAGCGCTCGCGCGACATCGTTGGCGTGTTGTTGTCGTTGCCCGAAGGTTCAGTGGTGACATACGGGGGAGTCGCAGCAGCAGCCGGACATCCCAAACAATCCCGACTGGTCGGACGAATCTTGTCGGTGTATTCGGACTCGCTTGATCTGCCGTGGTGGCGAGTTGTCAATGTTCAAGGGCGGTTAGTGCCCGGTCAAGAGAACGAGCAGACAACATTGTTGAAGTCTGAGGGAATTGAACTCGTCAACGGTCGAGTGCCGGTCACTGACTAGAGCGTGTTCTTGACCTGAACAAAGGCCATCCGAATATTGGCCAGCGCATCTTTGAGCACTTCGAAATTCTCGCCCAGTCGACTGTCGAGACCTTCAACCAGGCAAGCCAAGGCATCGATGGCCAGGGCGGCTTCGACCAAATCTGGGGGACTGGCGGTCAGATGAATGGCGCCAAGCTCGTACAGACCCATGGCATGGTTGGTGACAACGACCTCGGCTGGCACCTCGGCAAGCCGTTGGCGGGCCTCAGCCATAGCCTCAAGGGATTCGGCGAGTTCGGGTTCGGTTTCGTTACTCATGGTCGTCGGGGTCTTTCATACGCGAGATGTCGTTTGGGTGATGTGCTTGGGGGATAGATAGCCCGAATTGGTCGGGTATGGCCGTTTTTGTGATCCGAGCGGCTACGCTACCTTCCACAACTGAGGCGAAGTGGGGTTGTTGCCCCCACCTGACCACAACTGACGAACGGGAAACCGCCAGTCGACAGTGCGTTCAGGTCACTGCGAGAAGGCCACTCTGGTGGCTGACCCGTGACGACTTCGCGTCGCCATGTATCCATCCAACGGGAGGTCAGCCCTTTGCACAGAAGTGAACAGCCATAGCACCGCCAGTCAACGAACCTCGCTATAACGAACGCATTCGCGCTCGTGAAGTGAGGGTGATCGGACCCGATGGAGCCCAACTAGGAATCAAGACCGTCCCAGACGCCTTGGCCCTAGCTCGTGAGATCGACCTCGACCTAGTCGAAGTCGCACCCTTGGCCACTCCGCCGGTATGTCGCATCATGGACTACGGCAAATTCCGTTACGAAGAGTCTCAACGAGCGCGCGAAGCACGTAAGAAGACGGCTCATGTTTCGGTCAAAGAAGTCAAGTTCCGACCAAAGATCGGAAAGGGCGACTTTGATACCAAGGTGCGTCACGTCCAAGGATTCTTAGCTGAAGGCCACAAGGTCAAAGTCAGCCTGCAATTCCGAGGTCGCGAAATGGCTCACCCAGAGTTAGGAAGCAAAATTCTTGACGATGTCATTGAGCAAATTTTGAGTGTGGGCAAAGTGGAAACACAAGCTCGACTTGAAGGACGCAGCATGACCATGGTGCTTGTTCCCGATAAGAAGCCGGTGAAGAAAGAAAAGCCAGTTGTTGCCGAAAGTCCAGCAACTGAAGCCGAAGTTCTTCCTACCGAAACTCCAGTCGAAACTCCTGTGATTGAAACGACCGCCCCGGCGACCGATACAACTGAAAATTCTGAAGAATAAATCACTCGATCTGAAAACCTTGAACAAAGGACAAAGCAATGCCCAAGATGAAGACCAGCAAAACAGCAGCGAAGCGTTTCAGCAAGACAGGCACCGGCAAAATTCGTCGCCTGCAGCAGAACCGTCAGCACTTGTTCGAAAAGAAGCCGTCCACTCGTACCCGCCGTCTTGACGGCATGGTCGCAGTGCACTCCGGTGACATCAAGAAGATCAAGCGTCTACTCGGCGAGCGCTGAGTTTTACCCACCCATTTACGTAACTAGTTAAGAACGAAAGAAGGAGGAGTCCGATGGCCAGAGTTAAGCGTGCAGTCGGTTCTAAGAAGCGTCGTAAGCAGACATTGGAACGCGCCAAGGGCTATTACGGTAATAAGAGCAGGTCAGTCCGCGCTGCTAATGAGCAGGTCATGCGATCTGGTCAGTATGCATTCCGCGACCGTCGCGCCAAGAAGGGCGAATTCCGTCGCCTCTGGATTCAGCGCATCAACGCCGCATGTCGTTTGCACGAGATCAGCTACAGCCGTTTCATCGACGGTCTGAATAAGGCTGGTATCGAAGTTGACCGCAAGATCCTCGCCGATTTGGCCGTGACTGACCTTGCGTCATTCGGTCGTTTGTGCGAAGCCGCTAAGGCTGCTCTCGCCTGAGCGAGGTTTTCTGAACCACGAACTGGTTCTCAGCAATTCAAGTATTCAACGACTGCGGCGCCTTGCGGGGCGCCGCAGTTCGCGTGACGACGAAGGTGTATTCATCGTTGAAGGCGCAGTTTTAGTCGCCGAAGCCGTGGCGGCGGGTTGGGAAGTTGAAGGTCAATACCTTGCTCCTGGCGCCGACCCAATCGACGGGGCAGGTGTGGTGCATTACCTAGCTCCAGGTGTGATGGAGAAAGTGGCCACTACCGAGACTCCGCAACCGGTGATCGCGGTTGTGGCTCGACGATTCGCCTCGGCTGATGTTTTGACCAAGGCCACTTTTGTGCTGGTCGCCGATGGCATTTCCGATCCTGGCAACTTGGGCACGATGTTGCGCTCGGCTGAGGCTGCCGGTGCTGATGCGCTTGTCTTGACTCCCGGTTCAGTCGACCCGACCAACCCCAAGGTTGTGCGCTCATCGGCCGGCAGTATTTTTCGCCTACCTGTCATTGAAAAGATCACGCTTGATGCAGTTGGTCGGGCGGGTCTCATTCGCCTTGGCACGTCATCGCACTCCAACCGCGAATTCGCCCCGGTCGATTACACGACGATCGACTGCACGCGTCGTATCGCAATAGTTCTCGGAAATGAAGCCCACGGTCTCAGCGACAATTCAGCCGTTGATGAATGGGTCACTATTCCTCACGTCGGTCAAGCCGAAAGTTTGAATGTGGCAATGGCGGCAACAGTGCTGTGTTTTGAAGTTGCCCGTCAACGACGTACAGGTTCAAGTACCGTGGTCTCGTCATGATTGCCGAAATTACCGCCGCCCGAACTGCCGCCGAGCAAAGCATCGCCGCAGCTTCCACGCTCGACGAGCTTCGCGTTCTCGACACCGATTTGTTGGGCAAAAAAAGCCCGTTGGCTATGTTGAAGACCGGTCTCGGCAAACTGACAACGGTCGACGAAAAGAAGGCAGCCGGGCAAGCGCTCAATGAAGCGATGTTGGCAGTTGAAGAAGTTCTCAATGCGCGACGGGCGTTGTTGGGTCGTGCCGAACGAGATGTTCAGCTTGCTGCTGAAGCTCTCGATCTCACCGAGCATTTCAACGCACCTGGCCGCGGCAAGGCTCACATCGTGACGCAAGCATGGCAACGCCTTGAAGACGTCTTTGTTGGTTTGGGTTTTCAAGTAGCCGAAGGCCCCGAAGTTGAAACCGATTGGTACAACTTTGAAGCGCTCAATATGCCGCCGTCGCATCCGGCGCGCAGTATGCACGACACGTTCTACGTTGACCACGGTCAACCTGGTAGCACGGTGTTGCGGACGCATACATCGCCCGTGCAAATTCGCGTCATGCAAAATGTTGCTCCGCCGATTTACATGATCATGCCGGGTCGCGTTTTCCGCAACGAAACAACTGATGCCACGCACCTTGCGGTGTTTCATCAAATCGAAGGTTTAGTGATCGATCGTGGTATCACCTTGGCCGACCTTGCCGGAAC
>CAMDCI010000012.1 GCA_945889715.1 Bifidobacterium breve | reverse complement strand
GCACATGCCGGTCGCGGAACAATCGGAGTTGCTTTCTTCGAAAACTAAGCGCTCCTGCGCATGAATTCCCGAGATGAACTCATTGCTGTTCACGGCGGTATTCCGCAGTCTGCACAGTCACGACAACTAGCGTTCAATTTTAAGCATGTCCTCGTCTTCCCATCCTTCTTCTCCGCAACCTTCAACGATTATCGCTGAGAGGTATCGCCTTGATTCTTTGCGCGCGCACGGCGGAATGGCTGATGTGTGGCAAGCAACCGATTTGCAGTTAACCCGCGTTGTCGCGATCAAGCTTCTCAAACCACATCTCGCTGCCGAGTCAACTTTGGCTGAACGTTTTCGTCGTGAAGCAATCGCTGCTGCGAATCTCAATCACTACAACATCGTCACCGTGTACGACGCCATCGAAGACAACGGCCGTCAGGCCGTCATTATGGAATTTGTTGATGGCGAATCATTGCGCGAACGACTTGATCGCGAAAAAACTCTGACCGTTAACAGTGTCTTAAGTATTGGTTACTCGGTGTGCTCGGCGCTTGAAGCCGCACACAAACAGGGCTTGATCCATCGCGATGTCAAACCAGGAAATATTTTGATCAACACTGAAAAACGCGTCATGTTAACCGACTTCGGAATTGCCAAAGCTCTTGATGCCGACGAAGACCTCACCAGCGAAAACATCATGATGGGCACCGCAAAGTATTTGTCACCCGAACAAGTACGTGGTGACAACCTTGATGCTCGTGCCGATCTATATTCATTAGGTCTTGTGATGTACGAGTGTCTCGCTGGCAAGGTTCCGTTTGTAGGAAAGAACGACACTGACACTGCACTCGCTCGATTACATCGTGACGCAACTGATATTACGAAACACCGGTCCGACGTCGATCCTGATGTCGCGCGAATTATCAATCGTTTAATCGCTCGTGAACCAAAAGATCGCTTTGCTGATGCTGCCCAAGCTGGTGTGGCAATTCGACGAGTCATTGAAGGCCGTAAATCATCAACCCCCACTGGCTCAAAGCGACCCACTGGCGATCGCACTCCGACACCTGGCAAAGTCATTCGACCTAAAGGTCATACACCGGTTGGTATCACGCGTGGGCCGACTGACTCTTCAAGCGGCCAGCAAGGTCGCAAACAACCAAGTCCTCAACCACCTACGACTACGAAAACTTCGTCGCCTAAAACTCGCAATCAGACTGCATTTAAGCCAACACCAGCACTCTTGATTGGTGTCATAACTATTCTCCTTGTGGTCGGCATAGTTTTTGCCACGATCAATAAGTCAGATTCCACTTCAGCAGAGCCAGCCACAACAACAGTTGCTGCGGTTGCTCCCGTTGTGAGTGGACCTGTTCAAATCACTGGCATTAAATCTTTTGATCCACAAGGTGACGATCAAACTGAAAACGATAATGAAGCAAGCAATGTCACTGACGGCGACTTAACGACCGCCTGGTCAACGACGTGCTACAAATCATCGACCTTTGGAAGTAAATCAGGCGTTGGTTTGGTGATGCAACTGAATGGTTCTGCACTTGCACAACTACAGGCCGACATTCAAGGTGACGGTTGGAAAGCCAGGGTCTACGCATCAAATAGTGCCGGCTCTGATCTTGAGTCGTGGGGATCTCCTATTTGGGAAGGTTCGTCCGATGATGGTTCAACAATCACGACATCGTTTACAACACCATCACAATTTGCTTTGGTGTATCTCACCCAAATTGGCCAAAGCGGATTTTGCAGCAACA
Organism: Bifidobacterium breve; assembly: GCA_945889715.1. Classification (GTDB taxonomy): domain Bacteria; phylum Actinomycetota; class Acidimicrobiia; order Acidimicrobiales; family Ilumatobacteraceae; genus Casp-actino8. Next base: position 23,066 of record CAMDCI010000012.1, on the reverse strand, counting down.
ACAACCCGTATCGCGGATACATCAGCGAAATACGAATCCAACCAACTCCGTAGTTGATCGCTACCACTCATGAAAACAACACCGTCTCTTGACTCATTGTTGAGAGATAACTATTCAATGATTCGCGCGGTTTGCCGGCGAATACTGCTGAACGATGCTGACGCTGACGATGCGACACAAAATGCGATGATCGCGATCGTTCGCGGTTATGAATCTTTTGACGGGCGTTCGGCCTTTTCAACCTGGGTCTATCGCATTGCGACGAACGCTGCATTAGACGAACGCCGACGCCGTCAACGTCGGCCCCTCTCACTCTTTTCAAATGATGGGCAACAGGTTGATATTGCTGATACCCGCAGCGATGATCAGCAATTGGCGTTTGAAGCAAGTGATTATCTCGCTCAAGGGCTCGCGCAAATCCCTGAAGAATTCCGCGTTGCGCTGGTACTTCGTGATGTGGCCGACCTTGATTATGAAGAAATCAGTCAGGTACTTGGCATCCCCATTGGCACTGTCCGGTCGAGAATCGCTCGCGGGCGAGGACGCCTCGCCGACATCTTGGGGAACTTAGAAGCACCTCGCGAACGTCAAAACCCAGACACTGGAAATCAATCATGAGCACCGACCCGATCAACGACTTCGACTTGAACAATCTTGATATTGATGAACTCGCAAGTCGTTTGATTGATCACGATATTGAACTCAGTGGAATTCCTCACGAGCTGCGCGCCGCGGTTGATGCGCGAGCCGTTCAATTTGGCGACAACCGACAACAACTTTTGGCGTCTATCCCCCACGCCGATAGCTCAACAATCAACGCCGCTGTTCAACGTGCTGCGGCTGAAGGAAGAACTCAATCGACGACACAATCAAAACATCGCAGCCTCAGTATGTATGTCGCGTCACTTGCCGCGGCTGCTGCGGTCGTTGCAATCATCGGTGTTGCGGTCACTCAATCGAGTTCGTCAGATCAGTCCGTTGCTGAAATCGCAGCCACCGCAAAAATCGCCCCCGAGGAAATGGCCGCCCCCATGGCCTCTGAAGCACCCGCTGATATGTCGGTGAACAGTTTCGCCCCGACGGCCGCCGATTCGGCTGTGGCCGGAACAGCGTCGTGGGATTTGCCCCTCGTCATCAATGACACCAACGAACTTCAGGACTTGGTATCTGCATGGACAGTTGAGGGTTTTGTCGTTCCGCAAAAAACTGCACCTCTTTGTGACGACTTATTGCGACCAGCTGTCGATGTTGAGGTGACTTTTGCTGGTGAAACCGCCGAAATTCATTTCACCCAACCCGATGGTGTGGTGGTTTATCGCTTGAGTGACTGCTTAGTGATTGTTGGCATCGTGCCGTAATTGGTATTCGTGGCTAGCCTCAAGAGCATGGCTGGCAATCCGCTTACCGACCCCAATTGGGCAACTGATTTCACTGAAACCATTATCGATACCGTCGATAAGGTTCGCGATCGCACCACTAAGCCCATTGTCATGGTGGCCCGTGGCTTGGTCTTTGGGTTGCTCAGCGCATTTCTTGGTGTGATGGCTCTGGTCTTATTGCTCGTTGGTATTTCTCGTGGACTCATCAACTTGTTGGAGTGGCCGCTCGATCACAATTCAGCCGTTTGGGTTTCTCATATTGTTCTTGGATCAATCTTGTGCCTCGTTGGCGCAATTTTCATGGTTCGCCGTCAAAGTAAGGAAAGCATCTAAATGTCTACTCATCATCATGTCATCGTCATTGGCTCGGGCCCTGCCGGACTGACTGCGGCGATTTATGCCGCTCGCGCCAACTTGGCCCCATTTGTGATTGAAGGTGAGCCGAGTAGCACGAGCGATCAACCTGGTGGACAATTGATGCTCACGACCGACGTAGAAAACTTTCCGGGTTTCCCCGAAGGAATCATGGGTCCAGAGTTGATGATGCGTTTTCGCGATCAAGCGGCGCGCTTTGGTGCGACATTCTTAACTGGCAAAGCAACTAAAGTTGAATTCGGCGAAAAGCCCCTCAAAGTGCATGTGCGCGACGAGGTTTTTACTGCTGATTCAGTCATTATTTCAACGGGTGCGCAAAGCCTCATGCTTGGTCTCGAAGCCGAAGAACGCTTGATCGGACACGGTTTGTCAACATGTGCAACATGTGACGGCTTCTTCTTCCGCGGTAAAGAAATCGCGGTTGTTGGTGGCGGAGATTCAGCAATTGAAGAAGCCAATTTCCTGACAAAATTCGCTTCAAAGGTCACGCTGATCCATCGTCGCGATTCATTCCGTGCCAGCAAAATTATGCAAGATCGCGCCCTGAACAATCCGAAAATAGAAATGTTGTGGAACACCGCAGTGACCGAGATCGTTGGCAAAGATCACCTCGAGTCCATTTCACTCAAGAACACTGTGACTGGTGCAGAAAGCAGCATGGCTGTTGCTGGTCTCTTTATTGCAATCGGTCATCGCCCCAACACCGATGTGTTCAAGGGTGTCATTGACATGGAAGACAGTGGCTACTTAATCACTCGCCCCGATAGCACCTTCACCAACATTGAAGGCGTCTTCGCATGTGGTGACGTGAAAGATCACGTCTACCGCCAAGCAATTACCGCCGCTGGTTCGGGATGTATGGCGGCCATCGACGCCGAGCGTTGGCTAGAACAGCAGCACTGACTCATACGATGTAACATTCGCTTGTTACACACGTACGCAAAGGATTCGCTATGGCTGATGGAATTATCACTCTGACTTCAGGAACATTCGACGAAACAGTGAACTCGTCATCTACCCCTATCGTTGTTGATTTTTGGGCCGAATGGTGTGGTCCATGCAAAATGATTGCCCCCATCTTGACTGAAATTGCTGCCGAAAAGGCTGGTCAGGTCACGATCGCGAAATTGAACGTCGACGAGCACGGCGATATCGCTCAGCGTTATGGCGTCATGAGCATTCCGACGCTGTTGGTTTTTAAAGACGGAAACTTGGTCAAGACCATGGTTGGTGCCAAAGGCAAAGGACAACTTCTTTCCGAACTCGAGGAATTTCTCGCCTGATGGCTATCGCACCCGGTGAGACGGGTGAGGCAGTTCAACAACTGCAACATCGCCTCGGAGAAGCTGGTTATCTGCCAGATGCCGGCGTGACCCCCGATCTCTATTGTTCTGGTACCCAACAAGGCGTCCGCTCCTTTCAAGAAGATCGCGGACTGACGGTTTCTGGTATCTGCGACGATGATACGTGGACTGCCCTGCTTGAAGCCTGGTGGGATTTAGGTGATCGCTCCCTCATGTTGCGTTCACCCAACCTACGCGGCGACGATGTTGCCGAACTACAGCGATTGCTCTCGCGTTTAGGTTTTGATTGTGGACGGATTGACGGGATTTTCGGGCAAAAACTCAACCAGGCGTTGCGTGATTTTCAATTAAACGCTGGCCTTGACGTCGATGGCGTTTGCCACAGCCATACGGTCACAGTTTTACGTCGATTGTCCCGCATGACCGGTGATGGACCAGGAATTGCTGCTGTTCGCGACTCCGAAGAAGCCCGACGAGGACAACCCTTAGCCGGACGCCGTGTTGCAGTCGGTCAGTTCGGAGATTTTGAACCGTTACGCAAGACTTTGAGCGACGCTTTACGCGAGCACGGGGCAATGTTGATTGAACTCACCGACGAAGAAGTCGCAGGTCAGGGCCATACCGCCAACCTTTTCGGGGCTGACGTCTATGTCGGTATCGAGTCGAGCCCCAACTATGAAGCGCGGGTTGCCTACTACTCGGTTCCGGCGTTTGAGTCTGCGGGCGGCCGATCACTAGCTCATCTCATTGAGCGACACCTCCGCGATGTCGTTCCACGTATGGCCGTCAATGGTATGCGACTCCCTATTTTGCGAGAAACTAAAATGCCGGCAGTGTTGTTGACTCTTGGCCCAGTCGAATTGATCACTCAACGCAATCAACGCATCGCTGATGCCGTTTTCTTGGCCCTCAGTGCCTGGGCGCCGTGAAATCAACCCAAATACTAGTTATCCACAGGCTTTTCCACACCTTGTGTGAAACTGTGTCGCGCGACTACAGGGTCAGAGTTGAGGGTTTTGTGGGGATACATCTCTCGACTCGCGCCTGAGACTTATCCACAGCCCGGTCATTCGACGGGTCCGGCCCCCATCATCAGGTAATACAAGCGCTCGAGATCATCGAGACCGGCGAACTCAATAGTGACCGAACCTTTTTTGTTGCTATTCATTTTGACACCCACTCGAGTGGACAGATATTCCGAAATCTGGCTTTCCAGTTCAAGTAGACCTGCGGGTGGCAATTTGGACACTGTGCCACCGCCGCCAGACGTTGAGCCGTCATCGGTCTTACCTGGTGCAACGACCGCGGTCGATCCTTCTCCCCCACGATCACGAATTGCTTCTTCAATCGCCCGAACCGACCAACCTTCGGTGGCAGCACGCCGGGCTAACTGCTCTTGAAATGCCCGATCGGGACTTCCGAGTAGCGCCTTTGCATGGCCAGCCGACAGTCTGCCATCAGCCAAAAATACTTGTATTGCAGCTGGTAGAGCTAGCAGGCGCAACGAATTGGTAATCGAACTGCGGCTTTTACCCACTCGTTTGGCAACGTCATCGTGAGTCAGGCTGAAATCGTCAATGAGTTGTTGGTACGCACCAGCTTCTTCAAGCGGCGCCAAATCTTGGCGATGGAGGTTTTCGACCAGTGCCTGTTCAACCGATGCCATATCGTCAGTGGTCTTCACGACCGCCGGAACGGTGGCTAGCCCGGCCTGTTGAGCAGCCCTCCACCTTCGCTCGCCGGCGATCAGTTGATACGAACCATCAGGTAATTGTCGGACTAATAGTGGCTGAAGAACGCCAATCTGACGAATTGATGCCGCCAGATCGCTGAGCGACTCTTCATCAAAATGAACGCGCGGCTGATGAGGGTTGGGCGAGAGATCCCCTACCGGAATTTCCACCAAACTGGCTCCCCGAGCCGATGTGCTTGTTCCTGAATCGCTGAATCCTGAAGGAATCAGTGCATCAAGTCCTTTACCGAGTCCTGGGCGACGTGCCACCAGCTACCTCCTTGGCCACCAATCGATAGGCAATGGAGCCCTTCGATGACGGATCGTACACATTGATGGGTTGGTGGTGGCTGGGGGCCTCCGACAACCGAACATTTCGCGGAATAATCGTGGCACACACTTTGTCGCCAAAGTGTTCACGTACTTGCTTCACGACCTCGACCGACAATTGGGTGCGGGCGTCGTACATCACACACAAGATGGTGCTCACTTCGAGTGTGGGGTTGAGATTCTTCTTGACCTTGTCAACATTGCGCAACAACTGGCCAAGACCTTCAAGGGCGTAGTACTCGCACTGAATGGGGACCAGGACTTCTCGGGCGGCAACTAGAGCATTCACGGTCAAGAGACCCAGGGACGGGGGACAGTCAATAATGACGTAGTCATACTCATCAAGTTCTTGATCGATGGCCCGCTTGAGCCGGTGTTCACGAGCCATCTCGTTGACCAATTCAATTTCGGCACCAGCAAGGTCGAGGTTGGCGGGCACGACAAAGAGATTCTTGACGTTGGCGGGCTCAACACAATCGCTGATGGCCGAATCATTGAGGAGGACATCGTAAATCGAGTTCTCGATACCGCGGGTTTCGATGCCCACGCCCGATGAGGCATTGCCTTGAGGGTCGAGGTCGATCAAAAGTGTGCGAAATCCGAGTTCGGCCAGACATGCCGACAGGTTCACCGAGGTCGTAGTTTTGCCAACACCGCCTTTTTGATTCGCCACAGCAATAACGCGAGGCAGAGGCCGGTTGTGCTGAATCTCGGGGGAGTCGGTCATGGAGCATTTCCTCATTGCGGCAACCTCACACAGGTGGGGTTGACTGGGGTGGGGTTCTTGTTGCTCCGAACGGGAGGAACAGCGAAATCGTACCGTACGGGTATGGCAACAGGGCGGATAGCACCACATCAGTGTCACCTTGGTTTGTGGACCTGAATGTTCCACGTGGAACATTTTCTGGCGAGAATCCCTGGGCTAACCACTCCCGCCAGGGATCTGAAGGTTCTGAATGTTCCACGTGGAACATTCAAGATTTGTGAAGAACCGCCACGCCAAGCAGGACTTTCTGCCATTTCAGGCCGGTGGCTTCCACCTCGGGGTCGCGCCAGCGCCTTCCGTCTGATTCGGGTGGTTCGCTGACAATCAGTAATCCTCCCGACGCCAACAGTGGGGCGGCGTGCTGGGCGGTATAGGCCGGCGAACCAAACCCGCGACTCGTCACGGCATCCCAAGTTCGTCCAGCGAATCGTTGGGGGAGAAGAGCAACGTCAATTTCCAGAACTTCAACGTGAGCCTGAAATCCCATCCGCCCCACTAGGCGGGTTAGGAGGTCGGTCCGTTTGGCCCGTCGATCGACCAGGGTGGTCATGACTTCGGGGCGGGCGGCGGCGATAACGAGTCCGGGGTCTCCACCGCCAGAGCCGAGGTCGACGACGGTCCGGACGGTTTCGGGGAGAGCGGCCACGAAGGCCAGCGAATGGTCGATGACCGCATCAAGCGATCTGTCCCCCAACATGCCGATGCGCTGGGCATCGCCCAGCGCATCCAACAACTTCTCTCGATTGTGTGGGCTCAGTGGGGGAACCATTGACATGGCCCCACCCTACGCCCAGTTAACTACTCGGCGGAAGCCGCCGCGGTTGCCGGCGAAATCACCACGCGGCGATTGGGGTCTTCACCCTCGGAGTGCGTGACAATGTCGGTGCGACCAGTCAAGGCATCGTGCACGATCTTGCGGTCGGGTGACGGCATGGCCTCTAGGGCACGAGCTGAACCCGTAGCCACCACTTCGTCGGCAACCTGGGTCACAAAGCGGCTCAAAGCCTCTTTACGCTTGGCTCGGTAGCCACCGATGTCGATGCGCAAACGGGTGTCATGATCGCCCATGCGACGCTGGCTCACCACGCGAGTGATGTCCTGAACTGCCTGCAAGGTACTGCCACGAGGACCCACCAAGAGACCCAACTCAGATCCATTCAACTGAACTTCAATGTCGTCACCCTGAATATTGACCACGGTTTCTCCCGTGGCACCAATTGATGCAGCCAGACCAACCAAGAACTTCTCGGCTTCGGCCGCAACCTGTACGGGATCGGCAGGAGGACCTTCGGGACGCTCACGACGGGGTCGTTCGGCATTGTCTTTGTTGTCACTCATGTTATTTTCCTGCTTTCGTGGTTGCTTCGGACGACTTGAACGTTCGCCGGTGCTGGCACCGTCTTCACGGCGGGGGCGACGCTCGCGACGATCATTCTTGGCTCGCGGGGTGCGGGGCTTGACTCGTGCTCGCACTCGGGCTTCGCCACGAGTACGACCAAAGAGACCAGCTTTTGGCTCCTCGACAATTTCAAATTCTGCTTCTTCATCAGCCACTCCTAATTGATCGAGGGCAATGCTCTTGGCTTCTTCGATGGACTTTCCAGTTGTTTCTACCCATTCCATGGGATTTCCTGCTTTCTTTTCTGACGTGAGAGTGGTTGTCGTTAGCCGCGGGGCGACTTGGGATGGCGCGACTGGCCAGAGGGCTTCGGGCGGTTCGGTGGTGTTGGCTTACCTTTGGCCGGGGTTCCTCCACCTTTAGGAGGAGTGACTCGCTTGCTGACCGTGGGACCCGATTGTGAACCTTTTCCGGGGGTCACATTTTTAGGTTGCTCTTTTGCTTTGGCAAGATCATGTTTCATCTGACCGAAAAATCCGCCAGTTGCACCTTCGTCTTTGGCAAGTTCACGGGCTTTGACGCTGGCAGCTTGAGCTTGCTGACCGAGGGAGTGTTCACCCCGATAAAAGCGACGGGTGATGTACTGCTGTTGCGCAATGCGGACGAGAGTCTGAGAGATGTAATACACCACGAGACCAACGGGGAAAAAGAACTGAAAGATACCAAAGGCAACCGGCAGATACTGCATGATCTTTGCTTGCGTGGCTGACATGCCTGGTGAAACGGTGCGGCTGGCAATCATGCGCTGCTGCACGAAATACAAGCCCATCAACGCCACGACCAGCAGGGCATAAATGACGCCGGTGCCCGGGTTGTCTTGAATGGCTTTGACGGGTGTCAGCGACAAGTCGATACCCAAAGACAACATCTCTTTGGCGCCGTTCAAGTTCTCATACAGTTTGCTGGTTTTGCTGATGTAGTCAGGCTGAATCACTTCAACCCCATTCACTGTGGCCTTATTGCTCAAGCCGTGCAAAACGCGGAACATAATCAAGAAGATCGGCATCTGCGCCAACATCGGCAAGCATGAAGCCAACGGATTGACTTTGTGCTCTTGATAGAGCTTCATCATTTCTTCGTTGAGTTTTTGACGATCGTTGCGATATTGGTTTTGCAAACGCTTCATTTCGGGCTGAACACGTTGCATCTCGAGCATTGATTTGGTGCTCTTGAGCGTCAACGGGAAAATCAGCATCATGATGACAACGGCGACGAGGGCGATGGCCGCCGCGTAATCAGATGTGAGGTTGTAGAACTGGCTAATGAGCCAGGCGGCGGCTTGAAACATGTTAGGAAACCCTTCCGGTGGAGTGAACTGGGTTGATAGAAGAAACGTTGACAGCTAAACAATTCTCATCATGTTGATGATGGGTCAATTCGGGAACCGGGTCGTATCCCGATGGGCCAAACGGACGACACCGTGCCAGTCGACGCGTGGTTAACCAGGTGCCACGACCTGCACCATGGACCTGGACTGCTTCTTTGGCATATTCAGAACAACTGGGGGTAAAGCGACACGGTGACGGTCGACCTTCGCGGGCGATTTGATACCAATTGATGGCTTTAAGCAGGAAAGATTTCATAACGACATCAACTTTAGGCGGACCATTTGCTCAACAGGCCGACAACAGACTGTGAAACATCGACATAAGAAATATCTGCGGCCGGCCGAGTGAGACCGAGCAAGTACAGGCCTGGACCAAGATCAGGGGAGTGCGTGCGCAGAACTTCACGCAACTGCCGACGGACGCGGTTGCGCTTCACCGCTGTTCCAGCGGTGCGACCAATTGCAAAGGCCACCTGGGGCCCCCGAAGAGATGGGTCCGACACCATGACACACCAAACCACTCCACTACGAAATCGGGTTCCTTCGCGACGTAATCGCGCAAAACCGTCTCGACTGTGAAGTCGTTCGATCAAGCCGACAGCTTCTTGCGGCCCTTCAAGCGTCGGGCTTTCAAAATTGCTCGCCCGGCGCGGGTGGACATGCGGGCGCGAAAGCCGTGCTTGGCCGAACGACGCTTTTGATTTGGTTGATACGTACGCTTCATTACAAACTCCTCAATTCCTGGTTTTGCCCCATCCGGGCGAGAAACACCAGGTAGTGGCCAATATTCAGCCGCCTGACAACCTGTATGCGGACCGAACCACATAACGCTTGTCAAGCGCATTGGAGCAGGCTACGGGCGAAAGACCGACGGGGGCAACCCTAGCCCAGGATCTCCGTGTTTTGCGGATTATCCACAGCCTGCTAAGGTCGTCAATCCCAAGGTTTTGAGAACAACTCAACCCCTTGAGTGGTCGGCGTCAGCGCAGGTCAGAACCGTAAAACATTTGTCAATGAGTTGTCCACACGTTGTGGACACGCATGTGGATGAATGTCCGATTTTTTGAAGGAGTAGCAGGTGGAACGCACAGAGGACTTGTGGACAGCAGTATCACAACTGTTGCGCGCCCAGGTCTCTGACGCGGTGTGGTACTCAACTTTCAAGGATGTTCATTCTCTGTCGAGCGATGAATCCACTTTGCGGCTAGCCGTTCCGAGCGGAACAGTCCGCGACAAAATCACCTCGCGTTATTTGCCACTTGTTCTTGATGCACTTGCCGAAATCGGTGCGGGATCAAAACAACTCGACGTTGAGGTTGTTTCAAACGACTCGCCCGAGGTCGTATCTGAACCAACCCTGCAGCCGGTGCCCACACAGGCTGTACCACCGACCGCAAAATCAACGCGTCACGATGCCCCGTCGGCGGACAAAGTTCAAGAGATGGCCGAGCGCGCCGGACTTAACCCGCGCTACACCTTTGAAACTTTCGTCAAGGGTGCTTCCAACAGTTTCGCCCTCGCGGCGGCTCAACGAGTCGCCGAAACCCCAGCTCGTTCATACAACCCGTTGTTTATTTACGGTTCGGCTGGACTTGGAAAGACTCACCTGTTGCACGCAATCGGTCACTACGTTCTGCAGAATTACAGTCACTACCAGGTGCGATACCTCTCAACCGAAACTTTTCTCAACGAATACGTCGACGGAATTCGTAACAACACCATCGCCAACTTCAAGCGCCGCTATCGCGACATTGATGTATTGCTCATTGACGACATCCAATTCATGGAGGGCAAAGAGGGACTTCAAGAAGAGTTCTTCCACACCTTCAACTCGTTGCACGGTGCCAATAAACAGATCGTTATCTCATCTGACCGAGTTCCTGATGCCATCCCGAACCTTGAAGATCGATTGATTGGCCGTTTCCGCTGGGGCCTCATCACCGACGTTCAACCACCCGACCTTGAAACCCGCCTCGCTATTTTGCGAAATAAGGCTGAGCGCGAAGGCACAGTGGTTCCAGGCGACGTTCTCGAATACATCGCTTCTCGAGTCACGAGCAACATTCGCGAACTTGAGGGTGCGCTCATCAGAGTCAGTGCCTACTCAAGTCTCAATCGTGTTGACATGACCGTGCCCCAGGCTGAACGGCTTTTGGAAGATTTGTTGCCACGCACTGCAGCCAAGCACCGCACCGACCAAGAACTACTGACCGAAATCGCTGGAATGCTGGGCTTCGGGGTAGATGCGCTCAAAGGGAAGAGTCGCCAGCGACCACTCGTGATGGCGCGCCAGGAAGCCATGTACGTTTTCCGCGAACTCACCGATTTGTCCTATCCGGCTATTGCTCGACTCTTTGGTGGGCGCGACCACACAACCGTGATTCATGCTGTCGACAAAATCACTCGTCTCATGGCCGAACGCAACGAGACCTACGATCGCGTCACCATGCTGGTGAAAAATGTGAAGTTGAGCTGACATGAACTCCTCTCACCACACCCATTCGCGCACGATCAACAGACTGTGTACATCTCGTGTGCATAAGTACTTACATCATGTGGGCAACTCACTGTTATCCCCTGCCACACCCCGCGATCACAGTTTGGGTGTGGACGACTGTGCACAAGTGTGCGCGGGTCGTTTCTCATCACACGCTGGGCGAACGAGCCTTCATCCACAATCCACAGCCCTTATTATTAGAACTATCTTAAATACTCATCAAGACGTGATGACAACAATAAAGGAGCCCTACCGTGAAATTTCGGTGTGAACGTGAAGTCCTCGCTGAGGCATTCGGGGCCGCAAGTCGCGCGTCTACTGGTCGAGCAACCAATCCGACATTGTCGTGTTTGCGTTTAGTTCTTGCTGGTGAACTTTTACGAGTTACCGGAACAGATGGAGACTTAACGATTGATGTGAGTCTCACAGTCTCGGGGATCAAAGACGGAGTTGTCTTAGTTCCAGCAAAACTCACGAGTGAAGTTGTTCGCTCGCTTCCTTCAGGTGCAGTTGAATTCGATCTCGGTGAAGAAAAAGTTGATATCTCGGCGGGCCGCGTGAACTTCACAGTTCCAATTGGTGCTGGCGACGACTTTCCGAAGTGGTCAGGCACCGTTGGTGAAGGTGCACCGATGGCGGCGAAAGATTTGTCTGAAGCACTCAAGCAAGTTGTTCGTGCTGCAAGCAACGATGATGCCCGAGGCGTATACACCGGCGTTTTAATGACTGGCAGCGAAGGAAAACTTCGCCTCGTTGCTACCGACTCGTATCGCATGGCCATTCGCGATATTGCCGCCAACGTCATTCCCGATGACGCAAGTTTCGTTGTTCCGGCGCGCGCCTTGAATGAATTGCAACGACTACTCGGCACGGCCGATCGTGTCTCAATCAATATCACCGAGAACGATGCAACATTTGAGGTTGGAAATATTCGTTTAGTGACACGACTCCTCAAGGGTGCGTTCGCTGATTACAAGCGTTTAATTCCGCCAAATCTGCCAAACACGTTGAAAGTTTCGCGCGAGGCAATGATTGACGCAATCCGTCGCGTCAAGTTGGTTGCGCGTGACCCGATTGGAACGCCGTTGCGATTACAGGTTTCGGGTGATGCCGTCACGTTACGCATGGTGACACCAGATAACGGTGAAGCAACCGAACAGATTGATGCGGTTTCCACTGGTAGCGATATTGAGATTCGTTTTAATAACGAACTATTGGCATCTGGTCTCGAAGCATGTGGAACTGATGAAATCACCATTCAAACCAGCGAACCAGGCAAGTTAGCCCTTATTCGTGGTGTCGATCAGAATGAGTTCACATACTTGTTGATGCCACTGAAGTCGTGATCGCGCGATGATCGTCGAGCAATTAGAGCTCGTCGATTTTCGCAACTACATCAATGCGTCTTTTGTGTTGACGTCTGGTGTGACGGCAATCGTGGGCCGTAACGCGCAGGGTAAAACCAATGTCGCCGAAGCAATGGCCTTCCTGGCAACCCTCGACAGTTTTCGTCAGGTGCCACCAGTTGCGTTAGTTCGTGAAGGCGCAGATTTCGCAACGATTCGGGCGGTTGTACGTCATAACGATGGTCGTGAATTGCAAGTTGAAGTGCAGATTCAACGTCAAGGACGCACGGTTGTGCAAGTCAATAAGCAACGTCTTTCGCGCACCCGCGATTTGCTTGGAATATTGCGAGTTACTGTTTTTTCACCAGACGATCTCGAGCTCGTGAAAGGTTCACCTTCTGAGCGTCGACGTTTCGTTGACGAGACTCTGGTGAGTTTGGCGTTACGTAACGATGCACTACGTCTTGAACTTGATCGCGTCTTAAAACAACGCAACACACTTTTACGCCAAGCAAACGGTCGCTTGACTGAAGAGGTTGGGTTCACTCTTGATGTCTGGGATGAAAAACTCGCAGCGGTCGGGAACGAAATTGGTCACGAACGCGCCACGGTGCTTGCGCAACTTCAGCCGTTAGTGCAACAGGCATATCAAGATTTAGCCGGTTACCCAATGGCTGTGACTTTGCAATACGAACCACCCTGGCGACGAACTGGGCTGGGAATGGCGTTAGCTGAAACTCGACAAGACGACATTCGGCGGGGTGTTTCAACTGTTGGTCCCCATCGAGATGACATCGACCTGTACCTCGGGTCGTTACCGGCGCGGACCCACGCAAGCCAAGGTGAAATGCGGTCTCTTGCGCTCTCATTGCGACTCGCTGCGCACCAGTTGGTTGCCGAAAAGACCGATATGACGCCACTGTTGGTTCTTGATGACGTGTTGTCTGAACTCGACCCCGATCGATGCACCGCACTCTTAACCCATTTGCCCAAAGGCCAGGTTGTCATCACCACTGCGAGCGCTCTTCCTGAGGCTGCTCGACCTGATCGGGTCTTGCGAATTGAAGGAGGCGCAATTGTCGCCGATCAATCCTGAACCAACGCCGATTTCGAGCAGTATCGAACGACTCCTCAAGTCATTACGTGGTGGAGATCACCAGACCACGGTGACCGTTTTTTCACGATGGTCTGAAATCGTCGGCGAACCCGTCTGTAGCCATGTCAAACCCCTCAAACTTGATGCCGGAACTTTAATTGTTGAGGTCGACGAACCAGCCTGGGCGACCCAATTGAAATTTCTTGAAGCCGACCTTTTGACACGTCTCAATGTTGGGGGAGCGATGCCCGTTGAACGGCTCGAAATCAGAGTCAAACGCCGGCGGTAATTGATTCAATTTCCGATCAGAAAAACATGCCAAAAAATGGTGTATTTGCCCTGCGTATGAGGCCCGTATTGACGCGATTGAGGGGTTGTTAGCGACTAAGATTTCTTCGTTGTGTTGAGCCATCGTGTCGCCCAAGATTTTCGTCTTGAGCACACAGTCGTTACGGCCTTCTAAACCCACCCAAGAGGAATACGTGTCCAATAAAAGCACTACCACTACAGGCGATTACGGCGCCAAAGATATCCAGGTTCTGGAAGGTCTTGATCCTGTCCGCAAACGACCCGGGATGTACATCGGTTCGACTGGTTTGACCGGTCTTCACCATTTGATTTGGGAAGTCGTTGACAACGCCGTCGACGAAGCAATGGCTGGTCATTGCACCACTATTGGTGTCACCCTGCTCGAGAACGGCGGTTGCCGGGTTGATGACAACGGTCGCGGTATTCCGGTTGACCCATATCCATCGGGTCCGCATAAAGGCAAGAGCGCAGCCGAAGTTGTTTTGACGGTGCTGCACGCCGGCGGAAAGTTTGGCGGCGAGGGTTACAAAGTGTCCGGTGGCTTGCACGGCGTGGGCGTCTCGGTAGTTAATGCACTCTCGACGAAACTCATACTTGAAATCGATCGCGGTGGTCAGCGGTACGAACTTGAGTTTGAAGACGGCGGAAAACCAAAAGGCAAGATTGCCATTACTGGTGACACCCCTGCCCGCGGACGCAAGAACGGCACGTCAGTCACCTTCTGGCCCGATCAGACCATCTTTGCCTCTGAAGGAACCGAATTTGTGGCGCGCACAGTTCTTGAGCGATTACAAACCATGGCCTTCTTGAATCGTGGACTTGAAATTGTTTTCAAAGATGAGCGCGCTGGCAAGACCCAAGAGGTGACCTTCCAATACAAGGGCGGCATTGTTGACTTCGTCAAGCATCTCAATCAGTCGAAAGAAGCTTTGTTTAGCAAAGTTGCTTACTACGAAGATGAAGACGAAGGTCAAATGCTCGACATCGCTCTTCAGTGGAACAACGGATATCACGAAGGTATTCATGGTTACGCCAACGGCATCAGCACCGTTGAAGGCGGAATGCACGTTGAAGGTTTCAAGACTGCGTTGACGAGTGTTGTCAACAAGTACGCCAAGAATCGTGGACTACTGAAAGAAAAAGAAGACAATCTGTTAGGCGAAGATATCCGTGAAGGAATCACCGCCATCATCTCGGTCAAACTGGGCGAGCCACAATTCGAAGGTCAAACCAAAGCCAAACTCGGAAACGTTTCCATACGTTCATTTGTGCAGAAGGTAACAAACGAACGTTTGGCCGAATGGCTAGATGAAAATCCGACTGAAGCCAACAAGATTGTCAAGAAGGCTCTAGCAGCAGCGCAAGCGCGAGTTGCTGCGAAGAATGCCCGCAACGCAGTTCGCCGTAAAACAGCACTTGCTGGCGCGGGTATGCCCGACAAGTTGAAAGACTGCAGTAGCGGCAATCCAGCAGAGAGTGAAATCTTTATTGTTGAAGGTGACTCAGCAGGTGGCACAGCACTTGACGCACGCGACCCGCGTACACAGGCAATCTTGCCGATTCGTGGAAAGATCCTGAACGTTGAACGCGCTCGCCTCGACAAGATGCTCAAGAACAATGAAGTCATCGCACTTGTCACCGCTATTGGCGGCGGCGTGGGCGATGAGTTCGATGCAGCGAAAGCGCGCTATCACAAGATCATCATCTTGGCTGACGCCGACGTTGACGGCAGCCACATTCGTACATTGTTGTTGACGTTCTTCTTCCGTCAAATGCGCCCGCTTGTTGAAGCAGGTTTTGTGTACATCGCACAGCCACCGTTGTTCTCAACTGAAGTTGGCAAAGTAAAGATTTATCTCAAAGACGACATTGCCAAGACGCGATTCCTTGAAGAACACCCCAATCACAAAAAAGAATTCCAGAGACTGAAAGGTCTTGGGGAAATGGACTGGGAAGAGTTGCGTTCAACGACCATGTTGGATGGAACGCGAACTTTGTTGCAAGTAACAGTTGATGAAGCGGCATTGGCCGATGAAGTCATGGGCGTGCTCATGGGCGATGACGTTGAAAGTCGTAAGCACTTCATTCAAACCAACGCTAAAGACGTAAGGTTCCTCGATATCTGATGGCAAGCAAAAAGACTCCTCCCTCCACGCCCGACGAAGGCGCAACGCCCGACGAACCAAATATTCCCGTTCAGCCCGTTTCGTTGCAAGACGAAATGGAACGTTCGTTCCTTGACTATGCAATGTCAGTCATCATGTCGCGCGCGCTTCCCGATGTGCGCGATGGATTGAAGCCAGTTCATCGCCGCATTATTTGGGATATGGAAGAACAGGGATTCCGTCCCGATCGACCATTCGTGAAATCAGCGCGCGTGAGCGGCGACACCATGGCCAAGTATCACCCTCACGGCGACAGCGCGATTTACGACGCACTGGTGCGTATGGCTCAACCATTCTCATTACGTCACCCGCTGATTGCCTTCCACGGCAACTACGGCTCACCCGACTTTGGCCCAGCCGCCAGTCGATATACCGAATGCCGTTTGCATCCATTAGCAATGCACCTGTTGGCAGACATTGACGAAAACACCGTCGACATGATCCCGACGTACGACGGTTCGCGCGAAGAACCAGTCGTTTTACCGGCGCGTTTCCCCAACTTATTAGTGAACGGCGTGCAAGGAATTGCTGTTGGTATGGCAACCAACATTCCGCCACACAACTTGGGTGAAGTTATTGACGCATGTATCCACTTGCTCATGAACCCGACTGCGACCACTGAAGACCTGATGGCTTTTGTGAAAGGCCCCGACTTCCCAACCGGCGGCGCAATTCTTGGTCGTTCCGGAATCATGGACGCGTACCGGACTGGTCGCGGCAGCATCAAGATGCGCGCAACTGCTGCGATTGAAGAAACCAAGCGTGGCGGAATGCAAATTGTTGTCACCGAGTTGCCGTACCAAACCAGTTGTTCGGCAATTGCTGGTCGCATTCAAGAACTTGTCGACAACGGCGAACTTGATGGCATCGCCGACGTCAACGACGGATCATCGGGCGGCAAGACGTATCTCACGATTCAACTCAAGCGTGATGCCAACGCCAATGTTGTGCTCAACAACTTGTTCAAGCAGACACAACTGCAAACAAGTTTCGGTGTCAACATGGTTGCCTTGGTCGACGGCGTTCCGCGTCAACTCACGTTGGCTGATGCTCTGAACGGATACATCCGCCACCAGATCGAAGTATTGACTCGTCGTACCGAATTCCGTCTTGATAAGGCTGAACGACGTTTGCACTTGCTCGACGGTCGATTGAAGGCGCTCAATGTCATCGATCAGATCATCAAGTTGATTCGTGAAAGTGAAGACGCCCCCGCAGCAAAAGCCGCATTGATGGTTGCGCCATACGACTTCACTGAAGTTCAGGCCATTGACATTCTTGACATGCAATTGCGTCAACTCACGCGTTTGTCACGAATCGATCTTGAATCTGAAATGGGTCAACTCAACGAACGCATCGCCGAACTGAAGTCGATTTTGGCTGATGACGCAAAGTTACGTGGAGTGATCTCTGAAGAGATGTTGGCCATCAAAGAAGAGCATGCAACCCCTCGCGTGTGCCCCATCACTTTCGATTCTGGTGACATGAGCATTGAAGATCTCGTCGATGACACTGAGCTGGTGGTTGTTATGACCGAAGCCCAGTACATCAAGACGGTGCTTGCGTCGAACTTTAAGAATCAAGGACGTGGCGGCAAGGGCGTCACCGGCGCGAAACTTAAGACTGACGACATCGTGAAGCACGTCATCTTCACTGGGGCGCACGCGTACTTGCTGTTCTTCTCGAACAGGGGACGGGTCTATCGTTTGCGGGCCCACGAGCTACCCGAGCGCGAACGCGCCACCAAGGGCGTTCCGATCGTCAACTTGTTGCCGTTGCAGATGGGCGAAACCATCGAAGCAATTATTGACACGCGCAACTTTGATGCCGAAAGATTCTTGTTCTTTGCAACTCGTGATGGTGTCGTGAAAAAGACGGCATTCAATGAATATGACAATGGTCGCCGCGATGGTTTGATTGCTCTCAATTTGCGCGACAACGACGAATTGGTTCGAGTCATCGAAACGAGCGGCTCAGATGACATCTTCATGGTGAGCAAGTCGGGTATGACCATTCGTTTCTCCGAAGCCGAAGTTCGTCCAATGGGTCGTGCAGCCGCTGGTGTACGGGGAATGAAATTGCGTCCTAGCGACAAAGTGGTGAGCGTTGACGTTGCTCGCGATGACGCTGCGATTTTGATGGTGACTGAAGCCGGATACGGAAAGCGCACTCAACTCGACAAGTTCCGCAGCCAAACCCGTGGTGGTATCGGTGTGCGCGGAATTCAGATTGGTGAAAAGAAGGGAGCGGTCGTGGCAGCATTCATGGCCGGTCTTGATGATGAAATTGTGGCAGTGACCTCAGGTGGCTCCACCATTCGCACAGACGTGCGCAATATCTCGTCACAAGGTCGTACTGCGACTGGTGTACGAGTGATGACGGTCGAGCCTGGACAGGCCGTCACGTCAGTTGCGTTGATTCTTGCCACCGACGACGACGAGTGAGGCAACAAGCCGATCGAGGTAATGCCAGCATCCTCATGATGGGAGTGCTGGCATTGTCATTTTCGTGGGTCTTGGCGCTGGTCACTGTTGAACAAAAATTGACGACATCGATGTCGGCTCAAACAGTGGCTGATTTGGCTGCTCTCGCTGCTGTCGAAAGCGGCGAAGGTGTCGCCCAACAATTAGTCGCGCTCAATCAGGCGCGCATCGTGTCGCTCGAGGTGCAAACCAACGCAGATCAAGGCACAACCGTTGTTGTAGTGATTGAACTTGACGGTGTGCAAGCGCAGGCAACAGCAAGTAACGCGAACTGAGACATCCAAAGCGACACAAACTCGGTGGGCAAGTGTTCTACGCTGACATTGTGTCCGAATCTGACGACCCATTCTTGATAGTTCCAGCAGTCGTCCCCGACGACAGCCCAGTGACACGCTCAAACACCGGTTCACTCCCGCGAACCGAAGCCCTTCCTACTCAACTCATCAGAACGCCGTCGCCTACTGAAACGATTCCTAACGAACTGTTACCAGAAGAACCGGTCCGCCGAAGTGTGTCGTTTGAACGACCAGCGGTGCGACGCACCACCCGCATTGTGCGCCACATTGACCCATGGAGTGTTTTTCGGGTGACCCTGGTATTCCATTTTGTTTTGTATTTGACGCTGCTGTTGACCGGCGTGCTTTTATGGAATGTCGCCAACGCAACCGGAACTGTCGACAACGTTGAGCGGTTCATGGAAAGTTTCGGCTGGGACACTTTTCAGTTCAAAGGTGGTGAACTTTTCCATCAGGCGTGGGTCTTAGGACTGTTCGTTGTGGTCGGCATGACCGGACTGGCCATTTTGACGGTGACGACGTTCAATCTGATCACCGATTTGGTGGGCGGCATCCGAGTGACGATTCTGGAAGGTAAGCCAGAGGCGAAAAAGAGTCCAAAACCAGCTAAGCGAGCCCAACAATCACGAACATCTCGGGTTGATCGGCGCTGACGGTTGAGACCGGGCCTATCTCGCCGATAGGGTTCTGACACTGCAGTAACCCTGCGGGGGCTATAGCTCAGTCGGTTAGAGCGCATCCCTGATAAGGATGAGGTCACAAGTTCGATTCTTGTTAGCCCCACGGTGAAAATGCTAAGACGAGCCATTGCGGCACTTTCTCTGGCCTGTCTCTTTGCGGCTGGGCTACGACTTCGCGGTCGTGGAGGAACCCCGCCCGAGCGGGGTGGCTGGCGCGAGTTAACCCGCCCCCCTTCGTGAGTGGATCTGTCGTGCCCCCATCTGCGTCGGTAGCTGTCATTGGAGTTGGTGTTGTTGGTGCTCGAGTGGCGCGGCAACTGACGTCGAGTGGAATCTCGGTCCTTCTTCATGATGAGCGGCTTGATGCCCAACATGCGCTCGCCCAGTCTCTTCGAGCCACTGAACTCACCGACTTAACGAAACTTGACTCAATGACGACTCCGGTGGTTGTCATCGCAACATCAAGTGCGCAGGCCCCGATGGCAAAGATCTTGCTTGAACTAGGACATCACGTTGTTTGCACCGGAGACGACGTTGAAGACATTCGTGAACTGCTGCAACTCGACGAAAACGCGCGGCAGGAAAAACGAGTTCTGATTGTTGGTGCCGCGGCCTCTCCCGGATTGAGCGGACTACTTGTTGCCGAGTTGGCACCACGGGTGGACACCATTGACGAAATACATGTGGCGTTTCATGGAACCGGCGGACCTGGTTGCGCGCGTCAACATCATCGCGCTCTTGCTGGTGATGCAGTGGGTTGGCATGATGGCGAATGGATTGACCGACCTGGTGGAAGTGGCCGTGAATTGTTGTGGTTCCCCGAACCGTTGGGTGGTAAAGATTGCTATCGCGCTGAACTTCCTGAACCACTGTTGTTACATCGATCGTTTCCAGAGGTCGGTCGCATTAGCGCACGTCTGTCGGCAACGAGACGCGACCGCCTGACTGCCCGATTACCGATGATGTCACCACCTCATGCCGAAGGCGGAGTTGGAGGAGTGCGCGTAGAAATTCGCGGTTCATTGAATGGTGAACGCCGCACTGAAGTTGCTGGTGTTGCCGAACGAACCGGAATTATCGCAGGGGCAGTCGCAGCCTCAAGTGCGGCGGCCCTCTTGAATAAAACCGGCGCCGTTTCGGGAGTTGTCACGCTTGGTGATGGCCGACTAAACGATCGCGCCCTTCTCGACGACGTGATTCGTCGAGGCATCACAGTGTTTGAGTACATCGGCTCTGGGGCATAGTGACGTTATGGCACGCAGCGATATTCATGACATAGCAGCCCGCAAACTTGCGACGATCAATCAACGGTATTCGTCGCGCCGCCGTCGTTTAGTTGAAGCACTTGACCGCGCCGACCATCCATTAGTCGCGACTGACATTGTGGCAATTGACGAAGACCTGCCACAGAGCAGTGTCTACCGAAACCTTGCGGTGCTCGAAACTGCAGGAGTTGTGGTCAAGGTTTTAACCAACGGCGATCGCGCGGCGTTTGAATTAGCAGAAGAACTCAAGGGACATCATCACCACTTGGTGTGCGTGCAATGCGGACTTGTTTTAGATATCGATGTTCCCAATGAGGTTGAACAAGCTTTAGATTCTGGAGTGGCAGATCTTGTGAGCCGTGCTGGATTCACACTGGTGGGGCACCGCCTCGATTTATTGGGACGATGTAAAAACTGCGCGTAGTTTTGTCTAGCGATTTTCGGTGTGCTCAAGGCGCTCAATGCGCGTTGACAACTTTTCAACAACGTCGGCCAGACGCGTGAGTGCCGCAGTAATTTCTTCGGCATCCAAATGGTCGCGAAGATCCTGTGTGGTCACGATGTCGGTCAATGAAACTCGAACGCTGGCAATCTCGCGCGCAAGAAATTCGGTGTCGGCTTGAGTGCGTTCGGCAACACGTCGATCGACTTCGGCTTGGGTATGGTCGCGGCCCTCTTGGCGATTTTGCGCCAAGAGAATCAACGGAGCCGCATATGAAGCCTGTAATGAAAGAACCAGTGTGAGTAGTACGAGACCGCGATTCCACGGGTCAAATTGCCACGATTCAGGCAACGCAAAGTTGTAAATGATCCAAGCGATAATGAGGAAGGATTGCCACACCAAGAATCGAGCAGTACCGAGCGTGCGGGCAATGGATTCGGAGAACTGACCGAATGCGTCGTAGCCGTAGTGAACACCGATGCGGCGTCGCTGACGAGGAATAGCCAAGTCTTCTTTACGCTTCATGGCGACTCCTTTCTGAGACAACGACTTACGGTGGGTGGTTCATGTGGGGTTCAGTATGCCTGAAGAGATCGCATTAGCGAACAGGCGTGGCCTGTCTTCGTCGTTGTCGCCAACCTGCAGGCAGGGTGCGGTCAAGAACGTCGTCAACAGTGATCGCACCAAGCAGGCGACCGCCTTCATCACAGACCCCAATCGCCAACATGTTGTACGACGCAAGACGCTCCGCAACTTCACGGTCGCTGCTATCAGGGGTAATCGTGGGTTCGGTCTCGACACAATTACCGAGTTCCATGCTGGGGGGCTCGCGTAATAGGCGCTGAAAATGAACAACACCGAGATATTTTCCGGTCGGAGCCTTGTAGGGCGGGCGACAAATGAAAACTTGTGCGGCAATCGAGACCATCCATTCGGGGTCACGAATTTGCGCAAGTGCTTCGGCGACCGTGTCGGTTGGGCCAAGAATGATGATCTCTGGTGTCATCAGACCACCAGCGGTACCTTCTTCATACGACAACAGGCGCCGCATCATGGCCGCGTCTTCGTCGTCCATTGCGTCAAGAATTCGCGAGCGTTGTTCGCCAGGCATTTCGGCGAGCAAGTCGGCTAAGTCGTCAACTTCCATTTCGTCAAGCACGTCAAGAAGTCGTTCCATGTCAAGACCTTCGATGAGGCCAACTTGTTCTGACTCGGGAAGTTCTTCAAGCACGTCGGCCAAGCGATCGTCGTCCATTGCTTCTGCTAGTTGACGACGTTGTGCGATGGGTAACGAACGCACAACTGCAGCCACGTCGGTCGGGTGCATGTCGTGCAAGCGAGCAGCTTCAGCGGCCATCTCGGTAGTCGCAGCAAATAATTGGGCGACTTCACGCCAATCAACTAAACGATGACTTGGGCGGCGGCGAAGCGCAGTGCGCTTAGCGAGTCGAACTTGAGCAACTTCCCATCCACCCGATCGTGAGTCACTGCGTTCGCGCAACGCAACATCGCTGACGAACTCATCGCCAACTTTGCGGTCAATGACGTCACGACCAAGAAGGCGTTCACCCTTTTTCACTTTGAAGGGGTTGAGGTCAATGTCCCACGAACGTAAACGTGCGCCATCAATGCCGAGTTCGGCCACGCGACCAGCATTCACGAAAATTCGGCGACGCTGACTGGTGGCGGTGAAGCCCACGACACGCGGCGCGCTTCCGGCATGACCCGGAACAACCACGATGTCGTCCAGGCGTCCGATGTTGGCCCCGCCGGCATCGAGTAACGGCAGGCGAGTAATGCGGAATGCGTAGATCAGGTCACCGGCCATAACCGCAGGCTACCCCCGAGCCCAACACGTACGCAGGGACTATTTCA
>CAMDCI010000011.1 GCA_945889715.1 Bifidobacterium breve | reverse complement strand
AGGAGTAAAGATCAGTCGGCTTGAAGTAACAAGCCTTTGAGGTATTCCGATTCGGGGAAGTGCAAGTGCACCGGATGGTCAACTGGCTGACCAAGTCGGCGAACAATTCGTAGATCGCGTTTCGCGTCAACTGCTGCTCCGGCCACAACTTTCTGGAACAGATCTGTATCCATTGATTGCGAACACGAGAACGTCATCAACTTGCCGCCAGGTGCGAGCAACTTGATACCGACCAAGTTGATGTCCTTGTACTTACGCGTGGCCCGCTCAATATGTTTTGCGCTCGCCGAATACTTCGGTGGGTCGAGAATGATCAAGTCAAACTCGGCGCGGCGATCGCGCATACGACGAAGTACTTCAAAGGCATCTCCCTCGATGACTTCGCCAACATCGACACCATTTAATTCAGCGTTTTGCTTTGCTAATTCAAGTGCGGGGCCAGATGATTCAACAGTAGTCACTGAAGTGGCGCCGTTCTTGGCCGCAACAATTCCGAACGAACCGGTGTAACCAAAGACGTTGAGCACACGAAGCCCAGGAGCCAAAGAGGCAACCAACTTTCGTGAATCGCGTTGGTCAATATAGAAACCAGTCTTGTGTCCTTCTTCAACATTGACGATGTACTTCTCGTTACCTTCAATGGCGTAGATCTTTGCGGGCAAGACGCCGGCAGCAAGTCCGTTACGCACAGTGAGGCCTTCACGTTCGCGATCGGCTCCTTCACTACGTTCATACACGCACGTAATTCCGTCAACTTTCATGAGTGTCGAAACAACGGCGTCGCGCCAACGTTCAATGCCGACACTATTAATTTCCATCACGGCCACTTCGCCGTAGCGATCGACAGTCAAACCAGGCAATCCATCGGAGTCGCCAAAAATCAATCGACAGGTATGAGTGAGTTCGGGATCGGCAGTGCGTTGAGCAACTGCCTTGTTAATTGTGTCAGCGATAAAGCCAGCAGTAATTTCAACAGTGGGATCGAACGACCACACGCGAGCTCGAAGTGCCGAGAACGGGCTGTATGAAGCAGTGGCGAGTTCGGTGCCGTTGACGGCAATGATGCGAACGGTGTCGCCGGGCTGCGGATCGCCCTCGACCTTGGCGACAGCTCCGCTCAGAATCCACGGGTGACCGCGTTTCAAACTGCGATCGCGATCGGCTTTGAGATGCAGTGAGGCTGAAGGTTCGATTGTCATTGCTTAGAGGGTACGACCTTGAGAAGCCTTGACGCGTTCTTGACAATACAGATATTTAGCCGAGCGTGTCTGTGCCGATATCTAAGGCGTCAATCACAGTCGTCAATTGAAAGGAAAAAACATGAAAATCAACAAAGAAACAACTCAAGCTCGTCGAGATAAGGGATTCACACTCGTTGAATTGCTCATCGTGGTCGTGATCTTGGGAATTCTCGCAACCGTCACCGTATTCGCCGTTCGCGGCATTACCGACAAGGGTCAAGAGAGTGCCTGCGATACCGACATGCGAGTCATGGAGACCGCCGTTGAAACGTGGTACGCCGATCAGTCCACCGGAACCGCTGGTGACCCCACCGAAGCTGGACTAGTCACAGTGCAGTTCCTTCGTGCCGAGTCAACCTTGCACGACGTAGGTGTTGCTGGTGCAGTTGAGCCGCAAGTCGGTGGAGCTTGCGTCGCCTAGTTCAGTGACAGACGAGTAAACAAAATGGCCGGCCCGCAAGGGCCGGCCTTTTTGCTGTCTTTTGGAATCATTAGCAACGCCAACTAAGTAGAACTATTCGCGTTGCTAAATGAATAAACGAATCCGAATATGCGACCAAATTGGCGGTGTAGTTTTTAGATGAGCACAGCCACCTATACGGATAAGAAAGTGAAATTCGTAAGGATTAAAGAAATCTTGCAGCAAGTATCAGAAAGTTTCAAGGCGTAAGAAGGGTAATCCGATGGAGATTTCAGACAATCAAATTGTCACAGGAATTGTTGTCAACATTAGTGAGCATGAGATTCTCGTTGATATTGGTTACAAGATTCTGGGTGTAATTACATCACGCGAACTCAGCATTCACAACGATGTTGATCCCGGTGAGATAGTCAATCTAGGTGAGCAGGTTGAAGCTCTAGTTATGACTCAAGAAGACAAAGATGGTCGTTTGATCCTTTCCAAGAAGCGTGCTCAACTTGAGCGTGCGTGGCGTACGATTGAGAAGAAAAAAGAAAACGACGAAATGGTCGAAGGCGTCGTGATCGAGGTTATTAAGGGCGGTCTCATCATTGACGTCGGTTTGCGTGCCTTTTTGCCAGCATCACTTGTTGAATTGCGCCAAATCTTTGATCTAGCGACGTACGTCGGAAAATTGCTTCAAGCCAAGATTATTGAGATTGACCGAAATTCAAATTTCGTCATGCTTTCACGAAGCGCTTACTTAAAGGAAACTCAACGCAGAGCATTAAAGGCATTCTTTGATTCGCTGCACTTAGGTGGGGTTTACGAGGGCGTAGTTAGTTCCGTAGTAGGCCCCCAAGTTTCTCTTGCACTGACACCGACGAAGCGTAAAGCCGAAATTCCTTGGTCAATTGTTGACCTTGATTCCCCGCCTGAGAATCAACGATCAGCAAGTTCTCATTGGAGGAGTGATTTTTCACCAAAGCGACGTTACGAAACAAAGTCTGACGCTACTGATATGTGTATACATTTAGGAAACGAGACTAGCGAGCACTTCAATTTCTATCTCTGCGATAGCTGTCAAGGATGGCATGTAGGCCACGACAACGAAGTTGGCGTTTATGTTGACCTTGGTGGTTTTGATGGTGTGGTCAGTGTTGAAGAATTGTCCTGGAATCATGTTGATGACCCTCGCGCGTTAGTGGCGATCGGGGATCGCGTCAACGTCATGATTTTGGACATTGACTACGAGCGTGAACACGTCAGTTTGTCAATTAGGCGGACTCAAACGGATCCGAAGGAAGTTAGCGCTGGCTTCTTGACTAATCTCAAGCTTGGCGATATCTGCGAAGGTGTCGTCTCGACCGTTGTCGCTTTCGGAGCATTCGTTGATGTCGGCGGTATGGAAGGACTCATTCACATCAGCGAATTATCCTGGAATCATGTTGATCACCCAAGTTCAGTTATTGCCATCGGCGACAGGGTCACGGTAAAGGTTCTGGACATTGATTACGAACGTGAGCGCGTCAGTTTGTCACGCAAGCAGACTCAAAGAGAACCGTGGGAGGTCTTTGCATCCGGTCACGAAGTTGGCCAGCTCATGTACGGCCGTGTCACCAAGTTGGTTCCATTCGGCTGCTTCGTTCAGGTTGGCGAAGGTATCGAAGGTCTGGTGCACATTTCCGAAATGAGCGCACTGCACGTCGAAACCCCCGAGCAAGTCATGACTCCAGGCGATTCCGTTTGGGTAAAACTCCTTGATCTTGACCTAGGCCGCCGTCGCTTAAGTCTGAGTATTAAGCAAGTTACGGAAGGTGGGTATTTAAGCGCACATTATCTACAAATGCTGGGAGTAGACGAACTATTCAACACAGATCAACTTCTCTTCATAAAGTTTGAGGATAATAGATTCTGTGTCGATGATGTCCCCTGAACTTTCCAGGAATTGAGCTGAACCTACTTTTTCTTTGAAAGTCTGACAAAAGACATCACAGCCCTCCTTTAAGTTTCTTGGAAACAAAGGAGATTACGCATGGCAAGTATCAGCGCCTACGTGCTTATAGGTCAATCACACTCAAATGAAATTGGCCACGTCGATACACAATATATTTTGGAACTTTGGGAAGGCGACAAAGCGGCTTGGATTTCTCGTGACGTTGCCCGAAACGAAGAAACACGGATCCCTTGCGGTGCTCCATCTGAAATTCATTCTGTCCTGATGTCATCTATCTCTGAGGTCCAACGAAGAACTCTCAACAACTCTCACCTGCCACTTCGTATGTCAGTTCTCATCGTGCCGCTACCTAATTCTTCACTAGAAATGAATGCCAGTGAATTATTGGAAGAATTGAGCGACATTGATGTTGATTATCACTGGTTCAACACAACGCATTCAAAAGTGATGAATGCTTGGAATTTTTCAAATTCCGGCGAGGAGTAGCATCGTGTCTTCAAGCGATCTCTCACTCACTCCCGAATCAATTCATCGGTTCCTCGAAAATTCAAATGAACAAATCAAAAGTGATCTTGAAAGTTACTTTCTTTCAGGCAACTACACAGGACGACACTTTGAGTCCTACTCCCAAATGTCTAACCCTTGCATCTTCGACGGTAACGACATTGCGGCAGTCATGTGTCTGAGCATTAAGCCTGAGGCGAATATTGCTTCAGATATTTATGAACTGGCAACAGCTGAAGAACTCACTTTTTCGCCGGGCGAACGGAACAAGCCAATTTGGGAACGCCCGTTCAGCGATTACAGCCCCGAAAGCCTTTTCTCAACAACATATTTTGCGCTGAAGGCGATACCAAATATCGGACAAACAATCACCTCAAAATTGATGGCATCAAAATTTCCTCATGCGATCCCTATCTGGGACAGAGACGTTTCTGCCCTGCTCAACAACCCAGAAGCATGGTGGCAAGGATGGTACGAGGTCATGCAGAGTTCAAAAGTCCGAGGGCAACTCTCCAAATTGAGGACCCATATTGGTCATGAGGGTCTGTCATTGCTTCGAGTTGCCGACGTTGCGTTGTGGATGGAAGCTCAAAGAAATAAGTAGAACTCAATTTATGGAATACGCTTTACCTCGGAGCCCCACCGATGACTGACTACCCCAACCTTGCACGCCAAATTACGGACCTCCGTAAACGTGGGGATATTGAAGGGGCGATTGCGGCCTTCAAGCAGAGTCCTGAAGAAGATCGACGGCACATTGCAGTTCGGTCCGCCATGGCTTGGTGTCTATACGACCGCGACATCAAGCCGTGCAACGACCCTGAAATTCAAGTGACATCAGCAATGATCGGTGTTGCCGAAGAGGCACTTAAAAAGATTCGTATTTGGTGTGACCACGATTTAACCGGGCAATTCAGCGCTTTCCCGACTGCCTATCTATCAATCGCAAAAATACTTAAAGAGCATGAAATGACGGAAGAACTCTTAACGTTGCTGTCCGACCCACATGCGCTCAATTTCTCATGGCTGAGTAATTCCATCTACCCATCTCATCTTGATCGTTGGTCAAAGTTTGCATTAGATCACGTCAAAACAATATTGGCCAACGAAAATCTCACTAAACAGAACATTGCTCCTGCAAAAGCACTGCTTGACAATTTAGGTGCAGTTGAAAAATCTCTTTCAAGGATTAAGCCCAAAATAGTTGTTGACGGACGACCACGCAGCCTTCCATCACCGCAACAGCGTTTAGTGATGCAACTAACTAAATTTCTTCAAGTAAATGAAGATTGGGACAACCTGGCAACAGCGTGTGAAAGTGCGCTGCAGAGACAGATATTTGACAAAGATCCAAACCTCAAATGGATTCTCTATCGACACGCACTTGCACTTTCACACAATGATCCAACAAAGGCTCTCACAGTTTGCAACGAGTTCATCAAACTTGAAAGCAAACCGTATTCACACCTGCTACGAGCGGAGATTCTGCTCACATTAGAACGACGTGATGAAGCGTTACGAGAAGTCGCACATTCTTTACAGATCATTTCCAATAAAGACCTTCCGTACATCACAAAGAACCTGGCAATGATCGCCGAACTCACTGACGACATTGAAGTTCGAAAAATACACATTCAAATGTTGCGTTCAATTCGAACAGAACAAGGACACAAACCTTCCGCTGAACTTGAAATTGCCGCAAGTGAACTCGGCTTACCCGATCCCGACGAAGACTTTGATGCGTCCTTATTGAGACAAGCATGGGACAAAATCAATCCCCGTGGCGTGAAGAACGAACATCGTCATGTCCCCGAACCTAGACCTGATGTCCTTACATCAAGCGACCAGTTAGGCGACATCGTCCTGGCTTCGCTGACTACGAAGAACGGCGAAAACAAAGCGCGTCCAGTCGTAATCATCGGACAGGCCGAGAAACAAATAATCGTTTCGCCCATATCAAACTCGGTTGGTGCAGCAAATTCAGTGAGCCTTGACAGCTGGGAACAGGCCGGATTGAAATTTCCATGCGTCATGCACCGATCGCGGATCTCGCTAGACGCAAAAGCAATATTTCGAAAAATCGGACGGTTGAGCGACCAAGACATCGACCGCATCAAAGACATGGCGAAATAAGGCTCAGGCGACTTCTTCGCAACCTAATTCGTAATTCAGCCGCATTTTGATTTCATCGCCGACGCCACCAATATCTGGCAACGACGCCAAAATACGGCGATAACGACGATCAGTCTTCGTTGAAATACTGGTAATGACCGAATCGTTACGTGCTTGCAACCAGCCAACGAAGAAAATCTTCTCACGATCAGACAACTCGGTCATTCTGAGAGCATCCCAAATTGTTAATTGGCCACCAACCCAAGCCCCGAACTTGGCTTTCTCAAACCACTCAAGACGAGTCGCCTCACATCGCTCTGGCAAAAGATCAGACAACGCGACAATTGCACCATGCCGGCTTTGAGCTCCCACCGACGACAACTGTCGAGAACGAAGTCGAAACTCAGCTCGCAAAGAACCCCGAGCAGCGAAACCACGCGACTCAACATGCTTGTCATACAAAGTCGCAGCCCAACTCGCTGGGCCAACCCGCAAAGTTTCCGCCCGACCAGTACGGCCATCGGCGAAACGGCGAACCTTCACGCGCCCATCCCGAGGGACCTTAGCCAAACCATCAAGTAGGCCGGTTAAACGAGAAGGGTCCTGAAGACGAAAGTCACGAACGAGATCAAGACGAACCACACGAGGGTCATCTGCTGAAACGACACGAGAGACCCCCGATTCGGTCACGATTTCACGTGGCTCAGCAGGCTGAATGAACTTGGATGCCTCGTCAACCATATTTGCGACTTCGGCACGGACCTCATCGAT
This sequence comes from Bifidobacterium breve, assembly GCA_945889715.1. Taxonomy (GTDB): domain Bacteria; phylum Actinomycetota; class Acidimicrobiia; order Acidimicrobiales; family Ilumatobacteraceae; genus Casp-actino8. The sequence continues at coordinate 18,403 of CAMDCI010000011.1, read as the reverse complement.
ACTCACCCCAGAGGTGTTTTCGCCGCGAACCCGATTGGGAATACTCGCCTCAATCCAGGCCATTTCGCCGACGCCGACCCCCAAAAAACCCCCATTAGGAAGACGAAACCGATTTCGATCCCCAGTATCGGACCGTACGCCAGGACGAAGACCATCCCCGCGCACCGGAACAGCGACCCCCACAGTGTCAAAAGTCAGCTCAACCACAACTCACCGATCGTACGCAAGACCAGGGCGAGCGCCGGCGATAGTCACTAATAGAGGACATCTAGCGAACCTAAGACCACAATTACCCTTCTTTTCTAAACAATCCCTTCTTTTAATAATTCCCTGAGGACGAACGCAGTGAGGAACTCCGTGGACATGCAGACAATCCCAAGCCCGTCGGGAGCGAAGCGAGCAGGGCGACGAGGATGTCTGCACTAACAGAGACCAAAAAATTCCGGGGTTCCGGAAATTAGGTTCCGCTGGCCGGACCGCCAACTCATTAAGCCGATATACCATGATCTAATTAAGCGGCTAAAACACCAAAAGGTCAGACAATGAGCCATAATTCTTCATCGTCAGTGAATAGCTTCGCCAATCTTCATATCTTTGGTTTTTCGAAATTTAATGAATCGGCTGATTGGTTCTTGATGACCAATACATTTATTCCACCAGTAAAACGTGGTGACAAACATTTTGATCAAAATAGGCCCGATGGAAAACATCCTGTGCTTGTTTTAGATACCGACTTTAAGGAATTATCTGAACGAGCAAGGGTGACCGTGTTTATTCGCAGTTCAGATAAAGAAGAAAACACAAACCCAACCAAGAAAATATGTCACCCGGCTCACGATCACCGTTCTAACGGAGCAAGAAGTTCATGCATACTAAACAAAAAAGGGCTTTTCGTTGGGAAAAGTTTCGTCATTTCACGTCAATACTTTGATCACTGGTTTTGTAAGGAACCTCTTGAATCTGAAATCTTGCCGAAACTCAGGCGTCTCAAATGAATTATTCGATTCACGATCTCCGAGATGATCTCATCAATTTCAAGAATCTCAAAAAAACCTCCCCTCTTTGGATTGAAATTGAGTTATGTACAAAACTCGCATTTCGCAAACTTGAGACAAGATTGAAAATAGGTTCCCTAGAGAGTGGCGACGCCTTTCAAATAGCTCTTGAACACCTTTTGAAACCAATGAGCGCTGAAAACAAGGTGAGTCCTCTTGAGCACTATCTGATACACGAACTCAACCAACGACAGAGGATAAATCAACCATTTGAATTATCGGAACTTCGAAGAATTTTGGTGACAACTATTAAGAACGCTCTTGTAGGTCAACAGAAGCCAGGGTATGTGGAAAACTTGGTTCGCCGCGCGATCAAGTTGTTAAGTAACCCTCCATATTTCATGTCTGGGGTCAAAACTCAAATTCGTTACTATTCATCCGAGCGTGAATTCGATCCCAATCAGATTCCCCGTCCGGCTCAGATCAAGCGAGCCGCCAATCTTTGCTCGATGATTCCTAAAATTCTTCAAACCTCCGAGAGTCGTCTAAGCCCCGTTTACTCAGCTGAAAATCTCCAAAGAACTGTGGAAATTGTCCTCCGCGAGGCGAACGGGCTTACAAATGAAGATCTTTTCAAGTTTTTTACAATTCTTCTGACAAATTGGTCCCCCAGCGTCATTTACATACCTGATGACAAATCCTTCGCATATACGGCAGGAGCCGCAGAAGACGAATATGCGACTTCGGATACCCGCCTTTCCGCGTTGCCTGAAAAGACCGCAATCGATATCTGGACTTCTCTCACTGAAAACCAGAGGCGCCTCATGCATGCGATGACATTTCACGAAAATGGACAACTCACAGATCAGAAAATTGCTGACCGAGTCTCCTTTACTGATCCACAACGACCGACCGAAGGTAAGAACTATTCGAGGCCTTGGGTCACTGACTTACGCCAAAAACTGATGGAGTCACTAGCAAATATTCTCAAACAAATCGAAGTAGACGAACAGGAAGATGTCTCGGTTTCACTTTTAATGATTGCGAGGGGTTATGAATACTGAATTTGATCCGTTTCATTTCCTAAAAGAAAAACTCGAATCCTTTGAGTTGCAACAGGAACCAGTACTGCTTCGCGACATTCATTTAAGTAGCGAACTTGCCGCCGGCCAAGTACGTTCATGTCAAGTTGAGGTTGCAGACGGGCATTACGAACAGAGATACGTCGCCCTTTTTCAAGAAACAAACGATGATCCAGTTTTTGTTCAAATCATGCTCATTGGGGATGATGAGCAAATGGCTGGCTACAACGATATTTGTCTAAGCCCCGACGAATGTCCGATGCCTCTTTCATCTGTTTTACAAACTGAGTTTCAGTTTGGAGTTCTACGAAAAGACTTAGGACCCGTTTATTCAAATCTCAGCGAGGCAACGCTCAATCTTGTTTCCAAAATGAATAATTGGTCCGGCCGAGATTTGTCTCGCGTTGGCTTCCATCCAAATGACGAAGATCCGCTGCGGATTGCTTTCCTCGAAGAACAATTCCAGGTTTCTCACTGGGCTGTCAGTCGTGTTTTCAATCATCTTGAATCCGCGCAACATAAATTGACATTGCTAAAAAAAGACGAAATTAAAGCATCGTTTAGTGGACTTGGTGATGCTTTCGCAGAAATGAATTCAGGTGAATTTGCCAAGAGATTTGCGATGATAAAAGGCACCCAAGACAAAAATCAACTTTTGAGATTCAAACAAGACCGACAAGTAGTTGGAAGACAGCTTGTTCTTGCCGCCTAATAACCAGAACCAAGGAAAAATCTACAAATGAGCCCGTTCATAAAAAAACTGCATGTTGAAAACTTCAAATCGATTTCGAAAGCTGATATTGAATTTAAGCCTCTTACTGTGCTCGTTGGACGTAACAGCGCCGGAAAAAGCTCGTTACTGCACTCATTACTTTTGGCGTCCCAGCATTTATCAAGTGATTTTGCATCGGATCACCGAATTTCTCTCAATCGAAACCTTGTCAACCTTGGTTCATTTCACGAAGTTCTCAACCGCAAGAGGCCGGAAAATTCTGAAGTAGTCGTTGGAATTGAAACGAGTGACACCAAATGGCAGGCTCACCTTGTATTTGATAGGGAAGAAAATGGCCAATTGAGAAAGTTGTCTCGCGAAGCAAGAATTTCGAAGATTGAAATTGAGTTGGAACGAGCGATAAATAAGTCAAGTGATCTAGTGAATTTTCAGTTTGAAACCAGAGAAATACTTGATGAGCATCCACCGCTCCTATTTTTTGGGGACTTCAACTCATCTGAAATTGAAGTCGCTGTCGGTGAGGGATTTCTCAGCATTGAAAAATCGGAAACTTCTGATGAATCACAAGATTCAATTGCGAGGCGTTTTGATTATGCGATGTTCATTCCCGCTGCGGGTCAGAATTTTCATCCAGTCCCGCTCGAACGAACGGATTTCATTCACTATCTGATTGATGAGTTTCATCAATCGGCTCAGCAACTGCGCAATAGGAGATCGTCGCGTCTAACGAGGTTGGGTGGCAAGAGTTCAACTCTGATTGCAAAACCTGCGCAGAATAAGGAATATTGGGAAGAAAATTTGCTTTCATTTTTCAAATCAATTTTCGCTAACTACAATGAAAGTAACTCAGATTTCAGTAACAGTGGATTCCTTCGTCAATTGATACGGAAATTTAAAATGACCATGGAAATGCCGGTTCGCTTGGTAAATCTTCTACCTGAGAATCGACCCTATAAAAAGGATGCCAATGGTATTCAAGAAGCCATTTCCGACCTGGTTGATTCAATAGCCCTAAGAAACATTTCAGATATCAAGTCGGTCTTGGTGCCGTTCCTACAGCAAGAAGTATTTAAATCAGACTCTTACGAGTGTTTAAAGCCGATTCACTTCGGTAGGGAAAATAATTGGAAACATCAAGATCTTTTAGGTTCTACGAGAAATAACTTGTTTACATTTGATATGCGAAGATCAATTTTGCCTGACCTTGAAGTTACTCAGTTGTGGGGAAATAGTCGTGAGCGATTGAGCGGCAAAATGAAAAATGTCTACTACCTCGGCCCGATCCGTGATACCAATTTTTCTGCACCGCGCTTTGCGGATCCACGAAATCTTGGACCTAAAGGTGAACAAGCAGTCGAAGTCTTGGCCCATGAAGCTTATTTACGAAATAAGTATCCTCTTCCACTTGATGACGAAGGGTTTAACGAACATCCATTCAGTGATCTATACGGATCGGGAGAGACTTTTTCAGAAAATCTAAACCGCTGGTTGAGCCATTTCGGGCTCGCACATGGCGTTCAACACGAAGACCAGGGGCGTGACCGTCCTCGCATCAATGTTCTTGTTGATAAGGATGATCCAACCCAAACGGTTGACTTACGTTCGGTCGGTCAGGGCATGGCCCAAGTTCTGCCGGTATTAATGCAATGCCTGCTCGCCAGACCCGATGAATCAATTGTGATCATTGAACAGCCTGAACTTCATTTACACCCACGGCTTGAGTCACAACTAGCAGACTTCTTTTTGCTTTGCGCGAAACAGGGACGGCAGATCGTTGTAGAGACACATAGCGAACACCTGATTAATCGACTTCGCCTTCGTATCGCCGAAGATAAATCTAATTCCATTCAAGGGATGGTGAAGATCTTGTACGCCGAGCAAGAGAATGATGAGACCTATTTTAGTGAAGCTCTCATTGACTCATACGGTGGTTTAGCTAACGAATGGCCCCGGGATTTTCTAGATCTCAACTTAGTTGCATCAGAAAAATTGATTGACGCAGCTATTGATAAGAGACTAGGTGAGCTAGAGGATGAAGAAAACGAAGAAGATGAAGGCGAGCTATAACAACTGATGTCTTCATCTGAAATAGTAAATACACAAGAACTTGAGCAATGGTTGTGGTCGGCAGTCAATATTCTCCGAGGACCTATTGATAATGCCGACTTTAAGGCGTACATCTTTCCTCTCCTTTTCTTGAAGCGTCTCAGCGACGTCTACGACGAAGAATTCGCTGAAGCTCTTGAACTATCCGACTACGACGAAGAATTCGCAAGTCTGGCCGAACAACATCGCTTTCAAATTCCTGCAGGAGCCCATTGGCGCGATCTTCGCAAGGTCAACACCAATGTCGGTACCGCAGTCGATCGAGCAATGCGGGAAATTGAACGTGCTAATCCGTCAAACCTCTTTCAAATTTTCGGTGATGTTCAATGGACGAACAAGGCCCGTCTCCCAGATTCGTTATTGCGAGATTTGATTGAGCACTTCAGTGGCAAGAATCTTTCCGCCACATTTGTTCCCAATGACATGCTCGGCGACGCGTACGAGTACCTCATCAAGAAATTCGCCGACAAAGCCGGCAAAAAGGCAGGCGAATTCTTCACGCCGCGAACCGTCGTTGAATTGATGATCAACATTCTTAACCCGCAACCAGGTGAGACGATCTATGACCCGTCTTGCGGCAGTGGTGGAATGCTGATCGAATCATTGAAGCACGTCAAAGAAAACGGGGGAGACCCGCGACTGTTGTTCGGCAAAATATTTGGTCAAGAAAAGAATCTAAATACAGCAGCCATCGCCAAGATGAACCTGATCTTGCACGGTATGGAAGATTTCAATATTGCTAACGCCGATACTTTACGTGAGCCGCAATTCATTCAACGTGATTCATTGATGACATTTGACTGCGTGATTGCCAACCCGCCGTTTTCGTTGAAGAACTGGGGCGAAGACCTGTGGGCAAGCGACCGGTGGGGACGAAATTCGGCCGGCACACCCCCTTCGTCATACGGAGACTGGGCTTGGCTCCAGCACATGATCGCCTCAATGGCCCCCGGACATGGCCGACTAGCGGTCGTGTTGCCATTAGGTGCATTGTTTCGCGGCCAAAGTGAAGGCCGAATTAGGTCGAAAGTTCTTGAGAGCGACGTCATTGAGGCAGTCATTGAAATTGGTGCAAACCTCTTCTATGGAACTCCCATTCCGGCTTGCCTTGTGATTGCGAGAACCCACAAGGCAAAAGAGCGCCGGAAGAAAGTTCTTTTCATCAATGCCAACGATCTCTTTAGGTCGGGGCGAAATCAAAACACCCTTGAATCAGAACACATTGACCAGATATTTGAGCTATATCAAAATTTCACGGATGTTGATCGATTTGCCCGAGTTGTCACAATCACAGAAATTCTTAATGGAGGTGGTGACCTGTCGCCTGGCCGATTTGTCTCCAAGCAGATTGCAAGAGAATTTCCAACTATTGATGTAGCGATGAATCAACTTCGCGAAGCTGCGTTGGCAACTCAGAAGACTCAGACCCGACTACTCAAGGTAATGAAGGATCGTGGTTTGTCATGATGGTCAAGCGAATAACCCAAGCCGAACTCGAGGGCTATCTTTGGGGTGCGGCAAATCTTTTGCGTGGAAGCATTGATGCTGGCGAATACAAAAATTACATATTCCCTTTGCTGTTCCTCAAAAGATTGAGTGATGTCTACGACGAAGAATATGAAAATGCTCTTACAGAATCGGGGAACGACGAGTCGTACGCCAATATGCCCGAGCAACACCGGTTCATAATTCCGAAAGGCGCGCACTGGAAGAACATTCGCGAAAAGAATCTTGAAGTTGGTCGCGCAATTCAAACCGCTATGCGTGACATTGAAAAGGCGAACTCAAAACTTGATGGGGTCTTTGGTGACGCACAGTGGACAAACTCCAATCGATTGAGCAACACCCTTCTACGAAACCTCATAGAACATTTTTCAATGTACGATCTTCGAGTCGCCAATGTCCCAGAAGACGAACTCGGAACAGGCTACGAGTATTTGGTCAAGAAGTTCGCTGACGACTCGGGTCACACTGCGCAGGAGTTCTATACGAACCGCACAGTCGTGCATTTGATGACGCAACTACTACAAATCAAGCCAGCTGAAAGTGTGTACGACCCCACCTGCGGTACTGGTGGAATGTTGCTCTCGGCTTCGCGCTACTTGCAGTCGCAGGGTTTAGAGCACCGTAATCTCAAACTGTTTGGGCAAGAACTCAATGTGACGACATCTTCAGTCGCTCTCATGAATTTGTTTTTACACGGAATTGAAGACTTCCAAATCGCTCGATCAGACACTCTGAAAAGCCCGCAGTTTATTGAAGGCGATCGACTGAAAACTTTTGACGTGGTGCTTGCCAACCCGCCTTATTCAATTAGTCAATGGGATCGAGATTCGTGGTCATCTGATCGATGGGGCCGCAATCGATTTGGTACTCCGCCTCAGGGACGCGCTGACTACGCATTTTTTCAGCACATCGTTGAAAGTATGGATGCGAAATCTGGCCGTTGCGCGATCTTGTTTCCGCATGGTGTTTTGTTCCGCAAAGAAGAATACTCAATGCGCAAAGCAATGATTGAAGCAGATGTTGTTGACGTGGTGATTGGCCTTGGACCAAACCTTTTCTATAACGCTCCGATGGAGTCATGCATTGTGATTTGTCGATCAAAGAAACCTGTGAAACACAACAAGACGGTATTGTTTATTGACGGGTTGAATGAAGTCACACGCGAACGAGCTTTTTCATTTTTAAGTGAAAAGAATCAACAAAACATTTGCGATGCTTTCTTTGCCGACAAAGATGTTGAATCATTTTCGCGCAGAGTGTCGTTATCTGAAATTGAAGAAAATCAATTTGATCTAACCGTACATCGTTATGTTGAACGCAAGTCAGGGGTGGTTGGTGTTGAATTCGCTGACGCTCTAGTTGGATTTCAGCAGGCCCATAAAGATTTGAACTCGGCGATGAAAAAGATGGAATCCATCTTCAAGGCTGGTTTGTGATGTCGCAACTTGTGAAATTCGGCGACGTGGTTCTCAAAGTAAATGACAAAGTTGATCCTCAGGAAGATGGCTTAGAGCGATATGTGGCCGGTGAGCATATGGTTACTGACGATCCATTTCTTCGTGAATATGGATTAGTCGGTGACGGTTATCTTGGACCAGCGTTTCAAATGAGGTTTAAACCTGGCCATATTCTTTATGGAAGTCGTCGTACTTACTTGCGAAAAGTCGCGATGAGTAGCTTTGAAGGAGTATGCGCAAATACAACTTTCGTCTTGCGTCCGGTAAATGACAAATTGGCAAAAGAATTTTTGTTGCACGTGATGTCCACTGAAAGGTTCCATACGCATTCAATTTTGCAAAGCAAAGGTTCGGTTAACCCGTATATCAATTTCAGTGACTTAGTTGATTATGAGTTCGAGTTGCCTTCATTAGATGAGCAGGCGCGCATTGTGGAGTTGATGACCGCGGTTGACGAACACTTGGATGCGTTGCGTAGTCAACTTGAAGTCGCCAAAGGTTCGCGGGCCGCAGTGCTTCATCAATTGTTATCTGTTGGCGGGCGCGACTGGGCAAAAATTGCAATGGATGACATATTTCAACTAAGTAACAAAAAACTAGGCCCTCATAATGAAGAGCCCGCAATTTTTGCTGTGTCCAAGTACGACGGGGTAGTGCTTGCGCAGGACTATTTTGACAAACGTATCGCGTCAAAGTCACTTGATGGTTACAAAGTAATTGAAGTGGGTGATTGGGTATATTCAACGATCCATATTGATGAAGGTTCAATAGCGGTTAACCATTTTCCCTTTACTGGGGTCGTATCCCCTATGTATACATCGTTGAGTTGGAACTCAGAAAATCACGATCCTAGGTTTTTTGAGTATCTCCTGAAATCTGCAAGAGCTATTGTTCAATATAAGGAAAATGCGCAGGGGACAGTAAACAGACGTCGTAGCCTTAGTTGGAAAACTTTCTCCGGTCTGAAATTTGATGTTCCCTCATTAGCCGAGCAGAAGCGAATTGTCGAGATTGTGTCATCAATGGACGTTGTCATTCAGGCGACCGAGCAGGCAATTGTTGAAGCAAAAGTCCTTCGTACTACTTTGCTGAATCAGGAGATTTCATAATGCCCGGTTTTACAGAAGATTCAGCAGTAGAACAGCCAGTGATTGAAATATTGGAACGAGCTGGCTGGACACACATTCCTGGTCCAGAACTCGATCGTTCTACAAATGATGTTCTGAATGAACGCTCGTTACGTGATGCACTCATTCGGCTGAATCCAAGTATTGCTCGTCGCCCAGAACGAGCCGATGAAGTGATTTATAAGTTACGTAGCGTCTTGATTGGTGCTTCAGCTGCGGGCCTCGTGAGCGCTAACGAACAGTTCATGAAATGGGTTCGCGGCGAGTTCAGTTTGCCGATAGGCCTAAATGACGAGCACGAAACAGTGCGCATCATTGATTTCAAGAACATCGGTGCAAATGAGTATGTGGTCTCAAACCAGGTCACATTCACCGCAGGCCCAGAACGGCGTTTTGATGTGGTTTGTTATGTCAACGGAATTCCTTTGGTCGTGGGAGAAGCAAAATCTCCAGTTCGCCCGGCAGTGACCTGGATCGACGGCGCAATTCAGGTCTACTCTGACTACGAAGTCAATGTCCCGTCATTCTTTGTTCCAAACGTCTTTTCGTTCGCCACTGAAGGTCGCGAATACATGTACGGAACCGTACAAATGCCAGTCAAACAATGGGGCCCGTGGCGAACGGGCGACCCGGTGTTCTTAGGTCTTCGCGCAGTTCTTGACACTGTGAGCAGCATGTTGAACCCAGCAGTTTTGCTTGACATTGCCCGCAATTTCACGGCATACGCCACAGATCGTCGTCAGCGAATGATGAAACTTATCTGTCGCTACCAACAATTTGAGGCTGTCAACTTGATTGTTCAGCGTGTGATTGAGGGTCGTATCCGCAAAGGACTCATTTGGCACTTTCAGGGATCTGGGAAGAGTCTTTTAATGGTCTTCGCTGCAAACAAGTTGCGCATGTCCGAAGAACTATCTAACCCGACGGTGATGATCGTGGTTGATCGCATTGATCTTGATACTCAGATCACGGCAACGTTCAACGCCGCCCAAGTTGAAAACATGATTTCAGCCGAAACCCGCAAGGATCTGATTGCGCTCCTCGAAAAAGACACTCGAAAAGTGATTATCACCACGATTCACCGATTCGGCGAGGCGGACGGGGTGCTGAACGACGGCCGCAACATCATCGTTCTCGTTGATGAGGCCCACCGAACTCAAGAAGGTGACTTGGGACGCAAAATGCGCGAGGCACTTCCGAATGCTTTCCTATTCGGTCTGACCGGTACACCGATCAATGCGCGTGATCACAATACTTTTGCCGCATTTGGTTCTGATGAAGACTCTGGCGGCTATCTGAGCCGTTACTCGTTCGAAGACTCAATTCGCGATAAGGCGACACTGCCAATTCACTTTGAAACAAGATCAGTTGATTTGCGTATTGACAAAAAAGAGCTTGATCGAGAATTTGAGATTTTGGTTAAAGAATTGTCAGAAAGTGATCGGGCCGAAGTATCGCGCCGTGCTGGAAAGTTTTCGTTGCTCGTTAAATCCCCAGCACGTGTGAGGTCGGTTGTTCGTGACATGGCCTCGCACTACCGCCAACGAGTTGAACCAAATGGATTTGGTGCCCAGATCGTGACCATCGACCAAGAAGCCTGCATTCTGTATAAAAACGCTCTTGATGAAGTGATGCCGACCGACTGCAGCGCAGTGGTGATTTCTCTCGGACAGGGCGTACCTCAAGAATGGCGTGACCGACATGGACGGACACCAGATGAAGAGCGTCAACTTCTTGACAATTTCCGGGACCCCAGTCATCCCCTCAAGATCTTGATCGTGACAGCTCGTCTCTTGACTGGTTTTGATGCACCGAACTTGCAGTGCATGTACCTCGACAAACCCCTTCGTGACCACTCCCTTCTACAAGCAATTTGTCGCACCAACCGGCCCGCCGACAATAAATCGCATGGGTTGATTGTTGACTACCTGGGAATCTTTGATGACGTGGCTCAGGCCCTCAACTTTGATGACGGTGCAGTCGACAGGGTTGTGAAGAATCTTGGTGAATTGAAAGATCTCCTTGAGCCAGCGATCAACAATGCAATCGCATTTTTTCCTGGCATTGATCGCAGCGAATTTGGCTGGGAAGGCTTGATGAGTGCCCAGCAAGTTCTTGATACCAACGAAAAGCGTGATGCTTTTGCGTTAGTCATCCATGAGCTGATGCAGATTTGGGAAGCCGTTTCGCCCGACCCGATTCTGACCCGATTTGAAAATGATTATCGCTGGGTGTGTCAGGTCTATGAGTCGCTCAGACCTGTGTCTGGAACTGGAAAATTGTTATGGCATACCTTCGGGCCGAAGACGATTGAGCTCATTCACCGGCATGTCACCGTTCGGACAGTGAATGACGATATTGAAACCCTGATTCTTGACGCTGACGTCATGGGAGAGCTAGCAAAAGATCCAGATCGCAACATAGTTGAGGTCGAGATTCGTGTTTCTGCTCGATTGCGTAAGCACGGTAAGGATCCCAAATTTATTGAGCTGTCAGAACGCCTTGAAAACTTACGGCTTAAGCACGAACAAGGTCTGATCGCTTCAGTTGACTTCTTAAAGTCTCTTCTTGAGTTGGCGAAAGATGTGGTTGAGGCCGAAAAAGAAGTTCCAGCTGAAGAGCGAGTTGATGCTGGCAAAGCCGCTCTGACCGAATTGTTTGTTGAGGCGAAGAATGCTCATACGCCAATCATCGTTGAACGCGTTGTCGCAGATATTGATGAAATTGTGAAGAGCGTCAGATTTGATGATTGGCAAGCCACTAAAGCCGGAGAGCGTGAAGTTCAGCGAGCACTACGGTTAACTTTGTTGAAGTACAAGCTTCACACGAATCAAGATTTGTTTGATCGTGCTTACGATTACATTCGCAAGTACTACTAAGAATCGCGTCAAGAAATGTTGAGTTTTTTCTGACAATCGGTCGTGCAAGGACCATTTAGATAGGTGCCATGATGCACCAAATCAATCAATATTCGCTCAATAAAACATCAAGCCGCCAAAGTTCGCTTGGCTTCTTGGCCCCCACTAATTCGATCGGTCTCGTTGACCGCTCGCACATTGTTGTTGATCTAGAAAATCTATGTGGCGGTTCAGATTCTGTACCGAAACTAGCTTCCAAAATGTATCGAGACCTCTCAAAAATTGTCTCGTTTGAACGTATGCAAGTTGTCGTCGCAGTCGGTATTAACGCCTGGATGAAGACCCCCGAGCTCGGGTTTCTCTGGCCAAACGCTCGTTATTTAGTCGGTCGCGGAATTGATGGTGCCGATATCCGTTTGGTTGAAGACCTCGTTGAAGAACCTCAGGCTCTTCGTTCTGCCCGAGTCGTCATTGCCAGTGGCGACGGCCGTTTTGCGAATTGTGCCGAAATTCTGACCGAACAAGGCGTTGAAGTCATGGTTGTCGCACGACACGAGTCGCTGTCACGTCGATTAAGTGCAGCGGCATCGTCAGTGATCTTCTTACCGGAATAAAACTTCTGACAAAAGTACATCCTGAAGCCATTAACCCCTATGAACAAATATCAGTGAAAGGACACACCATTTCTTTAGCCCCTTGCCCTTCCCGCGTCACTGCAGCGGGTGCTTTACGCGATCTACCAATCGCACATTTTTTCCAGCAACTTTCAGACGAAACCCTTTTAGAAGTTGTGCTCGTTTCTTGTACGGTCACGGCCCATGGTGCAACAGCTTTAGTGTCGTTTGTGCCGCATGGTTGCCAACCCAATCCCTTGGCCGACTTGCCACTCATTTCTGTACCTGCTGATTGGTTCGGCGAACTTCTTCCCTCATCAGTGTTTATGGATATCCCAGACGATTTGTCAACCATCACACCGACAGGTGTTGGACTATCCAACCACGGTCTACCCTCGGTTCAGCCAACTCGGCCCGAACTGGGCTTCGAGCTTGCTGCTCGTTGGCGTGCCAATAAGCGTCCGATCGTGACGACCATCGCATTTATTCATGAATGCATCACATTCACCCCAGCACATTTACTCAATTTCGCTCTTGATGCCTGCGAAGCCCTTCACCTGGAAAAATACGACAAGTCATCACGTCTTGCCATCGCATCATTTTGCGAACTTATCGCCAATCATTTAATTGATTCAGCACAAACACCACCACCCAAACAATAAGGTTCTCAAAGTGAGGTGTTTATGACTCTCTTCGAAACTGGGCCAATTGAATTACTTCCGTTTGATGGAAGCGCAATTCTTTACGAACATCATTGGGATCAAGACGAGTCAAGGGTTTTCGAGCAAGAGATACAGTCATCAACTCCCTGGCAGCAACCATTGCTCTATGTTTTTGGACGAGAGGTTGAACAGCCTCGGCTCACGGCATGGTTCGGCGATCCTGGCAAGGCTTATTCATACTCAGGCACTCACCTTGAACCCTTGCCATGGACCCCTACCTTAAACAACATTCGCTCAAGTTGTGAGCGAATTGCATCGCATTCGTTTAATTCAGTGCTTGTCAACTTGTACCGAGATGGTCAAGATGGAGTGGCGTGGCATGCAGATAATGAGCCCGAACTTGGTCCGTCACCAGTGATTGCATCAGTAAGTTTTGGCGTAACACGCGCTTTTCATTTGCGTCATCGGGAAAGCAAAGAGACCGTCAAAATTGATCTAAATTCTGGTTCTCTCTTGATTATGTCGGGCCTTAGCCAGTCTCGCTGGGTTCATCAAATACCGAAGACAGCACGAACAGTCGGACCAAGAATCAATCTGACTTTTAGGACGATCTATGTCTGAATTCATCACAGCTATCCAACAGGACATCGTTGATCGCGTTCGGCAAAGCCAACCTGCATGGTCGGCAGTTGAACTGCAACCTGAATTATTGCGATTACGCAATTCTTATCGGACCACTGTCATGCCCGACTTCTCCACTTCGCAGGCTCGACTGACATATGCGTTGGCTTATCATCCATTTCATTCGATGATGGCATATGAGGTTTTAAGTCAGTCATCTCATCTTCTTCCGATACCAGAAGACGGACATCTCACAGTGACGGCATTAGGTGCGGGTCCAGGTGCTGAAGTTTTAGCTCTCATTCGCGTTTTGACCCAGCGAGTGTCACCCCTTCAAACAATCCGATTATTGCTCATCGATAAAGAGCCAGGTTGGAAAGGCACACGTCAAACAACGATTGAGAAGACAGCGCGACGTTGGTGGCAAGGAAATCTAGAGATTGACCATATAACTGCCGACCTCGGTACAGAAAGTGGACGCGAGCAGATGCTTGAGGCGGTGAAACAGTCGCAGATTGTTTTGGCGCAGGCGATTTTGAGTGAAATCAGAATCGGTAACGAGTCCGTGAACCTTCTAGCCAACTTAGTCACGGTCTTTCCATCTGACGCGTTGCTGGTTCTCGCTGATTTCAGCGCAATGGATGGCCTAGCGAATTGGGTCACCGAACTTGATCATCACCCAACAATGCGAACTGTGGCCGCCACTCAACAGAAATTCCCCATGCCGATAAGCGTCGGAGATGCAGCCGAACTTTTTGCAAATCAAGACGGACTCCGGCAACGTCGGCAAGTTTCTGTGACTGCCCGAATGTATTCGCGCCCTGAATGGAAACCACCTGTTGTCGCCGTGGGGCGTGACTTTGCCTTAACTGTCGAACAAGAAGAAGCGTTGGCCCTTTTCCAAGCATTTGTACTTTCTGATACCGCAAAAGTCTTTATTCTTGAAGGCCCGGCTGGTTCGGGCAAGACGGAGATCATGAAGTCAATGGTTTCAATTGCTTCAGAAAACGGGAAAGTTGCCACCTTGTTGGCACCAACTGGACAAGCTGCGGTCAGGCTGTCGCGCCGTTCCAAAATGGCTGCACAAACTATTCATTCGGCGCTCTTTGAACAAAGCAAAGTTGTCGATAATGACAATGAAACTCGTCAGTGGCCACCAACTGTTGAGTTCAAGAGACGTTCAATCTCTTTTGAGAATCAGGTTGTTCTGATTGATGAATCCTCAATGATTGGAGATCTTCAGAAACTTGATGAAGTTGAACCACCAGAACTCAAATTCGGCGAAGGAAAACTGCTGACCGACATTATTGACGGGGTTGTCAAAGGTGGGGGCAAGCTTGTGTTTGTTGGGGACAATTGCCAGTTACCCCCGTACGCAGAAGATCACTCCGTGGCACTTTCGTCGAGTGATTTGATTAGGCGTGGATTAGAGGTTCAGACTTATTCACTCAACCAAGTGCTTCGTACAGATGGTGACTCTGAAATTAGCGAACTAACTAGAGTTCTTCGGTCGCGCGTTGTCAATAATGACCAAGGAATCTTGCCAATTGAACCCTCCGGAACGGGCGAGATCTCAAAAATGTCTTCGGTCGGACTTGAGCCCTACCTCATTGATCGATTTGCCTCCGGAGACGCAGTGGCGTTGGCAGTTAGAAATAGCGATGTCGCTGTCTGGAACGATGAAATTCGACAGCAACAGGGTAAGAAGTCTTCTCGTCCCGAATTTGGTGATCGTGTCGTGATCACTAAATCGAATCAAACGGTCGGCTTGGTCAATGGAACGGATCTTGAAGTGATCGAGTTGCTTGACCTACCGGTGATCAAAACCCTCAAAAGTGAACAAGTTGAACTACAGAAAGTTCGAATGCGTTATGTGATGTCGTCGGGGGAGTCGCTGTCATTTGAGACATTTATCGTTCTTGATGTTCTTGGCGCCCCAGATGGGGAGACACTTCGCCGTGTGCGGCAGGTTTTGTGGGTTGATTTTATCGTGCGCATGGGGGCACTCGGAATCAAAAAACCAAGTCAAGATTTTTGGATTGCCCACGAGAATGACCCCTACGTCAACGCATTACACGTGACTTACAGTTATGCGAGGACCCTATTTCGAGCTCAAGGTGGTGAATGGGACAGCGTTATCGTTGATGGGCGCAGCTTGTTGCCGACTCACTCCGCAACACCCCGCCAGGTTTATTCAGCGATAACTCGTACCAAGAAGGCGCTTTACCTTCGCTGGTGGCTCAGTGGTCCTCGGGAATGGGACGAAGATTCGTTAACTCAAGTACCGCGTTCAATCCTTCAAAATGCAATCGCTGGTCGAGCAACGACTCGCCGGCTTCCTCAGTCTTCTTTGGCAATTCAGATCAGGCCAGAAGATAAGGGCTCAAACCTAAATTTGAACGTCTACGCAAGCAACGACGGCGAGGTGACCTGTCTCTTGCAGAACGCTCCTCCGGAGATTGAGAATGAACTGAAGAAGCAGTTGGACTACTGGCAGGTATGGGAACGTGCCAGAAAGGCGACTGTGGCTCCGTTGCCCATTCAAAATGGTGTTTCAAGAATTGAAACAATGCTGGGCAGTGAGACGATTGACTTCTTCGTCATTCACTCTGGAAGTAATCAGGTCGAATTCTTGGCTTTTCAACGACCGGAATACGCATCGGTGAGGGCTTACTGGAACAAAAAGGGAGAAGTAACTTCGTTGTTTAATGATTCCGGTTCAACAGAGTTGGTCCTTCGGCTCAAGGCGGCGATTGGCAGTATTTGGCCAAAAAGTACACAGGTTAAGAATTGACCAGCTGCGCGCGCTGGGTGGCGATCTGCGTCACTACTTCTTTGGGGTAGGCACTCTGGCTACAGGCGTCTGCCTGCGTGATATGACCGGAAATAACTAATCGTGCCAAGTCCATTTCGAGAGTTTGCATTCCCTCACTCTGTCCAGTGCTGATGACATTGCGCATCTGGCGAGTTTTGCCTTCACGCAAGAGGTTGCGCACTGCGTCGTTCACCATCAGAGCCTCGTAGGCCGCAACACGGCCGCCATGTTCTGAAGGAATCAATCGTTGGCTGATGATTCCTTGCAGTGAACCCGCAAGTTGAATCTGAATTTGGTCACGGCGCTCGGCCGGGAAGACGTCAACAATACGGTCAAGCGCTTGCGAAGCATCGTTGGTGTGCAAGGTTGCAAACACCAAGTGACCAGTTTCGGCAAGCGTGAGTGTGATGGCAATTGATTCAAGGTCGCGCATTTCTCCGAGCAAGATCACATCGGGATCTTCGCGTAGCGCAGAGCGCAATCCATCTTCGAAGGTGTTGACATCAGTGCCAACTTCACGTTGGTTGACCAGGGACCGCTTGTGCGTGTGAACAAACTCGACCGGATCTTCAATTGTCAAGATATGACACGCTCGATCACGATTGATCTGATCAATCATCGCGGCCAAAGTGGTGCTTTTGCCCGAACCAGTAGGGCCAACAACCAAGACCAATCCGTATGGAGCGTTCAGTAACTTTGAACACGCTGCAGGAGCGCCAAGTTCATCAAGTGGGCTGATGCGGTGAGGAACAACACGCAGGGCCAGCGCCATGCATCCTCGTTGTCGAAAGGCGTTGGCGCGAAAGCGGCCGACACCGTTGATACCGAAGGAAAAGTCGACTTGATGATTGTGGTTGAATTCTCGAGTTTTTGCCTCATCCATGAGGCTGCCGATCATGCGATCAAGTTCGGCGGGGCCAAGGTCGGACATCCCTTCGATCGGAATTAAGTCTCCGCTCAGGCGAACCATCGGAGGGCGACCAACGGTGAGATGCAAGTCAGAGGCAGATGCATTCACAGTTGCTCTCAAGAGTCTGTCGAGTTCTGGGTCAATTGTGAGTTGTGTAAACGAAGTCATCGCTAGTGTCCTTTGTTAATGATTTGCGCGAATGGAATCGACATTGCGACACCGGTGTTGTGGGTTGCCCTTGTCATGGGTCTGTTGATCGGTTCGTTCTTGACGGTTGTTATTGATCGAGTGCCTCGTGGCGCATCGGTGGTTCAACCTGGATCGGCATGTGGCTCTTGCGGACTTGAACTTGGTCCACTTGATTTGGTGCCGGTCGTGTCGTGGCTGGCATTGCGAGGAAAATGTCGTAAGTGTCGTCAACCGATCGGGATTGAACCGATCATTGTCGAAATCGTGACTGCCACTTTGTTCGTTTTGATGGCTATTCATTTTGAGCGCAGTGTTTTGGTTGCAGCATTTTGTGTTTTCGCCGCTGGTTTGACTGGTTTGACTGTCATTGACTTGAAGACTCAACGTTTGCCTCGCGAAGTGTCGTACACCGTGATGGCCTTGGGAGCACCTCTGCTGGTGATCGCTGCGTTGATTGACAATGAACCCCGACGTATCTACATGGCTTTGATCGGAGCGGGTATATCGCTTGCGGTGATGGGTGCTTTGTATGCCGTGAGTCGAGGTGGTCTTGGTGACGGTGACGTACGACTGAGTCCGTTGCTCGGAATGTACTTGGGTTGGTTGAATACGGGTCTGGCCTTGGTTGGTTTGTTCTACGGATTCATTCTTGGTGCAGTCATCGGAGTGGTGATGATGATCATTGGCAAGGCTGGTCGCCGAACGCAATTGCCATTCGGACCCTTCTT
>CAMDCI010000010.1 GCA_945889715.1 Bifidobacterium breve | reverse complement strand
GGCAACATCGGAAAGATTGAGGCGTCACACACGCGCAAATTCTTGACGCCATGAACCCGCCCCACCATGTCAACCACTGCCTTCTCGTTTGCTAAATCACCCATGGCACAGGTTCCGGCTGCATGCACGTAATCACCAGTACGAGATTTCAACCATGCGGCAATCTCATGATCACTGTTACCGAGTGCCGACAATGGGGTTCCGACATCATCAATGAACACTTCTGAAGCGACTCGCTTCAGGCTTGGAGACTCAAGCAAATGCCGAGCCACTTCAACACCGACAGACAGCGCTTCAATATCGCGCTCATCAGACAACAAATTGAAACTCACGACCGGATCAACCAGCGGGTCAAGTGACGCCAAAGCAATATGTCCGCGCGAACGCGTCAACATTAAGGCGACACTCAACAATCCGTAGCCCTCCGAACTTTGACCCAGATGATCAATAGGAAGTAATTGCAAGTCGGCAGGCGCAAAACCCGAAGTGAATCGTGCCAAAGTTGTCACGGCTAGTTCATTGATAGAACACGACTCGGCGAGTGCAATCGTTAAAGGTGCCGACGGGTGATCTTGCAGGCCCTGACCGATACCAGGTCGATCAATTTTGCTACGCAACAAAATCGCGGGTGAATGAATTGCGCCAGCAGCAACAACGACTTCAGCTGATTCGATCAAAGTGCCATCGGCAAGTATGACCCCAACTGCTTGGTTGTTCTCGATCGCAACGCGATCGACAACCGCATCACAGACAACTTGCACGTGTGGGAGTTGACGAGCTCGATTCAAATAGACATCTGCCGCCGATACTCGATGACCATCTTGATTGCGCGTCAACATTGCTGGACCAACATCGCTGCCCACTGCGCCAAGTGGATACGGACCTCGATGCCACAACCATCCTTCGGTTCGACACGCTTCAAACAATCCGGCACCAATACGCGACGGGGCACCAACATCAGCTTGAGTCAACGGAATTTCTATTCGCCGAAAATACGGCTCAACATCACGCCATGACCAACCGCCGCAACCGAAGTCGCGTTCCCACGAGTCGTAGTCCTCGACTTCTCCCCACAATCCGATCATTGCATTGACTGCCGACGAACCGCCTACTCCCCGTCCACGCGCATATTCACGGCGCTCTTGTCCGACAACACGTTGGGCCACGAGATCTGGCCAACGACGACCAGGTTCTTCAAGTGCGGCAAAAAACGATTTGCCATCAATTCCTGCCGGAGCCTCACCGATGGTGATATCGGGACCAGCTTCTAAAACAAGCACCGATAAACCACGACTTGACAGTCGATCGGCCAACACGCAACCTGCCGACCCAGCACCAATCACAATGACGTCGGGGCGCTGTGAGTCACTCATTGTTGATCTTTGTATCAGAAATCTTCAGGTCGATTGGTTGATACAGGCAATTCGGCCGTGTGCGCCGCATCGTTATAACGCGCAAGTCGCCAACGTCCTGGGCGCACTAAAACAAATTCGGTAATCGACGTATTCTTCGTATGAATTTCAAATATCCCTGTTCCCGATGTGCGCAATGCTTGACGCAACGCGGTATCGACAACACCGCCATGACAAAAAATGATTGCCGTGCCACTGCCGACTCGATCAACCAGCGCCCGGATCGCTGTTCCGATACGAATCTGAAATTCGGCGATCGTTTCCCCACCTGGAAAGGTGACTCCATATGGATCGTTCTCCCAATCAGGATCACCAAATCGTTCGGTAAATTCGGCGTACGGCAAACCATCGCATTGCGGACCTGGGTCGTGCTCTCCGAATTGGGGAATCACTTCAATTGAACGACCCGCGAATGCCGGTAGCACAATCTCAGCGGTCTCTTTTGCCCGCGGGTAAGCGCTCGAGATGACGAGATCGGGCGTGAACTCAGAACTCTGCATCCAGCGATCGCGCAATTTCACCGATTGTTGCCGGCCCAGATCGGATAGACCGACACATGAGCGAGGCCCACCCACAACACGGTTGACGGTGACTTGTGATTCGCCGTGGCGAACAAAAATTAAACGCGTCATACCGGACTAGGCCAATTTCTCCACGAATGCTTCAAGTTGGCGCAAGTTACGGCATTCATAAGCGCCATCAGTATGAGTCGCGTATTCACCGACGATTGAATCACCGGTGTTCCAATACGACTTCGGTTCAGGATTCAACCAATACACCCGACGAGCTTTTGCACGGACTTCTTTAATGACCCACGCTTGTGACGCGTGATAGTTGTTTCGCGCATCACCCAAGAACAACACCGTTGTCTTTGGACCAACGTCCTTGCCGTATTTGTCCCAGAAAACTTCGAAGGCATGGCCGTAATCACTATGGCCATCAACCCACACAACATCTGCTTCGGTATTCACCCGATGGATGGCTTCGCTGATGTCATCGGTACCTTTAAAGAACTCGGTCACTTCATCAATTCCATCAATGAAAACGAAAGATCGCACTTTAGAGAATTGGCCCTGAATCGCGTAGACCAACATCAAGGTGAAGCGAGCAAACGCGGCAACGCTTCCCGAAATATCGGCGACAACCATAAGTTCGGGTTTTGACGGACGCGGCTGTTTGAACTTTGGCTCGGCAGGAGTGCCGCCGTACGAAAGTGAATGACGAACCGTATTGCGGAAATCGAGTGGTCCCTTGCGACCATGACGACGCTTGCGAGCTAGACGTGCTGCCAACTTACGCGTCAGCGGATACAAAGATTTTTTCAATGCCTGCATTTCATCACGACTGGCGTGCATAAATTCAACATCTTCTGGCAAGGGCTTACGAAGAGTTTTTGCCATCGCTTCTGCACCACGATCGGCTACTAATCGGCGGCGAATTTCGGCTTCGATTTCTTTTTTGAATTGATCAATACGGCTTTCGTATTCATCTTTTTCGAGACGCTCTTCAAGTGCGGTCAGTTCACCACCGACTTCTTGCCTGCTCGCCTCCATGAGTTTTTGCAGCATGTTGTCGAGATCAAGGTTGCGCAAGGTTCGGTACAGATAATACGTACCGCCTACAGGGCGTCCTGGCTCCATGCCGGCGAAACGTTGCACCGATTGCTTCGCCAGAGCTCGCATGAGACCTTGATCGCCGTTCATGAGGGCCTTCATCAACATCTGCGCGATTTCTTCGGGAGTGAGGCTGTCCATTCCTCCGGACGAACCCTTGCCTTCGCCTTGCTGTTGCTCTAACTGCTCCTGCATCTCGCGCCACATTTGCTCGAGTTCATCCTCGGTACCTTCACCGATTTTGTACTCGGGCCCGCGCATCGAGAAGTACACCTCAAAAACAGTCTCAAACGAACGCCAGTGGGCGCTGTTCTTGACCATCGTTGCTCCGAGTGCGTACTTAAACGCATCACGATCCTCAAGCGGAATGTGTCGAACTGCTTCCATTGCGTCAAGGTTCTCCGTCAACGAAACCGGCAAACCGGCGTTGCGAAGTTCTTGAACGAATCCAGAAAGTAGATCAAGCATGAGCGACAGGCAAACGTTCTGGTCAGGTCAATCCGACAGAAAGTTCTTTGGCAGCTTTGGCGATATCAGACTGATACTTCAGCAAAACATGCAGAGTTTCTTTGGCTGTTTGCGCATCAATTGAATCGATATTGAGCAACATCATGGTGCGAGCCCAATCGAGGGTTTCGCTCACGCTCGGTGCCTTCTTCAAATCAAGCTGGCGGATGCTGCGCACAATGCGAGCGACCTGATCGGCCAAGTTCTCGGTGATGTCGGGAACCTTCGCCAGAACGATTTCTTTTTCACGTTCCAATGACGGGTAGTCAACGTGCAAATACAAGCAGCGACGCTTCAAAGCTTCTGACAATTCGCGGGTGTTGTTTGAGGTCAAAAACACCATCGGGATTTGCGTCGCCGTGATGGTTCCCAGTTCAGGAATCGAGACTTGATACTCCGACAAGATTTCGAGCAGCAAGGCTTCGGTTTCAACTTCAACCCGGTCAACTTCGTCAATCAACAGCACGACGGGATCTGGGGCGCTAATTGCTTCGAGGAGCGGACGGGTCAAAAGAAATTCTCGGCTGAAGATGTCGTCGTGGACTTCGCTCCATGAATCGCTGTTCCGGTCAGCCTGAATACGCAGCAATTGCTTCTTGTAGTTCCATTCGTACAAGGCCTTTGATTCATCAAGACCTTCGTAACACTGCAAACGAATGAGCCGAGCCCCGAGCATTTCGGCGACGCTCTTGGCCAGTTGGGTCTTGCCCGTTCCAGCCGGTCCCTCGACCAAAATTGGCTTTGCCAGGCGATCAGCCAAGAAGGCGACGCCGGCAATGCCATCATCGGCGAGATAGTTGACGTGCTTCAGGCTGTCACGGACCTGCTGAACAGAAGAAAAACGGTGTTCCATGTCGTTCACCCTACAAGTTGGCACCCAAACTCAAGAATTCAGACGCTCGAATGAGTCAATGTCGCCTATTTCACGCCCTACCCTGTACAACGATGAGTAGCGAGGGGACGCAATCAGGGGACGATGCCATCATCGTTGCGCCCACGCCTTCATTTGGTCAGTCAATTCCGTCGACGAGCAATAGTTTGTTGCGAAGTAATGCCATCGTTGCACTCGGCACCGGTCTCTCGCGATTGACCGGAATGTTGCGAGTGATCGTCTTTGGTGTCATCATCGGCCAAACTGCGCTTGCCGATGCCTACGACGGGGCCAACAACTCCCCGAACGCCGTTTATGAACTTCTTCTGGGTGGAGTGTTATCGGCAGCCCTCGTCCCCATGTTCACGCGCATGCTCGAAGATGACGATCGTGATTCCGCAGAAGCCGTCGTTGGAACAGCCATTGTTGCGCTGACGTTCATCACCGCTATCGCTGTTTTCTTCGCGCCATGGGTTTTTCGAGCCTTTTCTTTGAATCCCGCTGACGGAATTGATGCCAATCAATTTCGCACTGTAGGAACTGCACTCACTCGTATCTTTTTGCTGCAAATCTTTTTTTACGGCGTCTCTGCGGTTCTCGGTTCATTACTCAATGCCCAACGTCGCTTCTTTGCCGCCGCATGGTCTCCACTCCTGGCGAACATTGTCATTATTTGTTCGCTTCTCTACGTACCGATTTTGTTGAATCATCCCAACAACGGAATTCCTCTCGTCGAAGTACTCAATAGCCCATCATTTCGCTGGCTTCTCGGCTTAGGAGCCACGGGCGGAATCGCCTTACAAGCACTCATACTGTTACCGGCGATTCATCAAGCCGGTTTAAATTTCCGTTTTCGCTTCCGACCCCGCCATCCGGCGGTGCGTCATCTCATGCGTTTGTCGGGGTGGACTTTTGGTTATGTCATGGCCAATCAAGCAACCGTGATTGTGATCAAGAATTTGGCCGAGCCCGGCAGCGGCGGACAAGATGCTTTCACCAAAGCCACTACTTTCTTCTATTTTCCGCACGGTCTCTTAGCAATGAGTATTGCTACAACGTTTATTCCTGAAATGGCCCGAGCCGTTGCCCGCCGTGATCGCGATGCCTTTGTTGAACGCACTGCATTCGGTTTACGGCTCGTCGGGCTCTTGACATTCCCCGCAGCGTTCGCATTTTTGGTGATGTCCCGGCCAATCATCGGGGCACTGCTACAACACGGCGAATTCAGCGCAAGTGCAACTATTACAACGTCGCGGGCATTGGCCGGCTTATCACTGGGTCTTGTCGGATATTCGATCTACCTCTTTGCATTGCGCGGCTTCTACGCGCACCAAGATACGCGCACACCCTTTTTGATTAATCTTGTTCAGAACGTATTGAACATTATTTTGGCCTTCGCTCTTGTACGCACCTACGGAGTACTCGGACTCGGCGTTGCCTTTGCCGTGTCGTACATCATTGGCGCTATTGTCGCGCTCTACGTTCTGCGGATCAAAGTTCGCACCTTCCCAGTTGGCGAAGTGATCATAAGTTTGGCCCGCATGTTGGCCGCAGCAGCAGTCATGGGAGCAGTTCTCTGGCTTGCACTCAAGCCCGTTGGCGATAACGATGGCTTCGGCGCAGTTCTCAAAATCGTGGTCGGAATATTTATCGGCACATTGGTGTACCTTGGCGCGTTGACACTCTTGCGGGTTCCTGAAGTCAACGATTTGCGCTCAGCAAGTCAACGATTTATCAGCAACCGCAATTCAGCGGGGCAGCAAGACTAAAGCATCACGATGCACGACAACTTGAGGAAATCCATCTTCAAGTTCGGTCGATCGGCGACCGAGTGATTGAGCTACTTGAGCACTTGTCATTGAGGCACTGCCGCGGGCTATCGCAATACCATCATGAGAAATGATTTCGATGGTGTCCCCCGCATCGAAATCTCCGTCAACTTGGGAGACTCCTGCAGGCAGCAGCGACACCGTTCCACCAACCAATATCTGCGAGGCCCCGGCGTCAATATGAACTCGTCCACTGACTTCACTGGCAAACGCCACCCATAACTGTCGGGCCGAGAGGTTGCGGTCGGATCCGTGAAATGTAGTCCCGATCAAAGATGTTTGTGCGATAGCACCATTAACAATGTCGTTGAGTACGCCGGCGATATCGGCACGGGCAATAACCGCGCGTACACCCGACCACGACGCGATACGTGCGGCCGAAAGTTTTGACGCCATTCCACCACTTCCGCGATTTGATGCAGAATCTCCAGCATCAACACTCATCAGTGGGTCACCCTCAAAAACATCGGTGACGAGAGTCGCCGATGCATCAGTGCGCGGATCAGCCGTATACAGCCCTTCGATATCGGTCAATAAAATGAGAACATCGGCCTTGAGAAGATGCGACAACAACGCCGAAATGTGATCGTTATCTCCAAAGCGGATTTCATCGTTGGCGATCGCATCATTTTCGTTGACAACCGGAACACAACCAAGTTCAAGAAGTCGTTCAAGAGTGTCACGGGCATGCAGGTACTGAGTTCGATCAACGAAGTCATGTGGCACCAGCAAAACTTGCGCGGCAACTAAGTCATGGCTTGCGAACTCGGCGTTATAGACCTCCATCAGTCGACTCTGACCAGCGGCAGCCAATGCCTGCAAAGTTCGCATATCACTTGGACGTTCTTTCATGCCGAGCGCCGAAACTCCAGCCGACACAGCACCAGAGGTCACCAGCACAACTTCATGGCCGTCGGTTCGTAAGCGGGCAATTTGCCGACAAATATTGGCAATCATGGCGCGATCAATCACGCCGACATCATCGGTGAGTGACGAAGTTCCGATTTTGGCTACAACACGCATCGCGGCAACCTTCACATTTCCGGCGCGTAATCAAATGAAAATTCACCGATCCACACGACATCACCTGTCACTGCGCCGGCGCGGGCTAACAAACGCGGCACGCCCAACTTTTTCAAACGCTCTTCGATATACGACATCGCTTCAGGCGTTGTCACATCGTTGAGGTGAACAGTGCGCTCGGCTTTGCGACCATGCACCCTAAATCCACCACTGCCTAATTTCTCAACCCATGAGCCCTCAGACTCAGGCTTCAAAATCACACGGCCTTCGAGAACTGGTATCTCTTGTCGAGCAGAGTGCACAAGTGACGCTAGACGACCAACGAGTTCGCGTAATCCCTGATTCGTGATTGCCGAAATGAGCATGCCGTCCCACTCATCAACCATTTCGACAGTCGCCGAATCGGTTTTGGTACCGACAATGACCCGCGGACGTTCAAGCAATTGTGGATCGTACGACTCGAGTTCACGCAACAAAATGTCGAGTTGTTCTTGGGGTGATGTGTCATCAACTGGCGCAAGGTCGATCAAAATGCACAGCACTCGAGCGCGCTCAACGTGACGTAAAAACTGATGCCCAAGACCTTTGCCTTCGGCTGCGCCTTCAATTAACCCAGGAATGTCGGCAACAACAAATTCGGTGACATTGTCGATACGTACAACACCCAAGTTCGGTTCAAGAGTTGTGAACGGATACGCCGCGATCTTGGGCTTGGCCGCGGAGATCACGCTAATGAGCGTGCTCTTACCAGCATTAGGAAATCCGACAAGTGCCACATCGGCGATGAGTTTGAGTTCAAGTTTGAGCCAACGCTCTTCACCCTTTTCACCTTGCTCGGCAAAACTGGGCGCTTTACGCCGGTTCGCCATAAAGCGCGCGTTGCCACGACCACCACGACCGCCACCCGCGGCAATCCAACGATCGCCATGATTCGTCAAGTCGGCAAGAACTTCGTCGGTGTACATGTCGCGAATCAAGGTTCCTTCAGGAACTCGTACCTCCATGACATCACCCCGCTTACCATGCAAATCTTTACCCTTGCCATGCACTCCGTTACCGGCAATGCGGTGGGGGTGATCGCGAAACGCCAAAAGCGAGGCCACATTGCGGTCAGCGATTAACCAGACGTCTCCGCCCTGTCCGCCATCGCCTCCATTGGGCCCACCCATGGCTTCGGGACCTTCACGGCGGAAGGACACACATCCGGCTCCGCCGTCGCCACCGCGCACATTCAATTGGCATTCGTCAACGAAATGACTCATCAGGACCTCTCACTACTACCCAACCACGATACCCCCGTTGGTTGCCTCACCCCCGACGTATTGTTGTGTCGTGAGCGATGAACCCCAGCAACCGACGCCTCAATCGGCACCACCCGCGGCGCACGTCGACCCCGACATGCAAGAACGTGCCGAACGTTGGGCAAGCACAATGGGCGGTTCTCAGTCTCCCGTCGGCATCACCTTGGCTCACACCGACTCGTGGGCAGGCACAGGGTCAACGCACAGTCGTTCTCGGGCCGAACGTGAAGAATCGCTGGAGTCTTCGCTCAGTCGCCTCGCCACGCGTTCAAGTGATTCGGGTAATCGAGCCATTCCCGAACAAGCCGATCCTTTACGAACCTGCTTTGAGCGCGATCGTGATCGTATTTTGCATGCCACGGCATTTCGTCGCCTCGCCGGCAAAACCCAAGTATTTGTCTTTCCCGACGACCATCAGCGCACGCGTCTCACTCATGCCATTGAGGTCGCCCAAGTTGCGGCATCAATTGCCCGACCACTTGGCCTCAATGTCACTCTCACCGAGGCCATCGCCCTCGGTCACGACTGCGGTCATGGTCCTGGTGGGCATGCCAGCGAAGACGCACTCGCTCCGTTTATTGACAACGGCTTCGATCATGCGTTGTGGGGAGCCGACGTCACCCTGGTGCCGCTCAACTTATGTCGCGAAACCCTTGATGGCATCCGCAATCATTCGTGGAGCCGTCCTGCTCCCGCAACACCAGAAGGTGAAGTGGTCAGTTGGGCCGATCGCATTGCCTATGTGTGCCATGACTTTGAAGATGCCGTCGATGCGGGCATTGTGTCGCCCAATGAACTGCCAGCACTCGTGACATCGCGTTGCGGAACCACTCGTTCACAACAACTTGGCGCATTCATCACCTCAATGGTGCGGGCCGCAATGAATAGCGGGCGTATTGGTATGGAACCCGATATCGCCGAGGCTTTGGCCGCATTTCGTAAATTCAATTACGAGCAGGTGTATTTGCGACCAGAGAGTCGTCATCAAGCCGATCAAGTCATTGCATTGTTGCGAGCACTCGTTGAGTTTTACACTGCTCAGCCAATTCATCTACCCGAAGCACTGCGCGCGAACAGCGGATCGAACGAGGCCCAGCGTTCAGCAGTTGAGTACGTCGCCGGAATGACCGATCGCTTCGCGTGTCGTCAAGGCGCAGTCATGCTTGGATGGAGTGCCGATCGACTCCCCCGTGGCATTGACGTCTAGCGAAACATTGACCAAAACGAAACATTGACCAAAACAAAACGACCGCCCGAAGGCGGTCGTTTGAAAACAAAAGTGTGTCGAAATTATTCGGCTGGAACGACGTCAATCACTCGACGACCCTTGCGGGTTCCGAACTGCACAGTTCCATTCACCAAAGCGAACAACGTGTCATCGCCGCCACGGCCAACATTTTTGCCAGCATGGAAGGTCGTTCCGCGCTGACGAATAAGAATGGTGCCCGCAGTGATTGAAGTTCCACCGAAGGACTTCACGCCGAGGCGCTGCGCGTTTGAGTCGCGACCGTTACGTGTAGATCCGCCGCCCTTAGTCTTTGACATGGTGTCAGCCTTTCGCGATTGAGGTGATCTCGACCACCTGATAGTGCTGGCGATGCCCGTAGCGACGGCGCTGGTTAGTGCGTCGCTTATAGGTAAAGCCGTTGATCTTGGGACCTGCTGCCGAGCCGACGATGCGACCCGAGACCTTTGATCCGGCGAGTTGAGTAGGTGTGGCAAGCACGGTGTCGCCATCGACGACCAGCACGGGCGTGAAGTCCACCGAGGCACCCTGTTCGAGGCCTAGAAGTTCAACATGCACTTGCTGGCCTTCGGCCACACGGACCTGCTTGCCACCGGTTGCGATCACTGCATACATAGCGAAGAGCGACTCTACCTGCTTCAACGACGTTAAACCAACGCCTTGGTCAGGACTTATCTCTATGTCGTCCATTGTGTCGTTCATTGGGTCGTCCATGACATCGTTCATCAGTTGAGGAGATCGTGGTTCACGAGCATCCCGCGGCCCTGGCATTCAGGGCACTGACCTGCGAAGTTCGTCAAAAGACCCTCACCAATTCGCTTGCGGGTCATTTCAACAAGACCCAGTTCGGAGATGTCAAATACCTGTGTTCGGGTCTTATCTCGCGACAAAGCGGTCTTGAAGGCCTCAACAACCTTGCGGCGATTGTCCTTGATTTCCATATCGATGAAGTCAATGACGATGATTCCGCCGATATCGCGCAGTCGCAGTTGGTGAGCCACCTCGTCGGCAGCCTCAAGGTTGTTTTGGAAGACCGTCGCTTCAAGATTCGAGGTACCCACGTTGCGACCTGTGTTGACGTCGATCACGGTGAGGGCTTCGGTGTGCTCGATGATTAACGAGCCTCCCGATGGCAACCACACTTTGCGGTCGAGCGCCTTGTGGATCTGCTCGTGCACATGGAACTTCTCAAAGATCGGGAGTCCCTCGTTGGCTGGATCGAAGTATTCAACGCGGTCGGCAAGTTCGGGGTTGAACGCTTGCACATATGAATGCACGTCTTCGAACAGCTGATGATCGTCAATGATGACGCCGCGATAGTCAGAGTTGAACTCTTCACGAATCACGCGCACGGCAAGCGGTGGCTCGCGATACAACAATGTCGGCCCACCAGCTTTGGCTGCCTTTGCTTCGATGGCATTCCACTGATCAAGCAGACGCGTCATATCGGCGTGAAGTTCATGTTCGGTGGCCGACTCGGCAGCCGTACGCACAATGAGTCCGTGCTCGGCTGGCTTCACACGATCGAGAATGCCACGTAAACGCTTACGAACATCATCGGGCAGACGCTTCGAGATGCCATAGGTCTTTGAATTCGGAATCAACACCACGAAACGTCCTGGTAAAGAAACTTCTTGGGTGAGACGTGCGCCTTTGAGCCCGATCGGATTCTTGGTGACCTGACACACAATGAGTTGCTTGCCCTTCAGGATTTGTTCAATCCGAGGTTCGCTATCAACAATGTCTTCGGCGTCGTACTGCACGTCACCGCGATAGAGCACGGCATTTTTGGGCGTGCCGATATCGACAAAAGCCGCTTCCATTCCGGGCAAAACATTTTGCACCTTGCCGACGTAGATGTTGCCGTGAATCTGCGCGACATCATCAGCTAGACGGCTCACGTAATGCTCAATCAGACTTCGGCCTTCCATGACTGCAACCTGCGTGAGATCATCACGTACCTGTACGGCCATGAAGTAGCGACCGATCGGACGGCCGTTGCGCTCGCGGCCTTTGCGACGTTCAACAACAGCCGCATCTGAACGCTCGTTGTTGCGCTCGTCCGACCCACCGCGTCCTTTGTTGTTGCGACGACGCTTCTTCTTGGCATTGGCTGACTCGCTCGTCGGAGCAGCAGTCTCACCTGATGCAGGAGCACCTTCAGCAACAGCGTTCTGATCCAGTGTCGAACCATCTTCGGTTACATCGTCTTTGGGAGGATTCTTTTTGGCGTTTTGTTGACCCTTGCCCTTGCGCTGGTTGTTGGGACGAGGTCCACCAGCACGCGTGCCTCCAGGCATGGTCACACCAGACGGTGTTGAACTTAATGGCGGGGTCGCTGGCACCGAACTTGGCCGAGTGTCACCGATTTTGGGACGTGGAACCAAAGCCTCAGTCGCTGCTTCAACATCGGCGCGACCTTCGCTCATTCGCTCGGGCAACTCAAAGTCATCTTGCACGCCAACAATTGGTACCGGCACATGAGGCGCATCGTCGTACGAATCTTCATCGTCACTGTCGTCGTCAAAACCGTCGTCGTCACTTAACTCATCGTCAAAATCACCTTCATCGTCTTCGTCAAATTCTTCATCGTTGTCAACATCGTCAGAATCCGATGTTGCGCCCTGCGGGCGCGGACGATTGCGGCCACCTCGTGACCCACGACGCCGCTTTTTATGGACGTTGTTGGCACTGGCACCTGATTCGTCGTCGTTGCCGGTTTCGCCGACTTCACCAGTGTCAGCTGAATCGATGATCTCGCTGTCGGTTTCTGGCTCGTCGACCGGATCCGTAAATAGGGGTTCGTTCATGATGATGTTCCTTTCTCATGCGCTCACCGAAGTGTGCGCAGCGCGGCCAGTGAGCACGTCAACGCGCTCACCATCTCGCTCAATCCATTGGTTGATACGAAGTACCCGATTGAGGTGATCCCAGGGATTGATTGGTGGATCACTTTCAGGTACCAAAACTTCGACTAGCTCGGTGGGTCGAATCCCACGACCCGAGGTGGTGAGAACTGCAACGATTGCGTGGCCAACGGATTCACCAATCCAGTCAGCCGGTAACGAAGACATCAATTCGGCGTCGGCCGAACGGAGTTCCAAAATTCCTGGACGAATATTGTCCAAGTGTTTTTCTCCCTTGCGTTCGCGCGAAAGCAGCACCTCAGCGCTGTTATTCACACGTTCAATGGCGGATGCAATATCTGGTCCACCATCTGGTTCTGCAACCAACATGATCCACGTTGTCGCAACAACACCTTCTTGCAAAGAAACCTCAGTGCCGGCACATTCACGAATGCCAGTCACGCTCATACCCACCGGCAAACTCGTTGAAAGCCGATCAGCAATCGAATCAAGTTGGTCGGCGGTGACTCCTGATGCTGGATCAAGAGTGATGTCGATCAGTTCAACCAAAGATTCGGCACCGGTGGGAAGTGCCAAACCAAAAGCCATTTTTGGCCGAGGAGTAAATCCGACCGACATCGCGACGGCGATTCCGGCCTTGCGTAGCGAGCGTTCCCACATGTGCGCAACATCGCGGTGGCCCGTGAATCGAATCTTGCCCAGTTTCGAATAACTCACTCGGATCTTCATGACGCACCCACGCTTGATTTACTGCGCAACGTGACCGGAGTAATTCCGCCGCGCGACAAATCTTGACCAGTCCCCTGACTGCCGCCTGCTGGCGGAATTGGTGACGCAACGATGTGCTCGAGTCCGTCACCGGTGCACACTCCGCAGTCGTAGCACGGAGTCCAGCGACAATCTTCAAGTCCGAATTCGTTTAAAGAAGCGCGCCAGTCTTGCCATAAGAAATCTTGATGCAGTCCGGCCGACAAGTGATGCCATGGCAGGATTTCTTTTTCATCACGATGTCGCGTGATATAGAAATCGGGAGACAATCCTTCGGCTGCCATCGCATCGAGCCAACGATCAAGCTTGAAATACTCTGACCACTCCTGGAACACTCCACCGTCGCGCCACACGCGCTCGATGACTGCTCCGATGCGTCGGTCGCCACGACTTGCCAAACCTTCAGCCAACGACGCTGATGGGTCGTGCCACTTCACATTGACACCCTTGGTTTTGGTTGCGGCATCGCGTACCAAACCAATTTTACGACGCAATTCGGGAACGCTGTTCTGCCCAAACCACTGGAAAGGCGTGTGTGATTTAGGGACGAATCCCCCAATACTTACCGTCACATTGGCTCGTCCGGTGTGGCGCTTTCCGACTGCAACACATCCGGCCGCAAGATCAATAATGCCTTGCGTATCGATATCGGTTTCGGTGGGCAAACCAGTCAAGAAGTACAACTTGGCCCGCGACCATCCTGAAGCAAACGCTGATTCAACGGCCCCGTACAGATCTTCTTCGGTAATGAGTTTGTTGATCACTGTGCGCAAACGCCACGTGCCAGCTTCGGGAGCAAAGGTCAATCCGCTACGACGCCCACCCGCAACCTTGGCCGCCAGACCAACAGTGAAAGCATCAACGCGCAACGACGGCAGGCTGACCGTTGGCGCACCACATGCGGTCGGGTCGGGAACGATTGATGAAATGACTGATTCGATTCCGCTGAAATCGGCAGTCGACAACGATGTGAGACTCACTTCGTTGTAACCCGTGCGTTGCAACCCATCAACAATCATTGAGCGAACTTGCTCGGCTGGACGCTCGCGAACTGGTCGCGTGATCATTCCGGCTTGACAGAATCGGCAACCGCGCGTGCATCCGCGGAAAACTTCAACCGCAAGACGGTCGTGAACTACTTCTGTTATTGGAGCAAGCGGATTGCGCGGATAGTCCCAATCGCCAAGATCAGAGACAGTGCGTTTCATGACTCGCTCGGGAACACCGGCGTACAACGGCTTGATTTCGCGAATGTGATCGCCGTCGTACTCGACGCCATACAGCGACGGCACATAGACACCCGGAATTTGCGCGAGGGCCTTCAAAACGGCGAGGCGCGAGCCTTCGGTGCGCCCCGACGCTTTCCACTCACGAACAACTTCGGTGATTTCGCCAATGACCTCTTCGCCCTCACCTAAAACGGCGACATCAATGAAGTCGGCCATGGGTTCGGGGTTGAAGGCAGCGTGGCCACCGATCATGACGATTGGATCGGTCGGCGAACGTAATTCGGCCCTCACTGGGACCCCAGCAAGATCGACCATGTTCAGCAAATTCGTGAAAACCAGTTCGGATGACAAGTTGAAAGCCAAGATGTCAAAATCTTCGGCGGCACGATGCGAGTCGACCGAAAAGAGAGGAATCCCCCTCTCGCGCATGAGGGCTTCGAGGTCAACCCAGGGCGCGTACGTACGCTCGGCTACCGCGTCGGGGCGCTCATTCAGAATCTCGTACAGGATCTGCAGCCCTTGATTGGGCAGGCCGACCTCGTACACATCGGGGTAAGCGAGGAGCCAAGCCACCTTTCCGTGGCCGTGCTGAGGAACTATCGCTCCATCTTCGCACCCGATATAGCGGGCTGGTTTGCGCACCCGCGCAAGAAGCGGCTCTAACCGCGACCACAGGGATGTCATGACTTGCGAATTGTACCGTCAGACCGCCAAGTCGGGTCGCTTATCGGTACGGGACGCCTGTGGATAAGTCGGACGCAAGGCAATTCAGCAGGATTAACGCATCCGGCGCATGTGGATGCTTTCGACCAGGCCGATCATGATCGCAAAGGACAGCAGCGACGACCCGCCGTAACTCACAAAGGGCAAGGGAACGCCGGTCACGGGCATGATGCCCATGGTCATGCCAATATTTTGAAAGACATGCCACAAAATGACGCCGAAAATGCCGGCGCAGATGTACGCGCCAAAAAGGTCTTTGCTGAGGTGCCCGACTCGCCAGATACGGAAAAGCAGTAGCCCGAAGAGTCCAAGTACAACTCCCCCGCCAATCATCCCGAACTGTTCGGCGATCGCCGAAAAAATGAAGTCACTTTGCTGCACTGGAATGAATTTGCCGTTAGTCAATGGAGCCTTCAGATAGCCCTTACCAAACCATCCCCCGGTCGCAACGGCGCGCTTGGCGTACCGCACCTGGAACACATAACGCTCAAGGTCTTTGTCAGTTGAGTTTTGATTGACGAATGCGGTGATTCGCTTGAGCTGATATCGATCAACAATTCCTGCGACGACAGCGGCCGCGACTGTGCCAACAGTAAGCAAACTAATCAAAGCGAGATAGCGCAACCGCGCTCCGGCCATCACGAGAATGCACAAGGCACCAACAATCAACACGAATGCCGAACCAAGGTCGGGCTGCACGATGATTAACGCGGTCGGAATTCCGACCAGCACCAGACCTCCGATGAACTTGGAATAGCTCATGTCCTCTTCGCGGGACTCACTGAAGTACGCGGCTAACGCGACCAATACTGCTGGCTTAGCAAACTCGGCAGGTTGGAAAGATATGGGCCCGAAGTCGAAGGAAAGTCGAGCCCCACCCTTGAGCGCACCAACCGACAACACCATCAATAGGGCAATGATGGAGCAGCCGTACAAGAAATATGCTCGCTCGCGAAGCAGTTGATAATCGAATGCCATCACAATGACAAGCGCAACAGCAGAAGCAATCAAGAACGTCACTTGACGAACGGCATACCAATACGGATCTGCGTCGACTTTCCAATACGTCGCACTATAAATAGCGAACGCGCCGATGATGCCCAACAGAACTACCGGTGCGAGCATCGTCCAATCAATATTGCGTCGCGGATCACCGGGACCAGAACGGATATTTCCTAAACGACTTTGTGGTCGTCGGTTGAGAACGGGATACGCCATCAGTCACGACCTCCATAAGCGGCGCCGCCGAGACAACGGTTACTCGGCAATGAGCGTTCAGGGGCAGCCACAGTCGCGGTGATATCAAGTGGATTTGCTGGGACAACTTCAGCCATTGTTGCCGCACCTGCTGCTGCCATAAACATGCACTTCACAACCGGCGCCGCGGCCTTTGAGCCGTAACCACTTTTTTCGAGATACGCCGTTACGACATAGGGTTGATTCAGATCGAGACTAAATGCGCCAAATGCCGACGAGTCATTCCACGGCAAGCTTGCCGCACCTTGTGCTGTTCCAGTTTTTCCAGCTATCGGCAAATCGTCATACGGATAACTCGCGAAGAGTCTTTCACCAGTTGTGTTGTGATACGAATCGTAGAAAACACCTGGGCCAGTGATCACGCGAGTCAATCCGCGGATAATCGGGTCAAGAACTTCGGGAGGAATATTCAAACTCCGAATGGTGTCTTTAGTACCAAGATTGAGCGCCACTGTTGCCTGGGTCAGATCAGCGACGCCTACTTGATTGGAGTTTGGTGTTCCTGGTTCTAACAATGCCAGCGCGAGCAAGGGTCGGTTGACATCACCACCATTAGCAAGAGTTCCGTATGCTTGCGCTAACTGCAGCGGCGTCGCGGCCAAGAGTCCCTGTCCTACCGACAACTGCACATTGTCACCAACCAGATAATTAGTGCTTTCGCCTTCCATCAAGACGCCACTTTCGACGAGCTTCTTCTTGCTTTCCTTGTCTGGCACGCGACCCGCTGACTCAAATGGCAAATCAACACCCGTGAAACTTCCGAAGCCAAACTTGCGAACTTCTTCTTGCAAAATTGGTTGACCACCGCGCTCGGAGAAAATTTCCTCACCAATTTTGTAAAAGAAAGCGTCAGACGAAACAGCCAAGGCATCTTCAACATTGACCTTGCCATAACGACAGGCGTAGTTGCCACCGCCACACAACGCATTTCGATAAATGCACTTAATCATCTGACAGGTCTCTCTGTCGATACTGACCAACGTGTATTCACCTTGGTCGAGATATCGATATTCAGAGCCTCCTGGCAACTGCCCGGTATCGAGGGCTGCATATGCAACAAACGGCTTAAAACTTGAGCCCAAGTTGTACTGACCCTGAATCGCACGGTTCACCAAAAGCGATTTGTCTGGATCATCGGTTTTGGGAAAAATCTCCGAGAATTTGTCACCAGAAATTCCCGAGTTAAACCAGCGGTTATCAAAGGTGGGATAGCTCGCCAGTGCTATCACTTCGCCAGTTGAATAGTTCATCATGACTACCGAACCTGCGGGGGCCTTTAAGTTTTGACAATCAGGGAACTGCGGTTTAACCGATTTACGCTTCGCATCCTGTGCTTGACATGTCTCGACAAAACGACGAAGGCGAAGTTGCGTTTCTAAAGCTTGTTCGGCGAATTGCTGATAGTTGAGGTCGATAGAAAGTTGCAGGTCATTACCAGGAATCGGTTCAACTCTTTCGAGAACCTGCAAAATTGCTCCACGCGAGTCAACTTCGAACTTCACGTAACCGGGGGTTCCACGCAAATAGCGCTCGTAGACCTTCTCGACTCCGAATTGGCCAACTCGTTCATTCAGGTTGTAACCCTGATCAAGATATTGAGCGCTGTCATTTTTTGTGATGGCGCCAAGGTAACCAACGATGTGGGCCGCAACTGGAGCGAACGGATAGGCGCGCTTCCACTCAGTTGTGACGTCGATTCCCGGAAAATCCTCGCTACGTTCAAGGAGATACATCGCGGTGTCTTCGCCAACATCTTCTTTAATCGGCAGGGGAAGCAACGGACTGTACTTCGTGCCCTTGGGCTTGCCATCAGAACCTAAGGGGCCGCCATAACGCGTTTCTAAATCGGTCACGGTCGTTTGCAGAATCGCAGCGAGTCGACCAAAAAGTTCGAGCCGGTCGGCCTGATCACGTAAGGCTTCCCACGACAATGTCACCGTCAGCATCTTTTCGTTGTCGGCCATGATGCGACCAAAGCGATCAAAGATACGACCGCGCTCTGGTAACAATTTTTGCGTGCGAGTCTTATTTGATTGCACCTTTTGTTCGAGAGCCGGCGAGTCAACAACCTGCAAGAACCACATGCGCATACCCATCGCGCCGAACAGCAGCATTGCGACAACACCAATGGCAGCCAAGCGACTTGAGCGTTTGTCAGATGCCATTGCAATAGCCTGACATACGGTTTGTGACGAGTGGCATCACCATGACAAGAAGACCATTACAAGAAGACCATTACAAGAAGACCTCGGCAGGAGGTGCGAGCCGTTGGTTGCGCCGCACTGCCAGCGACCAACGAGCAATGGGAACTGCGACAAAACTGAACAGCGCATTAGTGAGGGCAACCACAATGATCACCTTGGTCAACCGAGAAGACAACCAACCCTCAACGCCGATCCAATTCGCGACAACTGGCAAAACAAAAGTTGCAAGTCCGCTCATGAGTCCTACCACTAAAGCGTTTAACCATTTCGGATTTTCGATCGCGCGTGAGTGAAGATAACCCGCACCCCATCCGGCCGCCCCGTACACCAAAGCTGAAAGACCCAGCGGACTCGTGACAACAAGATCAAACATCAAACCAAAAACAAAGCCAGCTAATGCTCCGTTTTCTGACCCACCCGCTAAACCAGCAGCGATCGAAAGAGCCAACATGATTTGTAGGACAACACCATAAATTTTCACATCAGCAAAAAACGTCGTTTGCAGTGCCAAGGCAGGAAGACCAACCAAGAGCAGTCGCACTAGGGGTCTGTTGACAAAATCAATCATGGAGTTCCAGTAGCGACGGGCTGATACAACAAAACTCGCACGAAGTTCAGTGCCGTTAATTTGGCAGTCAAGCGCACTTCGAGCACTGCACCAGAAGTGCCCGTACGTTCAACAATTTTGATGACTCGTCCAACCACAATTCCTCGCGGCGCCAAACTTTGTGAGCCACCAGAAGTAATGACCAATGCCCCAACTTGAACTTCACCGAAT
Organism: Bifidobacterium breve; assembly: GCA_945889715.1. Lineage (GTDB taxonomy): Bacteria > Actinomycetota > Acidimicrobiia > Acidimicrobiales > Ilumatobacteraceae > Casp-actino8. The sequence continues at coordinate 6,423 of CAMDCI010000010.1, read as the reverse complement.
CGCGAGTTTTGATCAATGAACTCAACGACGGGAGCATTATCGATTCCGCGACCACGAAAAATGCCGGTCTCGGCAACTGGGAGATCGTCAAGGTTGATCGTTGTAGTTGGACCATCAGAAGTTGTGCCTGGCGCAATCGTCACAATGACACCAGTTGTCGTCGGAGCCAAAGCCCCAAAGTCGATACCGGAGAAATCAATTGTCGTTGAAGTTGTAGTTGAAATTGCCGGTGTCGTTGTTGGAGCATTTGGATCAATAATCGCGGTTGTGAGCGGCGCTGTCGGCACAAGCGTTGTACTCGTCGTACTTGTCGTCGTAGATGTACTTGTCGTTGTGGTTGTGGACGTCGTAGTCGTAGTAGTCGTCGTTGCTGGAACCATGTCTGGTTGATTCACCACTTGTACTGGAATTGCGTATAACGAATCGTTAGAAAGCAGCACCAACGAACGGTCGTTGTCCACCCACGTAATTCGACCTACTAAACCAGCGGCGTTGACAACAGGCATACCTACCCGCAAGCCTCGATCGCTCCCCTGATTAATCTCAATCGTTTGCGAATAATTAGATGGCGTGCCACCAACAACTTGCGCCGTCACAGAAGAAATATCAGCAAGGTTGTCAATTCCGTTCAACGCCAATAATTCTTGGGCATCGCGCACAGTGGCGAGAGCAGCAATAAAGGCGCCTTCTTGTTGATCAAGTTGATCCTGAAGGCGTTCATTCTCGGTTTCTAATTCTCCGTAATTCGTCATTCCACGCCAGGCATTTTCTAGCGGTCGTGTGATCACACGTGTCGAACTCTGTACCGGTTCAAAAATCGTGCTGAAGGTACCCCGCAACCCACGGACAACTGAGTTGCCTTGAAGATCAAGGGTGATCAGTAATATTGAGGACAGAGCCAGAAGGGCGATAGCCCGACGACGACTCACCGAATAAACCGGCATGGGTCCGATCCCGACCTAGTCGTCACTCTGCGACAAGAGACCGCGCATCATCTCAATATTTTCTAATGCTCGACCCGAGCCAATCACGACCGAATACAACGGATCGTTGGCGATATTGATTGGCATCCCGGTTTCATGCGCCAAACGACGATCAATACCCGCAAGTAAAGCACCGCCGCCCGTAATAGTGATTCCTTGGTGCATGATGTCAGCAGCAAGCTCGGGTGGAGTTTTGTCAAGCGTTGTACGTACGGCATCAACAATGGCCGCAACAGGCTCGGCGATGGCTTCACGAACTTGATCAGTTGACAGTGAAATTGTTCGCGGCAATCCACTGATGAGGTCACGACCGCGAATATCGGCAGTCATTTCTTCTTCGAAAGGCCAAGCCGACCCCATTTGAATTTTGATTTCTTCGGCAGTTCGTTCTCCGACGGCCAATGAGAACTCTTTTTTCAGATACGCCAACAGCGCTTCATCAAGTTCATCGCCGGCAATTCGCACTGACTGAGCGGTCACGATGCCGCCCAATGAAATCACTGCAACTTCGGTCGTACCTCCGCCAATATCAACAATCATGTTGCCGCTTGGTTCATGCACCGCCAGGTCGGCACCGATAGCCGCTGCCATAGGTTCTTCAATAATGTGCACCGGCTTGCGAGCCCCCGCGTATTCAGCTGCGTCTTGAACCGCGCGCTGTTCAACTCCGGTGATCCCCGACGGCACGCAAATCAACATGCGCGGCTTACTCCAACGACTGCTGTGCACTTTTTGAATGAAATAGCGCAACATCTTTTCGCACACATCAAAGTCGGCAATGACACCATCTTTCAGTGGCCGCACGGCACGAATGTGCCCTGGAGTACGACCCATCATGCGCTTGGCCTCATGGCCCACTGCGACAGGTTTGCCATCGGATACATCAAGAGCGACCACAGAGGGCTCATTTAAAACAACGCCTTGACCACGTACATAGATCAGCGTGTTGGCTGTTCCAAGGTCGATTGCTATATCTCGCCCGAGGGCCAGCGGATTACTGCGGGCCATGGCCAGAGCCTCCTAGGACGTGCGGCACCTGCCAAAAAGCAGGGGTCCCCGAAATGTTACAGATTGGGGAAGAAAATACTGATCTCGCGCTCGGCCGAAGCCAAGGAATCGCTGCCGTGTACCAAATTCTCCGTGAACAAGATGCCAAGGTCACCACGGATGGTGCCGGGGGCGGCGTTGCGAGGATTCGTGACACCCATCATGTTGCGGACAACTTCCCAGGTGTTTTCGGGGCTCTCAAGCACCAAGGCCACGACTGGTCCACGGGACATAAAGGTCACCAATTCGCCATAAAAGCCCTTGCCAACGTGCTCTTCGTAGTGGCGGGCAAGCGTGTCGGCATCGAGTTGACGCAATTCCAAGGCCACAACAGTGAGGCCTTTGGCTTCGAATCGGGACAAAACGGATCCGATGAGACCGCGTTCGACGGTGTCGGGCTTGAACAGGACAAGGGTACGGTCAGACATGGTCGCTAACCCTACCGCCCAGTTCGCCTCGTCGCTGTTCGGCTCAGGGCAGCAGCCGGCGCAAATAGGGTCGGGCCGACCCAACGACGTACAGCGAACCAGTAATGAGCAAGGCGTCATCTGGCCCAATTTCTTGCATGGCTCGGTCGATGGCCGCCTCAACGGTGTTGACGGTCGCAACTTCATCACAACCCAATCGGCGGGCCGCCTCGGCCACTTCTTGGGCCGGCAATCCCCGAGGTGACGGGGCCGTGCAACAGATCACAACATCAAATTCATCAGCCCGCAGAGCCGACAGCATGTCGAACGGATCGCGTCCTTTCAAACAACCAATCACTAATAGTCGGCGGCCAGCCGGATCAAAGTCCTCAAGAAAAACCGAAGCGCACACATCGGCACCGGCTGGGTTATGGGCGCCATCAACAATGACCAAAGGTTGATGACCCATCACTTCAAATCGTCCCGGCATCGACACATTGCCAAATGCTTCGTCAATGATGTCAGCGGCCAAAGGACGGGCAAAAAATGCTTCGACTGCCGTGATTGCCACGATCGCATTATCGGCCTGATGGTGACCATGTAACGGAACGAGCACCTCTGGATAAATCGTGGTCGGAGTTCGAACGTCAATCATCCGACCACCTAGAGCCAACTGATTGGAGTCGACTTCAAAGTCACGTGAACGAACCAACAATGAGGCTCCGCCAGCCTGGGCGAAAATTTCAACAATCTCTTCGTCGGTATCACCACAAACAACTGCACTTTGCGACTTAATGATTCCGGCTTTCTCACGAGCGATATCGGCGCGAGTTGGGCCAGCAAACTCCATATGGTCAAGTCCGATATTGGTAATCACCGCAACCTGTGCGTCAACAACATTGGTCGCATCCCAACGACCAAGTAAGCCGACCTCGATGACCATGACATCAACTGCTTCATCAGCAAACCAGCGAAACGCCGCGGCAGTACAAATGTCGAAATAGCCAGGACGCGCACCCGTCAGCATTTCTAAATCAGCGATCGCAGCGATCTGCTCGGCGAACGCGTCATCGGGAATTGGCTCGCAATCAATCGTGAAACGCTCATTAACCCGCTCAAGGTGCGGACTTGTGTACGTTCCCACTCGCAAACCACTTGCCATGAAAAGCCGAGTGATCATCTGTGCGGTCGAACCTTTGCCGTTGGTTCCGGTGATATGCACAACTGGCGCACAGTGTTGCGGTTCGCCCATCAGATCGCATAAACGCGAAATCATGTCGAGCGACGGCGAGTCAATGCGACCAGTTTTCTGGTAACCAGCGTGTTCGTCCAAATATCCCAAAGCCTGCTGGTACGTCATGACGTCAACCTTACGACTGAGATCAACTAGCGGCGCGACGTGGACGTGCCACTCGTGTCGCTGAACGCATCACCAATGTTGGCGGCGCCTTCAACTTGACCGAATCAACATCAATGATGACCTTGGCCACATCGGCGCGCCCTGGCAAGTCATACATCACGTTCAAGAGCGTCTCTTCAAGAATTGCTCGCAGACCTCGTGCACCAGTACCGCGTCCCAGCGCCTGTTCGGCAATGGCATCAAGCGCCTCTTCGGTGAGCTCGAGTTCAACATCTTCAAACTCAAAGAACTTCTGGAACTGCTTCAACAAAGCATTCTTGGGTTCGGTCAAAATCTTGATCAATGCCGGCTTGTCGAGGCTGTGTACTGCCCCAACCATCGGCAAACGACCGACGAATTCGGGAATCAAACCAAATGACAACAAATCTTCGGGCAATACCTGAGCAAATAAGTCGCCGGCATCTTTTTCTGCCTTATTCTTCACCGTGGCGTGAAAGCCGACGCCTTTGTGACCAATGCGCTGCTCAATGATTTTGTCAAGACCAGCAAATGCTCCACCACAAATGAACAACACATTGGTGGTATCAATCTGAATAAATTCTTGATGAGGATGCTTGCGTCCACCCTGGGGCGGAACCGACGCAACTGTTCCTTCAAGGATCTTCAAGAGAGCTTGCTGCACGCCTTCGCCCGACACATCGCGAGTGATTGACGGGTTCTCGCTCTTACGCGCCACTTTGTCGATTTCGTCAATGTAGATAATGCCGGTTTCGGCTTTCTTCACGTCAAAGTCAGCGGCTTGAATCAGTTTGAGCAAAATGTTTTCAACGTCTTCACCGACGTATCCAGCTTCGGTCAATGCTGTTGCATCAGCAATAGCGAACGGGACATTGAGCATGCGGGCCAATGTTTGCGCGAGGTGAGTCTTGCCACATCCGGTTGGACCAAGTAACAAAATGTTGCTCTTAGCCAACTCAACTTCATCGCGACGCGCGATGCCAGTTTCTTTTTGGTATTGCAGACGGCGATAGTGGTTGTAGACCGCTACGGCCAAAACTTTTTTCGCCCGATCTTGTCCGACGACATACTCGTCAAGGAACGATGAAATTTCGCGCGGCTTGGGAAGTTCTTCAAGGCGAAGGTCACTGGCTTCGCCAACTTCTTCTTCGATGATTTCGTTGCAGAGGTCAATGCACTCGTCGCAAATGTAAACGCCAGGTCCGGCAATAACTTTCTTGACTTGTTTTTGCGACTTACCGCAAAACGAGCACTTGACGATCTCGCCTGTGTCACCAAACTTTGCCACGACTACCCAACCTTTCGCCTCACAGCCTTACACATTTGGGTGCTTCAGTGGTTGGATGCCCACTGGCTACCAGGCACAACCACCGCTGATCAACGAATCGGACCAGTGCGATCGACAGCAGATCGTGATGAGATGACATCGTCGATGATTCCGTATGCCAAAGCCTCGCTAGCTTCCATGACAAAGTCACGATCGGTGTCAGTGCGAATGCGTTCACGGGGCTGACCAGTGTGGTCCGACAAGATTTCTTCAAGGATGTCACGCATCCGGAAAATTTCTTTAGCAGCGATTTCAAGATCGGTGACTTGGCCGTATCCAACTTGACCGTACGGCTGGTGTAACAACACGCGGCTGTGTGGAAGAGCAAGGCGCTTGCCCTTAGTCCCAGCAGCCAACAAGACCGCAGCAGCACTTGCTGCTTGACCAAGACAAATGGTGGCGATGTCGTTCTTAATGAACTGCATCGTGTCGTAAATCGCGAACAAAGCCGTGATGTCTCCGCCAGGGCTATTGATGTAGATATTGATGTCCTTGTCGGGGTTTTCACTCTCAAGGTGAATCAACTGAGCGCATACCAAGTTGGCGATGGTGTCATCGATCGGCGTGCCAATGAAAAGAATGTTTTCCTTGAGCAAACGGCTGTACAAGTCGTAGGCGCGCTCGCCACGGCTGGTCTGTTCGACCACTGTCGGAACGTAATAGTTGATTGCTTCGAGGTCCATGGTGTTCCTATCAGTCTTTTTCTGATTGATCTTTGTCTGAATGATCGTGTTCTGAATGATCATGCTCTGAATGATCGTGCTCTGCGTGATCGTGATCATGATTGTGGTCGGCCTCTGAGTGACCAATGACTACATCGCTGTCAAGAGTCTTGCCGCTGGGGTCGACGTATTCAACGCGGTGGATCAACCAGTCAAGAGCCTTCGACTTGCTGATTTCGGCCGCCAAATCAACGACTGCGTCATTGGCTTGGTATGCCGCACGGACTTGATCGACGCTGATGAAGCGAATCTTCTTGTTCTTTGGAGAACCGGCCATCTGATGTTCGCGAACGGCTTGTTCGTTTGTGCGATCGGCCATTGATTCGAATTCACGTTCAATTTCGTCTTCGGTGGCGTCGAGGCTTTCGGCTTTGACAACTGCGCGCAGTGCCAGGTCAACCTTGACGGCTTTTTGGCTTTGCGGGCGCAAACCTTCAACGAATGACTGAGCATCTTGACCGGTTGCTTGCATCCACTGATCGATGTTGATGCCTTGCGACTGGAACTGACGAATGGTGTTTTCCACTCGGCGCTGCAAGTCGGCGGCGACCATCGCCTC
>CAMDCI010000009.1 GCA_945889715.1 Bifidobacterium breve | reverse complement strand
CCAAAGGCAGCCTTGATAGCGATGGGATAACCAAAGTCGGCGCCGAACGTCTTGATTTCATCAGCAGTTGTGACGAAATCGGTGGTGCCCGGAACAATGGGGCAACCGCCGCGCAAAGCTGCTCGACGACTTGAAACTTTGTCGCCCATTTCACGAATTGCATCGCCTGGGGGCCCGATGAAGGCAACGCCCATATTGGAAATTGCGTCAGCAAAGTCGGCGTTCTCACTGAAGAAGCCGTAACCGGGGTGAACTCCGTCGGCGCCACTCTGACGAATGGCATGAAGAATGGCTTCGGTGTTGAGGTAACTCTCGGCTGCGGTTTGACCACCCAAGGCGTAGGCCTCGTCGGCTAGACGGACGTGAAGTGCATTGCGATCGAGTTCGGAATACACCGCCACGGTGGCGATTCCCATCTCTCGAGCGGCTCGGATGACGCGGACTGCGATCTCTCCGCGGTTGGCAATCAGGATCTTCGTAAGGGGTTTAGTCGACACAAGTGACAATGTTGGTCTGATGGACACCCCTTTCGCCACCTCAAATGACGAGAACTTGCCTGGGGAGCCGATTTTTGGCGAAAATATCGGAAAATTTCCCGATTCTTGGCAAGTTCGCTGGTTGGCGACGACTGGAAGTACGAACGACGACCTCCTCGAGGCTGGGCGCGCCGGAGCACCAAGTCGGGTTGCTTTAGTCACCGATTACCAGTCGGCGGGTCGGGGGCGCTTAGACCGCACGTGGGTGGCCCCAGAAGGGGCCAACTTGCTCGTGAGCTTGTTGTTGCGCGACGTGCCACGTTTTCCTCATGCTCTCACGCACGCAGTGGCGTTGGCCGCGGCAGCAGCAAGTGAAACAGTTGTGGCCTCGGCCGGAGGAAAAATCAAAGTTGACGTCAAATGGCCCAATGATTTATTGGTCGATGGGCAAAAATTGGCGGGCATCTTGTCGGTTGCTGGACCAATCAAACAATTGATGACTGAGGTTGAGTCGTATGTTGCCCCCGAATTTGTGGTGGTGGGTTTGGGACTCAATGTTGGTTGGGCTCCTGAGGGTGCGGCATGTTTGCAGACTTTCGCATCGATTGAGATTGCGCGAGATGCAGTCGTGAAAGCGCTTTTAGTGGCACTTGATCGGTTGCTTGATTTAACGCCCGAACAATTGCACGAGCGTTACCGCACCAAATTGTCAACTCTGCGCCGAGCGGTGCGAATCGAATTGCCATCGGGTGAATTTATTGAAGGTAGGGCATTAGACGTTGAAGTTGATGGGCGACTCGTTGTGCTTGATTCGTGCGGGGTCACGCAACGCCTCGATATCGGCGACATTGTTCACCTGCGTTCGTGATCAGTTGGTAGGTATGACAAGCCTGAGGGGCACCAGGCGAATAGTTTCTAAGGCATGTCCTCGCCGCGTCCAACTGCTCGACGCCGGCGCACATTGTTTCCGCAAATCAACACTCTGACAATTGGCGCAGTATTCGTTGCCTTGACGGCCATCGGCCTCGTGATTGCGACAAAGCAGCAAGAAGCAAATGTCAATCGAGCAAATGAACTTGGCGGGATTTTGAACGACAAATCGGGGCCATTTGTCAACTACCTGTTAGTCGGAAGCGACACCCGCGAAACCGCCGACCCCAACAGTCCCGACTATGGCGGAATTGGAAGTACCAATGAGGCTGGTGGTCGACGTTCAGACACAGTGATGATCATGCACGTCGACAACGCATTAGGTACCGCTTCAATCATGTCGGTGCCACGCGACTTGTGGATCGATATTCCTGGATATGGCAAGGACCGTTTGAACTCGGCGTATTCATACGGTGCTGATGTATTGGTGAATACGATTCAAGGAAGCCTGGGGATTCCGCTCAACCATTACATCGAAGTTGACTTCACCTCGTTCAAGAACATCGTCAACGCGTTGGGTGGTGTAGATATTTGTTTTGAGTATCCGACGCGCGATATCAACACAGGGCTGAATGTTCCGACGCCTGGCTGTTACACACTTGACCAGTATCAATCGTTGGCATATGCGCGCAGTCGCTACTACGAAGTCTTTCGTGATGACGCATGGGATGTTGACGGTCGAGCAGACCTTGGACGTATCGAACGCCAACAAGTCTTTTTGCAAGCGGCGATTTCAAAGGCCATTCAACAGACGTCATCTAATCCGATGCGAACAAGTGAACTCATCAACGCTGCGGTGAATTCGCTCACCGTTGACCCTGGTCTGAACTTGATCGAAACTGCGGAGTATCTCAGGCCTCTCGCTTCAGGTGGTGTGCAGCGGTATCCGTTATCGGTATTGCCCGAAACAGTTGACGGCAAAGATGTGTTGGTTCTTGGTGCCAACGCCGGGGCGGTTTTGGCGTATTTCGCAGGAACGGCCGGACCTCCGCCCGTCGGGTGACGTACTAGACCGTCGGGGAACCACTGTCAGATGGCAGAATAGAAGCACGGTCAGACCCGACCAGATTGATCCCAAGAGGTTTGCATAAAATGAAAGCTCTGATATTGGCTGGTGGTGCTGGAACCCGGTTGCGGCCCATCACACACACCAGTGCCAAGCAGTTGGTGCCCGTCGCCAACAAACCCATTTTGTTTTACGGAATCGAGGCCATGGTCTCGGCTGGCATCACTGAAATTGGCGTCATTGTTGGCGACACCCGGGTCGAAGTTATGGGGGCACTTGGTGACGGCCGCCAGTGGGGCGCCAAGATCACTTTCATTCCGCAAGACGAACCGCTCGGTCTTGCGCACTGCGTTTTGATCGCCGCCGACTTCTTGGGTGACGATGATTTTGTGATGTACCTCGGTGACAACTTGCTCGAACAAGATCTTGGTGCTTTCGTACACGCCTTTGAATCGGCGCGTCTCAGCAGTGAACCGCCGACAGCACAAATTCTTCTGAAGAAAGTTCCTGATCCGCATCGTTTCGGTATTGCCGAACTTGACGCTGCCGGAAATGTGATTCGTTTGGTTGAAAAGCCAGAAAACCCACCGACCGACCTTGCGCTCGTTGGCGTGTACTTATTTGACCGCACCATTAATGATGCTGTGCGCGCGATTGCGCCCTCGCCACGTGGAGAACTTGAAATCACTGACGCAATTCAATGGTTGGTTGATCAGGGCAAAATTGTGCGTCAAGAATTGTTGACTGGCTGGTGGATTGACACTGGCAAATTGACTCCATTGCTCGAGGCCAATCGTCTGTTGCTCGAAGTGATTGAACCGCGAGTTGACGGAGACGTTGATGAGGCATCTACGCTTGACGGACGAGTTGTCGTTGAAGCCGGCGCAGTTGTGCGCAACTCAACATTGCGTGGCCCATTAGTGATTGGCAAAGACGCCCGCATTATTGACAGTTTCATCGGACCATTCACAGCTATCGGAAACGGTTGCGAAGTAGTCAATAGTGAAGTTGAACACTCGGTCATCATGGAGCGCAGTCGCATCATTGATATCACGCGTCTTGAAGACAGTTTGATTGGGCGTGAAGCAGAAGTGATTCGTTCGCAAAAACGTCCACGCGCTTTGCGCTTAATGATTGGCGATCATTGCCAAATTGATACGGAGTAATGACATGCCCAAAGTGACAGCAAGCGACAAGATTGACGGCGTTTGGATTGTTGAACCAACAATCCACGGTGACCAGCGTGGACTTTTCATCGAGACATACCGTCGTGAATGGTTTCCGAACGGCCGTGAAATGATTCAGGGCAACCGTTCAAATAAGCAAGCCGGTGCTTTGGTTGGTTTGCACTACCACATGCATCAGTCTGACTATTGGTACACGCCAGTCGGCACAATTCGCGTGGTCTTGCATGACCTGCGCGAAGGTGGCCCAACCGATGGCGCAACACAGGTGCTCGAGATCAGCGGCGAAAATCACATTGGCGTGTACATTCCACCGGGCGTTGCTCATGGCTTCTCGGCGCTCACCGATGTTGTGATGACCTATCTCGTTGATGGTTATTACAACCCCGCCGATGAACTTGGTGTGGCGTGGAATGACCCCGTGATTGGCGCTGATTGGGGAGTCGCCGACCCGATTATGAGCGAACGTGACCGAACAAATCCGCTGCGTGCCGACTTGCCTGCAGCACGTCGCCCCTATTGGCCAATGAGGACCTGACATGAAGTTATTTGTGACCGGAGCTGCCGGATTTATTGGTTCAAATTATGTGCGTTGGCTGTTGGCGAATAGTGATGACACCGTCACCATTTACGACAAACTCACCTACGCCGGCAACTTAGAAAGCATCAATGACCTCATTGATGACAAGCGATGCAAGTTTGTGCAGGGCGATATTTGTGATGCCGACGTGGTGCTCGCAGCGATGAAGGGTCACGAGGGCGTGGTGCACTTTGCTGCTGAAAGTCACGTTGATCGTTCAATCATTGATCCGTACGCCTTTGTGCGAACGAATGCTTACGGCACAAATGTGATGTGTGACGTTGCCCGCCAAGTTGAAGTGCAACGTTTCTTGCATATTTCGACCGACGAGGTTTATGGAAGCATTGATGAAGGTTCATTTTCTGAAACCGACATTTTGTGCCCACGTTCGCCGTATTCGGCGTCAAAGGCTTCAAGTGATTTGATTGCTCTGTCATACGTGACGACACATGGATTGCCAGTCGTGGTAACGCGTTGCTCAAACAATTTTGGTCCGTACCAGTTTCCTGAAAAATTGATCCCGTTGTTCACGACCAACTTGCTTGACGGTAAGAAAGTTCCGTTGTACGGCGATGGTGGAAACGTACGCGACTGGATTCATGTTGAAGACCACAACATTGCTGCTCATCTAGTGCTGCAAAAAGGTGAAGTCGGTCAGGTGTACAACATTGGTGCACATAATGAAATCACTAACCGTGAAATCACCTATCGCTTGCTTGAATTGTGTGGACGTGACGAAAGTTCAATCACACCAGTTGCCGACCGGCTTGGACACGACCGCCGTTACTCGGTGTACATTGACAAGGTTTCCGCGCTCGGCTGGAAGCTCAGTCGGACATTCGAAGACTCACTTGCTGAAACCGTCGAGTGGTATCGCAATAACCGTGCTTGGTGGGAACCGCTTAAAGCTCGCGCTGGTCTGTGATTAACTCGTAGTTATGAAAATTCTCGTTACTGGAGCAAACGGTCAACTCGGTCAAGACCTGATGCGAGTGATTGCAGCCGCTGGTGACGAAGCAGTCGGAATCGACATCGACACCGTTGATATCACAAGTCGCGAGGCAGTTCACGAAGCATTGGTGACGGTTCGCCCAGACGCGGTCATTAACTGCGCTGCCTTTACCGCAGTCGATGCTTGTGAAGACAATGCCGACACTGCATTGTTGGTCAATGGAACTGCAGTGCGATGGGTGGCCGAAGCAAGCAATGCAGTCGGCGCACACTTAGTGCACATCAGCACCGATTATGTCTTCGACGGAACCAAAATTGGGCCGTATGTCGAAACCGATACTCCGAATCCGCAAAGTGTGTATGGGAGCACCAAATTGGCCGGCGAACTTGAGGCACTAGCCAATGGTTCGGGTGTTGCAGTTGTGCGGACGTCGTGGGTGTGTGGCTTGTACGGCAACAACATGGTCAAGACCGTGCACAAGTTGGCACAAGAGCGTGACTCGTTGTCGTTTGTGAGCGATCAGATCGGGCATCCAACGTTTACTTCTGATCTTGCTCCGCTGTTGCATCGTCTGGCAGTCGATCGTCGCGACGGAATCTTCCATGGCACCAATCAAGGTGCGGTGAGTTGGTACGAATTCGTGCAAGAGATTGTGCGCTTGATGGGTAAAGATCCTGGCATGGTGCACCCGATTACCACCGCTGAACTGCTGCCACCTCGTCCGGCTCAACGTCCGGCTAACAGCGTGCTCGATAACAAGGCGTTGCGTGAGGCTGGTTATGCGCCGACTCGCGATTTCCGCGAGCCGTTGGCCGAATTGTTGCGCCTTCTCTAAACGTCAGTGGGTTAAGGCTCGAAGGTGATGGGATCGCCAGGGGCAATTTCGCCACGTTCAACCACCGTTGCGTACACCCGACAACTCGCAGTTCTATTCTTAAGATCACGATCGTGATGAATGCGATTGAAATCTCGATCGACAAACAAATCGGCTAATTGTTTGCAGGGCACGGCATACGACGAGATATCGCACAACACCTCGCCAATTCGCACTCGTGTTCCCGGTCGTACATCGCTCCAGTTGAGTCCGCTGACCGTGATGTTTTCGCCAGCCGAACCCGGGAAAATGTGATGACCTTCTGAACGCAACGCTTCCATCACCTCGGCCGACCACAGGGACAAAGCTTGAAATGGACGGCCGTGATGTTTGCGTGTCGTTTGGCGGTCTCCCTCAACGCCTTTCCAGCCGATGTATGCGGCATCAATTGCTTTCTTGGGCACTCCACCGTTCGAGGCATTGAGTTGCAACAAAGTGCCAGTCTGCGCAGTGGGAATATGCCCGAGCGCCCGCAGCGTTGGAGTTGCGCCAGAAAGTGCGGCCCAGACAGTTGGCAGAGTGGAGGTGATCTCGTCATCGGGCATGTGGTCAATATCGCGACCGTCAAGAAGTTGGCTGACATAGGTCTGCAGGTGGTCGATGGCTCCGTTGCGTCCCTCGGACATGTGCGCCAATATCTTCGGCGCGGTCAGCAGAGTATTTCTGGCATCTTCACGCGTGAATTCATACGGACCAACGATGAACATCTCGACACTCTAGGCTCGCTCTATGGCCGAAATAATGTTTGAAGGAAAGCCTTTGCGGTTGACCGAGTGGACCAGTTGTGGTGGATGCGCTGCTAAGTGGGGCAAAGACCTACTTGCTGGACTCGTCAACGAGCTTCCTGCATCGGTTGATCCGTCGCTACTGATTGGTCTTGCGCCTTTTGACGATGCAGCCGTCTACAAAGTGAGTGACGACATCGCTCTTGTGAGCACGACCGACTTTTTCCCGCCGCTTGTTGATGACCCATCAGACTTTGGGGCAATCGCTGCCGCGAATGCGTGTAGCGATGTGTATGCGATGGGTGGAAAAGTATTGATGGCGGTCAACGTGGCTGCTTTCCCCGAAAACTTTCCGCGTGAAGCGATTGTTGCGATTTTTGCTGCGGCTTCAGATGTCATGGCCCAAGCTGGTGGATCAGTTGCCGGCGGGCACACCATTCGTAACCCCGAACCAATTTTCGGATTAGCGGTTCAAGGCACTGTGCACCCTGATCGTATTTTCACGAAGGGTGGAGCCCGCGACGGCGATGTATTGCTTCTGTCTAAACCACTTGGCACCGGCGTCGCCCTCGCTGGTGGGTCTGACTCTGACAAAGCAACAGCGATTGCCGGAATGCGTCAATTGAATCGTGATGCGAGTGAACGTTTGCAAGCAAGCACTGGTGTTCATGCAGTGACTGACGTGACGGGATTTGCACTTGCCGGTCACGGATGGGAAATGGCTGAACGATCGGGTTGCACTTTTGAAATCAATACTGCGAAGTTGCCGGTATACCCAGGTGTGCTTGAAGCAGTGCAACGTGGCGTTCGAACTGGGGGAGACGCCCGCAATCGAACTGCAGTCGGAACTCGCGTGACACTGGCCGATAGTGTTGACGTTGCCTATGACATCGTTGCGTTTGATCCGCAGACTTCGGGTGGATTGCTTGCTGCCGTTGATCCTTCAGCAGTTGCTGGTTTAACCGCTCCAGGTTCACCATTTGTTGTGATTGGCAAAGTCGTCTCAGGAACTCCGGGATTGCGGTTGGTCTGATGGCATCTCGCGCGTCGGCAAAAGTACCGACTCGAGATCTTGAGCAGTCGCTTCACGACGCTGGGCATCGCATCATCGTTGGAGTGGACGAAGTGGGCAAGGGCGCATGGGCAGGTCCGCTTGCCGTTGGAATGGCGATCCTTCCATTGTCGGGCGATCTTGCTGGTGTGCGCGACTCAAAATCAATCACCGAAAAATCGCGTGAGGCGATGTTTGACACGGTTGCTTCGTGGTGTACCTCGTGGTCGGTTGGTTACGCATCGCATGTTGAATGTGATGCGTTAGGAATGGCTGATGCGCAACGCTTAGCAACGCAACGGGCGCTTGCTCAACTTTCAGTTGTTCCCGATGCAGCGGTTGTTGACGGCAGTTGGGATTTTGTGACACCACTCATTCCGAAAGTTGTGATGCAAGTCAAGGGCGATACATCAGTTTTGTCGATCGCCGCGGCATCAATTTTGGCCAAGGTGACACGCGATCGATTGATGCGAGAACTCTCGGTTGATTACCCGTTGTGGAGTCTTGACACCAATAAGGGGTATCCATGTCACTGGCACCGCACCGCGTTGCAAGGGCATGGTCCATCGGCGATTCATCGCAAGAGTTGGGCCTTCATGGATAATTTTGTGCCGTGGCCCGGGACTCCGCGCATCGAGCGCAACGCTTCGCCAACCTTGTTTTAGTTGTTACTTCTTGAGGTCGTTGAAGGCACTCTTGCTATCAATGCCTGGATCTTTGGGCATTCCCAAAACGCGCTCGGCAACGATGTTGCGCATGATTTCGTCAGAGCCACCGGCGATACGTCCGCCAGGAGTTCCGAGAATCAATTGATTCCATGCATACGTGCCCCATTCGCCACTGTCGGCGATCAGTTTTGGTCCGAGCACCATGGACACAAAATCACCGAGACGCATCATGTTGGCGGTACCGGCAAGCTTGGCAATGCTCATTTCAGGTCCGGGCATTTGACCCGACTTAATTTTGTCCATCGCGCGTTGATTGTTGAAGTTGGCGACTCGGTTATGGATGATGATCTTGGCGAGCTCATCACGCACGACCGGGTCGTTGTTTAAGCCGTAGAACTTCACCATTTCGATGACGCGAGTGAACATGCCACCGCCACCTCCGCCCGCACCAATTGCCGCACGTTCGTTCATGAGAGTTGTCAAAGCAACATTCCAACCATTGTTGATGTCACCAAGTCGATGATCGTCACGAACGCGAACTTCGGTAAAGAACACTTCGTTGAAGCTTGCTCCACCGGTCATCTGGCGTAATGGACGAATTTCAACACCTGGTGCATGCATATCAACGATGAAACCAGTGAGTCCTTTGTGCTTGGGCATATCAAAATCGGTGCGAGCAATAATTTCGCCGATGTCGCTGTAATGCGCGCCGCTTGTCCAAACCTTCTGGCCAGTGATGATCCATTCATCGCCATCGCGCTCGGCCTTTGTGCTGAGGTTGGCGAGGTCACTGCCAGCACCAGGCTCGCTGAACAATTGACAACCAACGATGTCGCCGCGGTACATCTTGCGCACGTACAGGTCGCGAGCGATATCTGAACCATGGTCAACGATGGTTGGGGCCACCATGCCGAGCCCGATGGTGAAGCAACTTTGATTGGGTATTTCGTACTTTGCTTCGAGTGCTTCGTAGGCGCGTGAGTACGCAATTGGTAAGTCGCGACCACCGTATTGTTGGGATCCGAAGACGTACCCGAAGCCCGCATCAAACTTCTTTTGCCGCCACGCGCACGCCTCAGCGACGTCAAGTTTTTCGGCTTTGCGATCCTTCTCTTCAAACATTGAGACCTTGTCGGCCCCTTCGCCCCAGACGAATTTCTTTTCAGCCTCTTTGCGTGGGGCATTGGCCTCTAAAAAGGCGAGGGCGTCGGCCTGGAATTGCTCGAGTGTGGGTTGAGACATGTTCTGGTGCTCCTGTGCGACAAGTGAAATTTTAGATGGAAATAGAGACAGTGCTGTGACCGTACCGCGTGCGAACTAAGGTTGTCGTATGGGTCAGCCTGTTGTCGTCGTTGAAAAGCAAAGTCGTCGCTCCGGAATCGTCCGGTTTGAGGCCAATCGCAGTCTGTCGGGCATGGGTCACGAAAGTTTCTTGTCATCTGACACCAATGCGCACGCTGTTTCGTCAATCACCCCGTCGGCCGAATTGGCTCGACGCCTTTTTGCCACTGGTCGGGTGGCAGGCGTGCATGTGTACCAGAACATGATCACTGTCGACCTCGCCAAGGGCTTTGACTCGGAGGGTTTACAGGACATTGTTCGCGATTTGTATCAATACTGGAAGCCCGGAATGGTTCCGCCAGCTTTTGAAGATCTTGTTGCCGCCGAAGAAGCGCCGGCCGCAAGTAGTGCGCCTGCAGAAGGCGGAGTGGTGATTGACAGTCGAGTACCAGCGCATCTCGTTGAGCGCAGTCGGGCCGCTCGCGCCAGGTTGACCGCTCAATAGACCCAAAAGTCCCGAGATTTGGGCGTATTTGTGACGGCATAACCTCGCACACATGGTGATGCGCATTTAGCCTGTGGCAGTGGACGCAAATGTACTGACGCTTGATGAGGTCAAAGATGTCCTGGGTGTGAGCTACATGACGGCCTATCGCTATGTGAAGAGTCGTCGATTAGAGGGCTATCAAGTCGGCGGTGTGTGGCATATTCCGCGTGAAGCACTTCAACAGTTCCAAGAAGAAAAGAACCGACCCAAAACTTCTGCAACTGCATCGGGCGATCCACGCCGGACCGCAAATTATGTTCGTGAACTTGAACGATGTTTGGTCGCCGGTGACTCGAGTGGGTCGTGGGAAGTTTTAAAGCGAGCCATTGATTCGGGTGCCGATGTTGAACGCGTGTATCTCGAAATTTTGTCGCCCACGCTGGCAGATATCGGTGCGAGGTGGGCCGCTGGCGAGATTGATATCGCGGTCGAACACCAAGCCAGTGCGATTACGGCCCGTTTGATTGGTCAGTTAAGCCCGCGGTGCTTCAAGCGGGGTCGACGACGGGGCCAGATTTTGATTGGTGGGTCGACGGGTGAACGTCATGTCTTGGCCTTGGCCATGTTGGGTGACTTGTTGCGTTTGCAGGGCTGGGAAGTACTTGACCTTGGTGGCGACACCCCAGCTGAATCGTTTGTGTATGCCGCTGGCAAGATGCCTGACTTGGTTGCGGTTGGGGTCAGCGTGACCTCGGAAGAATCAGAAGCCTCAGCCACGGCGACTGTTGCGGCGTTGCGGGCAGCCATTGGACCCAATGTTCCAGTTGTACTCGGCGGGGGTGGCATTCGGGACGAGAAGCACGCCCACGACATGGGAGCTGATCATTTCGCTCATGGCGCCCGGGGTTTCATCGAGTTCCTTGACAAGGTGAAGAAAAAACGCGCCTGAAACTTACGAACACCTGTTCGCTATAGTCGGAGGCATGTCCACGGTTCTCCGGTCGTCTATACCGAATTCGCTCTCGGGCCCGCTCTCTGAAATGACCCTGTCTGAAATGACGCTGGCGCGCGAGCGCCTCTTGCCTGTCCACCAAGCTTTGGCACCGCTCTTTGGGTTGAGTTCTGCAGATCCAGCACCGCTTGCTCTGACGCGTGGGCACACGGTTGCCTGCGTGGGTTCGGCGGCGATGTCGTGTGCCTTGGCGGTTTTGGTGGCCCCAACTCAAGCGGGTTCATGGGCCGGAGTTGTGGGTCTGCCGAGTTGTGGAGTGCAGGCAGCCGCCGACTTAGGTGTTGCACTTGAACGCACAGTTTTTGTGGCCGACCCAACGGGTGCTTCATCGGCCCCTGGTCAGCAGACCGATGCGGCTGCAGTGTTGTCGGCTTTAGTTGATGGTGTCGATGTGTTGTTGCTGGCTCAGCATGTTGTGAACTCGTTATCGACATCATTATTGCGGCATTTGCAAACGCGCGTGCAATCGCGGGGTGGTGTTTTGGTTGTTGTAGGTGCAGCGAAATCGTTGACAAGTTCGCTATCGGCCGATGTTCGACTCACAGCAACGACTCAGCAATGGCAAGGTGTTGGTCTTGGCTATGGCCACCTGCAACGGCGACAAGTGTTATTGCAACTTGATGGTCGCCGACGAGCGCGCCCGACCGAGCATCAGGTGTGGTTGCCCGATCATCACGGACAACTGAGCCCAGTTGCAACGATGACAGCAACGATGCCAACAACGACGGTAGAGAACACTGGTGTTGTCATTCCTTTACGTCGCGTCGGGTGATCGATGACAACTGTTCAACCACCACGATGTGCGGTTTTACATACTCCGGCGTGGCCAATCACTGCGGCAATTTTGTACGAACCCGAAACTTTTGGAACGAAACAACCGCTTGCTGTTTTTCACGCCCAGAGAGTCTTGTCATGCTCGCCGTTGGCTTGGCGTGAAGGAGTTCGCCCCGGACAACGTCGTCGGCAAGCCCAGGGTGCGTGTCCGCACTTAGTGATCGTTCCTTATAACGCCGATCGCGATGCGCGCATGTATGAACCAGTAGTGCAATCAATTGGCGCATTGGTTCCGTTGATTGATGTCGAAAGTCCTGGCTCATTGTTGTTAGCAACGCGTGGGCCATCGCGTTATGTCGGTGGCGATGATGCATTGGCAGTTCGCCTGCTGGCGTTGGCGCGAGAAGGTTTATCTCACGCGAGCCACGGACTCGATGTTGATGAGGTCATGACTGCTGGTGGAGGTCTAGGTATTGGTATTGCCGACGGTCGTGTTGCTGCAACATTGGCAGCACGTTCATCGTCGCGTCGTGGTGAACCAGTTGTGATTCAGCCTGGTATGCAAGCGACTGCCGAATTTCTGGCGCCGTATGCGGTGAAAGTTTTAACGGCAGTCGCGGGATGTCCCCCGGACTTAGTTGATCTTCTTGAACGACTTGGTTTGCGACAACTTGGTGATATTGCTCGCTTGTCAGTGACCGATTTAGTGGGGCGATTCGGTGCGATTGGTGAAACTCTGCATCGCTTGGCAAGCGGCACCGACGACACCCCGCCATCAACGATTCCGCCACCACCCGATTTAACAATGGCTCGAGTCTTTGACGATCCGTTGTCGCAACTTGACATGTTGGTCTTTGCCGCTAAAGCACTTACCGATGAATTGGGTGGCTACTTTCATGAACGCGGCCAAGTGTGTACGCGCGTACAAGTTGAAGCCGAGAGTGAACATGGCGAAAGTTCGCAACGCGTTTGGTATCGAGCCGAAGGAATGCGTTCGTCAACTTTGCTCGATCGAGTGCGTTGGCAACTTGATGGTTGGATCAATGGCGCCGAACCACCAACTGCGGGCGTCACTTTGTTACGAGTGACACCCATTGACATTCGTTCTGATGCTGGTACTCAAGTTGGTTTTTGGGGTGGGCGATCAGAGGCCGACGACAATGCAACACGGGCAATCACGCGTGTGATTGGTTTGTTAGGTCCGCAAAGTGTCACCGTTGCTTCGTGGCGAGGTGGACGCGACCCGCGTGAGGTGTACGAGATGATGTGTTATGCCGATATTGGCAGCGCCGACTCTGGAGGCGTTGGTCAACAGTTAGTTCTGCGACCAGACGATGACGCCGCAGAATGGCCCGGTTCGTTGCCAGCGCCTGCGCCAGCAGTTGTGCATCATCAACCGTTACTTGTCGAAGTCGTTGATGTTCATGGTCGTGCCGTTGCAGTGAATGGTCGCGGACTGATGAGTGCGACTCCAGAAACATTGGTGCAGCGCGGTCATTCTTATCGCATCGTGGCGTGGGCCGGACCGTGGCCCGTTGATGAACGTTGGTGGGATCACCGCGCTCGTCGGGCTGCTCGATTCCAGTTGGTGGTCGAACAGCCCAACGGGCAGTGTGCGTATCTTGCTGAAGTGGCGGCCGGGAAGTGGTGGCTGACCGCCGAGTATGCCTGACGAATTATGCGGTGTGGGCTTCGAGCATGCGTGACGACGCTAGGTCGTGCTGAGCCAATTGCAAGAGGTCATCGGCTAAACGGAAACCGATGCCACGAACCGTGTGCATGAAACGCAACTCGGGAGCCCGTTCGTTGAGCTTGCGTCGCAAGTTTGACAAGTGAACGTCAACAACATGCGTGTCACCAACCCAGTGAGGTCCCCAGACACTTTCCAGTAATTCAACACGGCTGCACACTTCAAGTGGGCGGAGACACAATTGTGAGAACAGATCAAACTCAAGACGTGTTGCGGTGATGGGATAACGATTCAGGCGAATTTCACGTCGGCCAAGATCGACATCAAGCGGGCCGAAATAGAGGTTCTTCGGCTGGCCATTAGTCGTGATGATTTGAGTGAACTGGCGTGAACGACGCATCAATGCCTGGCACCGTACGGCAACTTCATCGGGGGAGACATCGATGGGTAAAGCGTGGTCGGCACCATTGCGTAGCACGGTCATGCGTTGGTCATCAGAGTTAGCACCAACAACGATGATGTAGATCTCGGGGCAACGTCGCACCTGAGTCATGAGGTTGTTCGGAAGCGGGTAGGCATCTCGTGCGTCAATCACTAACAGATCAGGGGCAAATGAACGAAGCATGACTTCGGCAGCAGTGTGATCGTTGGTTGCACGCACGACATAGCCGATGCGCTGTAGGGCGGCTTCGACCGAACGACGGTCGGAGTTGTGGATCAGGGTCACCAAAGCCCGAGGGGTTGATTCGCCTTCGGGGCGTTGTTCGATAGCACCGGCCACAGTGGGACGGAGTCTCGATTCGGTTAATCCGGGGAAGTGGGTCTCTATAAGTGTCATGACAGTTATCGCCTTTATCGGTAGGTAGTGCCCAGAACTTGAGCACTATTTGTTGTCATGGGTAGTGAGTAATTAAAAGACGACACGTTGCACTTTTCTTGAAGGTTTGTTTGTCTTGACCAAAACTTTCTGCTGAGGCCCAGATAAATCGGTGATTCATGGGCAAATCAGGTTCGTTGACCAGCCGAATGATGGTTGACTAGGGGTGCTTTCAACACTCGGAATCACCATGAACACATCATCGAACACTCCTGCACACTCTTTGCCGAATCACGAACCATCCGAACTTCAGCCCGAGACCCTGGCCATTAGTGCGGGTCGCCCCGACGACCAGATCTCGATGGCTCCAGTCATGTTCGCTTCAACGACCTATGAGATGGGTTCGCTTGAAGAAGGTCGCAAGATGGCGCACTCAACCAAGGCTGGCAAGTTTTACGGTCGTCATGGCAATCCAACAGTGCAAGCTTTTGAAAGTGCAGTGGCTGAACTTGAAGGTGCCGAAGCAGCACGTGCGTATGCATCTGGAATGGGCGCAATTGCGGGTGTCATTCTTGGTTTGTGTTCAAAGGGCGATCACATCGTTGCGCAAAAGCAGTTGTACGGCGGCACGATGCAGTTACTCGCCGGCGTGTGTCCACGATTCGGTATTGATGTCACGTTTGTTGACGGCACGAAGCTCGGTGCATTTGCTGAAGCAGTGATTTCAGGTCGAACAATGATGGTGTTTGCCGAAACACCAGCGAATCCGTTGCTCGACATTGTTGATCTTGATGACTTGGGTTCAATCAAAGGCCCAATAACTGTTGTGGATTCGACGTTGTCGACACCACTTGGTTCACGTCCGCTTGATCACGGTGTGAATTTGGTTTTGCATTCAGCAACCAAAGCAATGGCTGGCCATAACGACGCAACTCTTGGTGTTGTCGCTGGCGAGAGCGATCTCATTGACGCGTTGTGGGGCTTTGCAGTTCTGCAAGGTGCATGTGCATCGCCGTTTGATGCATTGAACGGTTTGCGCGGTTTGCGCACACTTGGGCCGCGTTTGCGTCAACAAGGTGCGAACGCTGTTGCGATTGGTCGTGCACTTGAAGCGCAGCCAGCAGTTCTTTCGGTGCGGCATCCGGGTCTTGAATCTCATCCACAATTTGAATTGGCGTCACGCCAGTACCGCATGCACGGTGGCGTGTTGTCGTTTGAATTGGCAGGCGGGCTTGATGCCGGCGCCAAGTTCGTGCGGTCGGTGAAGTTGTGTCACGCCGCAACATCGAT
This sequence comes from Bifidobacterium breve, assembly GCA_945889715.1. Classification (GTDB taxonomy): domain Bacteria; phylum Actinomycetota; class Acidimicrobiia; order Acidimicrobiales; family Ilumatobacteraceae; genus Casp-actino8. The sequence continues at coordinate 10,304 of CAMDCI010000009.1, read as the reverse complement.
GGGTGGCCCCGAGACTTTGGTGACGCACCCAGCTTCGACGACTCACGCTGGCATGACCCCCGAAGAACTTGCCGACAGCGGTATTACTCCGGGAACCGTGCGGATGAGTTGCGGGCTCGAGCACCCCGACGACCTGATCGCCGACGTGATGCAGGCCCTCGCCTAAAACGGCTGGCTAAACATTCCTCTTGGCATACGAACATATGTTCGCTAGCCTATCGATATGGGGTCGACATGGGGAATGCAAGGGCCAACAACTTGGTCTGAACTGGAAGCCCGTTTATCGGGGCGTCAACCCCAGTCTTCGCCGCAACAACCTGTTGTTCGACCGGCCCGAGACCCGATAGTTGCGCCCGAACCTGATCGCACTCCCACCGGCGGTACGCCGCGACCTGTTGTGCCGTACGCCGAACTGCACTGCCATTCGAATTTTTCATTTCTGGACGGAGCATCGCACCCAGAAGAGTTAGCCGAAGAGGCACATCGTTTGGGTCTGACTGCTTTGGCGGTGACCGATCACAACGGGCTGTATGGCGTGGTGCGTTTTGCCGAGGCGGCGCGAGTGGTGGGCTTGCCGACAGTGTTCGGTAGCGAAATCACTGTTCAATCATCTGCTGGACCGCAACACCTCGTGGTGCTGGCTGATGGTACTGCGGGCTACGCGCGTTTGGCACGGGCACTGAGTTTGGCGCAGTTGGCCGGCAGCAAGGGCGACCCACGGTGCACAATGCCCGACCTGGCCGAGGTGGGCGCGGGTCATTGGTGGGTGATGACGGGTTGTCGGCTGGGTGCTGTGCCTTCGGCATTGGTTGATCATGGTCCGAGTGCGGCATTACGTGAACTGCAAAAACTGATCACTGCGTTTGGTCGAGATCGTGTGTTGATTGAACTGTGGGATCACGGTGATCCACTAGACACCGCGCGCAACGATGCAATGGCCGAACTCGCAGCGCGGGCCGATGTGCAATGCATTGCGACGAACAATGTTCATTATGCGACGCCATCGGCGCGACGATTAGCAACAGCGATTGCGGCGGTGAATCAACGGTGCAGTCTTGATGAGATTGATCATTGTTTGCCAGCCGCAGCAACAGCACATTTACGTAGTGGTGCTGAACAGGCACGGCGCTTTGCGCGTTATCCGGGCGTTGTTGATTTGGCGGCCGAGATTGGTCGTGCTGCAGCATTTGATTTATCGCTCGTGGCACCAAAGTTGCCGCCGTATCCGTGTCCTGATGGTTTGACGGAGATGCAATTTTTACGACGACTGACCGAAGAAGGTGCACGACGTCGGTATGGCGAACGTCCACAAAGCGGGGAAGACCTGAGCATTCGTGCGCGGGCATGGAAAACAATTGATCATGAACTTGAAGTTGTTGAACTACTCGGGTTTGCGGGATATTTCTTGGTGGTGTGGGACATTGTGCAGTTCTGCAACGACTCCGACATTTTTTGCCAGGGTCGCGGAAGTGCAGCCAACAGTGCGGTGTGTTATTCGCTCGGCATCACGAAAGCAGATGCGGTGTCATTGGGATTGTTGTTCGAACGTTTCTTGTCACCCGATCGTGATGGACCGCCCGATATTGATCTTGATATTGAGAGTGGTCGACGTGAAGAAGTTATTCAATATGTGTTCACCCGCTACGGGCGTCACCACACTGCGCAAGTAGCCAACGTGATTACCTATCGCGCGCGTTCGGCGGTACGCGATATGGCGCGGGCTCTTGGATATGCACCTGGACAACAAGACGCGTGGTCAAAACAAATGGATATGTGGCGCAATGTGGCCGCGAACTCTCCGGAGAAAACCCCCGAGGGTCGTGTTGATCAAGCCATTCCGGCATTGGTTTTAGAACTTGCCGCCGAGATTGAAGATGCGCCGCGTCATCTTGGTATTCACTCGGGTGGAATGGTGATTTGCGATCGCCCAGTGATTGAAGTGTGTCCCGTTGAATGGGGACGCATGAAAGATCGCAGTGTTTTGCAGTGGGACAAAGATGATTGCGCTGCGGCTGGTTTAGTGAAGTTTGACTTGTTGGGTCTTGGAATGTTGTCGGCTTTACACGGTGCAGTTGATTTAGTGAAGCGACACAAAGGCGTGACGATTGATTTAGCGGAATTACCACAAGACGATGATGTGTATGCGATGTTGTGTCGAGCCGACACGGTGGGTGTTTTTCAAATTGAGTCACGTGCGCAAATGGCAACATTGCCACGGCTGAAACCACGAAGGTTCTATGACTTGGTTGTTGAGGTGGCGCTCATTCGCCCAGGACCGATTCAGGGTGGTTCGGTGCACCCGTATATTCGCCGGCGTAACGGTCAAGAACCCATTACGTACTTGCATCCATTGCTGGAAAACAGCTTGGGTAAAACGTTGGGGATTCCGCTGTTTCAAGAACAACTGATGCAGATGGCCATTGATGTTGCTGGGTTCTCGGCTTCTGAAGCCGACCAGTTACGTCAAGCCATGGGCTCAAAGCGCAGTCAAAAACGCATGCAGTTATTGCGCCAGCGTTTGTACGAAGGTATGGCCGAACGCGGAATTGTTGGCGATATCGCCGATGAAATCTTTGACAAGATGGCGGCCTTTGCCAATTACGGATTTCCCGAAAGTCACTCGGTGTCGTTTGCTTACTTGGTGTATTCGTCGTCGTGGCTCAAGTTGTATGAGCCCGCGGCATTTTATGCGGGCCTTTTGAATGCCCAGCCCATGGGTTTTTGGAGTCCCCACTCGTTGGCGCAAGACGCGCGCCGACATGGTGTCGTGGTGCGTACGCCAGATCTGTTGGCATCTGGTGCGCTGGCAACTCTTGAAGAGTGTGCAGAAAGCCATGGTGGCTTTGCGGTGCGTTTAGGGCTGAGTTCAATTCGCGGAATTGGTTCGGGTCTTGCACAACAGATTGAAGATGAACGAGTGTTGCATGGTGATTATGTTGAAGCCGAAGATTTGGTGCGACGCGTTGATGAATTGACACTTGCGCAACTTGAAGCTATGGCAACAGGCGGAATTTTCACCGAGTGTTTTGGTCTTGAGCGTCGCGAGGCGTTGTGGGCAGTTGGTGCGGCCGCGCAGTCGCGCCGCGATCGATTGCCGGGGTTGGCGACAGGAACGCAGGCCCCGATGTTGCCGGGTATGGAACCAATCGAAGTTGCGGTTGCAGATTTGTGGGCGACAGGCGTGTCGCCTAATGGACACCCAACATCATTTTTACGTGAACAACTTGCTGCGTATGGTGTGGTGCCTGCGGATCAATTGTTGACCACCGAGCAAACCAAAGTGTGGGTTGCTGGCACAGTGACTCATCGCCAGCGACCAGCAACTGCTCAGGGAACAACGTTTATCGGTCTTGAAGATGAAACAGGTTTGATGAATGTGGTGGTGTCGGTCGGATGTTGGAAACGGTTTCGACCAGTTGCTCGTGGTGCGGGAGCGTTGTTGGTGCGAGGTCGATTGCAATGTCATGAAGGTGTCGTGAATATTGTGGCCGAGCACATTGCGCCACTTTCGGTCGCGGCCCAAGTAGTGGCCCGAAACTTCAGATAACCCTGTGGTTCTGGTGTCATTTAATTTGGTATAGCCAACTAAAACGACACCAGAAGCACGAAGTTATTTGGAAGATGAAGGCGATGTGGTGGCGGCGACGAGACCGAGCGCGATGAAGACTGTTCCAGCAACATAACGCTGCACAAAAGGCAAGGTGCGTCCGCTCAACAACTTGGCGCGCAAAGCACTGGCAGTGAGTGCGTACATGCCATCGGTGATACAGCCGATCAGCACAAATGTTGATCCGAGAACAAGCGCTTGCGACCAAGCGGCGCCCTTGTCAGCATCGATGAATTGCGGAAGGTACGACAAGAAGAACAGGGCTACTTTGGGGTTCAGAGTGTTGACGATGATTCCTTGGGTGAATGATCGGCGCAAGCTTGTCGTTGTTGACTCATTTTCAATCTCGGCTGGCTTGCGCAATAGCGTTCGAATGCCAACAAAAACGAGATAGCCAACACCGAGCCACTTCACGACGTTGAAAGCTGTCGCTGATGTTGCGAGTACTGCTGAAAGTCCGACTGACGCAGCGATGACGTGCACAAAGTTTCCAAGTTCGAGCCCAGCAACTGCGGCCAAACCAACTTCGCGACCGTCAGAGACGCTGCGATTGAGGACATAGATAACAGCTGGTCCAGGAATGAGCAGTAGTGCAACTGATGCAATCGCGAAAGAAATTATTGAATGCAGGTCGGGCACGGGGTAACTCTAGACCTCAACGTTGATGGGGGACGAAGGAATTTGGTTTTCAATAATGTTCATTGCATGAGCGTGCAGTCCGGCGGGGGCGAATGAGGTCTGCGCTGCTGCGGCTATTTCGTCAATATGCCACCAGCGCAATTCAAAAAGGTATTCGGCGTTGAGGGTTTCCCAATCAAGAACAGGTCGGGGTTCAAATACTTCGGGGACTCGCACGAGATGAATGTGTTCACGTTGACCATCCCACAGACCATTGATAAATGGAATGCGATGTTCGCGAGTCCAGATATGAGGACCGATTTCGGCATCGTGCAATCCGACTTCTTCGATGAGTTCACGGCGTAACGCCGTCACATGGTCTTCGCCCTCATCAAGTCCACCGCCAGGAAGTGCCCAGCGAGTGCCTGCCGGAAATTCGAAGCGCACTAACAAGATGTGTTTGCTTGGGGTGAGTAGTAGAGCACGTGCTGCATTTCGTATACGCAGTGCAGCTGCATTGCCTTCAGTCGGAGGGTTGGTCATTGAGTCCGTCGTTCATCATGCGGTACATCTCGTAGATCGACTTACAGTCTTCACACATCGGCAACTTCTTGGGGTCGCGTGATGGGACCCACACATGACCACACAGTGCTTCAAGGGGAGTGCCGTAAATGCGGGCCTCCATTACTTTGGCTTGCGCACTTTCGCCTGGCTCAACTTTGACAATATGGGCCACCGTTGGTTCACCGGTTTGCGTATCTTCATCGAGTCGAGTGTCGAGAAGAGTCGAGCCTGCGGGGTGGGCAGTCATGGGGTCGTGTGAGGCCATGACATAAGTCAAGCAGACGCCTACACCTGGGGACATGCCGCTGCACGAAAGATCGGCTGCGCCAGCACCGGCGCCCTGTTTGTGATGTAAGTTGCAAGACATGGCTTCTTGGATTGTGAACCTGATCGTCGCTGGTTCAGCGATTGGCATTGGTGCAATCGGAACGCGTGTTATTGGAGAAGCTTCGAAAGCGAAGCCGATTCCGGTGAAGGTCCGTAAACCTCGCCAACGTTAACCCCGTGGCAATTTATGTAGACGAGTGCCGCTGGTGGCACAAAGAACGCCGCTGGTGTCACATGGTGAGCGATGTCAGCCTTGATGAATTGCACTCATTTGCTGCAGGCTTAGAAATTCCACGACGTGGGTTTCATCGCGACCACTATGACTTGCCCGAGACGTATCGCGACCAGGCGATTGCATTGGGCGCAATTGAAGTGACAAGTCGTGAACTGTTGCAGCGCATGCGTGCCGCCGGACTACGTGTACGAAAAGGTCGGGACATATCAATTGGTCCAGTTGCTTGAGCGACCAAATTCAGTAGGAATGCTGCGCGCATTGCGTTGAGTGACAACAAACCAATCAATGAGTTGAATACCTTGATTGGCGAACCACGCTGACGTCAGATCAAATTCGTAGATGTCGTTTTCATCGAGAACGTCATGGTCGCGATACGAATAGATAATGACTTCGGGCGTTTCGTGGTGATCGAGCGAAACAGCCAGTATTTGCCGAATGTCGTCGAGGTAACGCGTCCCATTTTCAAAGAGCAAGACTCCGTGGCCGATTGATTGGTGATCAAGTGGAACCACGGCAATATCTGAAGGGTGACTTGATGTGTGAAGCGCGTCGCCAAGCGTTGCAGCAATAGAGGCTGATGTGATGGGGTCGACTCCGCATGTAGGAATCGGGCGATCGGGTTGTTGATGTGATGTGGTCACGAAAGACCTCCGGGTCATGGCCAAGCAATGTGTGGCTTGGAGATGGAACGAGGGGAAGTCGTGAAGAGAACTTAGAGAAGGGGTGTTGCAGGCTTAGCCGACGATGACGATGCTGGCGACGACACTGCCGATGATTGCGATCACGGGCACTAGGTAACTCAACCACCGCGGTTGCTTCTGTGAAGGCGGCGAAAGCATGATGCTGCCGCAGATCGCCCCCATCACGATTCCACCGATGTGGCCTCCGATTGAAATACCGGGGATGGTGAAGGTCAGCAGCAGGTTGATCATCAACGTTGCGCCAAGTCCGGTTTGGAAAATATTGATGCCGCGTCGGTGCATGCCGATTGCGGCAGCTCCCATCAGCCCGAAGACTGCCCCAGATGCTCCGCCATGCAACCCGGTGCTACTTCCTTCGATGACGAGAACCCCGAGTGATCCGCCGAGCAAACAGGCGAAGTACAACAAACCAAAGCGCACACGTCCAAGCGGTGCTTCGAGAAGCTTTCCTAGTTGGAAAAGCAAATACATATTCATGGCAATGTGCAAAATTCCGAAATGCAAGAAGCCTGATGTGATGAGTCGGTACCACTCGTGATTATACGAGAGCAGTAATTTATTTAATCCAAGATCAACTTCGCGTGACGAAACACTGCTGCCAAAACCGGCAGTACTGGTATCGCCGATGAGTACCCAGAAAAACACGGCGATATTGATGGCCATGATGACCTGAGTGACGAGCGCATTCTGCGAAGCATTCCAGTCTTTTGCTCGAACTGTTGCGGCAGGTCGAGAAGCCTTAATGCAATCGGGGCACTGGCTGCCAATGGAGACTGCTTGTAAACATTCGCCGCACGCCGGCCGTCCGCATCGAGTACATGAACGACCCGTCGGCATATTGGAGTGGCGATAACAACGGGGCAGAACTGGGGGAGCGAAATCAGATGTATCAGACATAGTGACTAGATCAGACGGTAGTGGCTGACGCACCAAATGCTGTGGCAGCAACGGGTCTGCCGATGCGATAACCCTGGACTAAATCACAACCGAGCAAGCGCAGCCGTTCAATTTGAGCGTCGGTCGTGACCCATTCGGCGATCACGGCCATATTGAGACTGTGCGCTAATTGCACGATGCCACGCACGATGGGGTCATCGGTTTCGTCTTCACCGAGAGCGCGCACAAATGATCCATCAAGTTTGAGGTAATCGGCAGGACACGAACGTAGGTGCGACAGCGATGAGTAGCCAGTTCCGAAATCGTCGATAGACAACCGCACTCCGAAGCGTTTCATTGACTGCAAAGTACGCAAGGTATTCGTCGTATCTTTCATGAGCATCTTCTCATCAAATTCAAGAGCCAAATGCTGCGGCTGTAAATCAAAATCTTTGATGGCAGCCAGAGTGCGTTCAACAAAACGAGTGTCACCAACTTGGCGCGGCGAAACATTCACGTGAACAATGAATTGACGGTCGATACGCTTTTCATTCATCCACATGCGCATATCGGAGCACGCTTGACGAATCACCCATTCGCCAATTGGGACGATTGCGCCTGATTCTTCAGCAAGATCTACGAATGATGATGGGGTTAACAGACCAAGAGTTGGATGTCGCCAACGTAATAGGGCTTCTGCACCAACGATCTTGTTTGAATGTGGCGACATGATCGGCTGATACACAAGATGAAGTTCGTTGTTTGCAAGCGCTTGTTCGAGGGATGCCGACAAGGTAGCGCGCTCTTTGGCCGAGTTGCGCATGTTGTTGCTGTAGAGCTCGCATCGCGAACGCCCGCGCATTTTGGCGTGATACATGGCGGTGTCGGCATTACGCATGAGGGCGACAGCAGCATCGACTAACGCTGGTTCGTCAATTTCGCCTCGTGTCATTGCAACACCAAGGCTCGCTCCAGTCACGACTTCAATTCCTTGCAATAGAACGCGACCAGTAATTGAGGTACGTACGCGTTCGGCGAGGTCCATGGCTGCTTCTTCGTCGGCGAGTCCTTCACACAAAATGACGAACTCATCTCCGCCAATTCGGGCAACGATGTCGCCGGGACGAGTCGCCGAAACCAGGCGGCGACCGATGTTGGTGATGAGAGCATCACCATTTTCGTGGCCAAGGCTGTCGTTGATGTCTTTCAATTTGTCGACATCTAAAAAGATCACCGACACTGTTGATGTGGTTGAACGAGCTCGTTCAATTGCCTCGGACAATTTACGAATGAACAAAGTGCGGTTGGGTAGACCAGTCAATGCGTCATGAGTTGCAAGGTGAGCCAACTCGGCTTGCAAACGTAATGATGGACTGATGTCGCGAGCCAACATGGTGATGCGGTTATTGGCGCAGGCTACTTGCACATCAAATGTATGGAGTTCGTTGTCGGATCCGCGCAAACCAACTTCGCCGCGCCAATGCGAATCGGGAGTGGACAAAATTTCGCGGGGCATCTGATCGCGTACCGAAACTGCCATTTGATCAAAGTGACTTGCTGCGGCATTGAGGTGCAGAACCGTGCCGTTCATGTCGGTGATGATGGTCGGATCTTCTGAAGCTTCAAGAAGTGCAAGCAGTTGACCCGATTCGTGCGAGAACAACTGTTGATGGCTGGGCATAGCAATAACTACACCTGAGTAGCCAGTAATTGACCCGTCGGCATCGAGGAGCGGATTCGCGAGAAAACGAACGTTTGAATTTTGTCCATCAATGCTTGGGAGGTTGACTTCGATATCGATAGGTAGCGATGAGTCAATGGCGTGCCGCCAAGCCAATTCGGCGTTGGAGCGTTCGTCAGGATGGGCATTGGCCCAGGGTGCTCGACCAACTGGAACTGGTCCACCTGATAAGGCCAGTTCACGAAATCGCGAATCGGCCGAGGTGAGTCGGCCCGAAGCGTCGGTATCGAAGAGTCCGATTTGGGTCATTGGCGTGGACGAACTGATATCTCAGTTTGGCAGATTGTGGCAATCCCAACGCGGAGGGTGGTCACCCCCGCCATATTCACCCACTTTGGAATATGGCTGCCGCTAGGCGGTAATCATCTTCCAAAGTGGGTGAATATGGACGTTAGGGGGCGGTGGTGTCGAAGCTGGCGTCGCCTTCGACCGGCAACGTTGTCGTCATGATCGACTCATTTTGATTGCCGGCCGGTGGTTTCATATTGCGACCATCATCGGCGCACGCACCAAGGGTGAGCAGCACGGGAATCAGTACGAGGGGGAGGAATCGATGTGTCATTGCTCTCAACTTTACGGTGGCTGACCGACCTTGGGGTGCAACTAGCCTGAGAACGATGTTTGAGGCCCCGGAGAGTCCCTTGTGCGTGTTGACGATCCATGCACACCCCGATGACGAGGCGTCCAAGGGAGCACCGACTCTGGCGAAATATCACGATCTTGGAGTCCGCACCGTTTTGGTGTGCTGCACCGGCGGCGAAGAAGGCGACTTACAGAATCCGGCGCTCCGAAATGAGGGCGGACCTTTTCATGGGATGACTCCTGAGGAAGAAAAACAGCAGTTAGCCCGCATTCGACCGGTCGAGCTTGCTCGGTCGGCGCAGATCATCGGGTTTGATCAGGTGATCATGTTGGGGTATCGCGATTCGGGGATGGCCGAGTCACCTCCCAATGCAAACCCAGACTGTTTTCATCAGGCGTCGCTTGACGAGGCGGTCGGTCGATTGGTTTCAATCATTCGTCGCGAGCGGCCGCAAGTGATCATCACGTACGGCGATGATCAACGTGGTTATCCGCATCCCGACCACCTGAAGGTTCATGACATCTCGGTTCCGGCTTTTGAACGGGCCGGAGATGACATGTGGTATCCGTGGGCAGGCGAACCGTGGCAACCGCTTAAGATGTATTACTCGGTGTGGTCGCGTACGCGGCTGATCGCAGTGCACGAAGCGATGTTGGCCAAGCTCGGAAAATCACCATACGACGACAAGTGGTTGAATCGTCCGGGCCAAGACGAACGCATCACAACGCGTATTGATGTGGCATCGCACATGTATGCACGATCGGGTTCTCTACGAGCGCATGCAACTCAAGTCGACCCCAATGAATCATGGTGGTTTGGGCTCGACGACGATGAACTAGCGACTTCCTACCCGTATGAAGATTGGGTCTTAGCGAAATCGGCGGTTGGCGCACCCGATGCTGATGTTGTGGAGATTGATTTGTTCACCGGGATAAAAGATGTGATTGCCTGCGAACCTGGTCAGTCATTGCCGAATCGACTCACGAGTCCTGCATTAGTTGGAACAGAAGTTGGAGAACCCGCATGAGTGACGCCCGCACAATTCAGTTTCG
>CAMDCI010000008.1 GCA_945889715.1 Bifidobacterium breve | reverse complement strand
AGTACGCCGACGTACCCGCAGACACTTTTGGAAATGCCCGACTTTGCAACTGACTCATCGGCGGTCGTGATGCCGCCAGCACGTGGATTCAAAGATTCCATTTGTTGGGATGCTTATGAAGAGGCCGGAGTAGGTCCAGAAGATTTGTCGATGGCTGAGGTGTACGACTTGTCAACGGCGCTCGAGCTCGATTGGTACGAGCACCTCGGGCTGTGTGCGCCCGGTGAAGCTGAGGGTCTGTTGCGCTCGGGTGCGACCACAATTGGTGGACGTATTCCGGTGAACCCGAGTGGTGGTCTGTCGTGCTTTGGTGAAGCGATTCCGGCTCAGGCGATTGCCCAGGTGTGCGAATTGGTGTGGCAGTTGCGAGGACAGGCCGAAGGTCGTCAGATCGAGAATGCCAAATTGGGCATCACTGCGAACCAAGGACTGTTCGGCCACGGCTCGTCCGTCATCGTCGGCATCTAATTCACCCACTTTGGAATTTGCTTGCCGCTAGGCGGCAACTCACTTCCAAAGTGGCGACTTATTGCCGCTGAGGGGAGGGGAAGTAGGCTGATGGCTATGAGTACTCCGAACGCCTACATCATTGACGCTGTCCGTACCCCCGTTGGTCGCCGCGGCGGTGGACTGTCCCAGGTTCACCCCGCCGATATCGGTGCTCACAGCATTAAATCCCTCATCGAGCGCACGGGTGTCGACCCCAATGCTGTTGACGACGTCATCTTCGGCAACGTCGACTCGGTCGGACCCCAGTCTGGCTGTATCGCTCGCACCTGCTGGTTGACCGCTGGACTTCCCGAGCACGTCCCGGGCGTCACGATTGACCGCCAATGTGGTTCGGCTCAGCAATCGGTCCATTTCGCAGCACAAGCGGTGATGAGTGGCACCATGGATCTCGTGGTCGCTGGCGGCGTGCAGAACATGAGCATGATTCCGATTTCTTCAGCCATGACTGCCGGACAGGCACTTGGCTTTGACGATCCCTTCACCGGATCACCGGGTTGGACCACGCGTTACGGCAACGGAGAAGTCAGCCAGTTCGTCGGCGCCGAGATGATGGTTGAAAAGTGGAATCTCTCACGCGATGAAATGGAAGCATTTGCGGTCGAGTCTCACGTGCGTGCCATTAAGGCTCGCGCTGAGGGCCGCTTTGAAGCTGAGATTTCTCCGCTCAACGGCGTGCAACACGATGAAGGCCCGCGCGAACCCAACTGGGAGAAAATTCGCTCACTGCAAACCTTGACTCCTGGCGGCCGCTTGACGGCTGCTTGTGCAAGTCAGATCTCTGATGGTTCAGCCGCAATCTTGATTGCTAACGATCAGGCTGTGAAGACTCATGGCCTCAAGCCCCGTGCGCGTATTCATCACATGAGCGTTTTGGCTGATGATCCGATCATGATGTTGTCGGCACCGATTGCTGCAACCAAGCGCGCTTTGCAAAAAGCCGGAATGACAATTGACGACATCGACTTGGTTGAAATCAACGAAGCATTTGCACCAGTCGTGATGGCATGGATGCGTGAGCTTGGAGCCGATCACGCGAAGGTGAACGTGAACGGTGGAGCAATTGCGCTAGGTCACCCTCTTGGCGCAACTGGTGCACGTTTGATGACGACACTCTTGAACGAACTTGAGCGCACCGGCGGACGTTTCGGTCTTCAGACAATGTGTGAAGGTGGCGGACAAGCCAACGTCACGATTATTGAACGCCTCTAATCACTGCGTTCTCAGAGGTATCGAACGCCTCTCATCACTGCGTTCTCAGCTGTCGAAGCCCAGACCCAAGCGATCAAGCGAACGTAGCCACAAATTTCGCTTGCCAGTTTTGTCCTCACGATTCAAACTCCAGCGCGTGGCTTGAATTCCAGCGAACTTGAAAGGTTCAGGCGGAAACGGCAGAGGCTTACTGCGCACGAAATCGGTTTCAGTTGCCTTAGACCGCCGACCATCAATGAGGTCGAGCATGACTTCAGCACCGAAGCGTGAAGATGCCACGCCAAGACCGGTGTAACCAACTGCGTATGCAACGCGACCATTCATGGCTTGGCCCCAAAACACGCAATATCGCGAACAGGTATCAATCGCTCCACCCCACATATGCGAGAACTTCACATCTTCAAGTTGCGGGAAAGTTTTGAAGAAATGCGTGCTGAGCCTGGCCCAACTTTCAGGCCGGCTTTCTAACTCAGACGAAATCTTTCCACCGAAGAAATAGATCGCGTCATAACCGCCCCACAAAATGCGGTTGTCTTCGGTGAGTCGGTAGTAATGAAACTGATTTGGGATGTCGGAAAGACCTTGACGATTATTCCAACCGATACTTGCTAACTGAGAAGGTGTGAGTGGTTCGGTCACCATGCAATAGTCGTACACAGGCGCGATGTAGTTGTTGATTCGCTTGAGTAGTGGTTTAAAGGCATTTGTCGCCAATGCCACTTTTCCGGCACGCACCCGACCAAGCGGTGTTGTGACTAACACTCCCACGCCGTCGCGTTCGATTGAAGTTGCTTTGCTGTCTTCGTAAATGCGAACACCCAAATACTCGGCGGCTGCTTTGAGACCCCAACACAAACGCGCTGGGTCAACGATTGCCGCCCGATCATGTACCCATAATCCGCCCGAGTAAGTCGGCGAATTCACTTGTTTTTGCATTTGCTCACGATCGAGCCATGTGACTTTTTGACCGAGTGACTTCAATTGCAAATAATCATCCCGAAGTTCGTCGAGGTAACTAGGTGGGTGAGTGCTTGACGCAACTTCGATGACGCCGTTGCGTTCAAAATCACAATCAATGCTGTAGCGCTTAATTGCCGCTTCAATTTCGTTGAGATTGGCAATACCAAGTTCTTCAAGTAGGGCAATTTCTTTAGGAAATCTTTCTTGTCCATTGGCGATGCCGTGGGTGAGCGATGCATCCATGAAGCCACCGTTACGACCACTGGCAGCCGAACCAATTTCGTGGGCATCAATCAACACCACATCGCGAGAGGGATCACGTTCTTTGGCAATGATTGCGGCCCAGAGTCCGGTGTATCCGCCACCGATAATGCATAAGTCGCAGGTCTCGGTGCGCACCAACGTCGGATTTGATAACGGTTGATCGGCATCTTCGTACCAATAGGGATACGGGTCGGCATCAGCAATGGCGTCGAGGCTTCGCGAGTCAAACTCTGCTTCGTGACCTTCGGAACTCACTGTTCTCACCCCTGCCGAGGTCAGGTTAGCGGTTCGATCACCTGCCGCTTGGCTTCCCATCGATTCCAGAACCAGAACGAGATTCCCACGTAGGCCCAGCCCGCCAAGATATCGGTGACATAGTGCTCACCGAAGTACACAAGGCACCAGGCCATCGACAAAGGAAATAACGACGATGCGTACTTCACCCATTTATTGGCCATTTTCTTCCAAAAGAAAACCACAACAAAGAGCGCGAAAGCAGCATGCAATGAGGGAAGTGCGGCAGTGGGGTTGGCCCATTGTTGTCCTCGTAACAGGACGCTGCTCACTGTTTCGAGACCCAGCCAATTCCAGCCGCGACCAGTTGATCGCTGGAGGGGTTCAAGAATTTGATAGGGAAACTTATTGCTGGCAGCCATCCACGGCGGAACAGTTGGCATCACAATGTAGGTCAGGACACCGGCGAACAACACTGTGGCGAATCGTCGAATGTAACGAACCCACTGTTCGCGATAACGAATCCAGAGATACACCGAAGTTGCCACCGGAACGAAGAAATGCGTGAAGTAGATGACCGATCCGTAGACGTCGTACCACTGAATGTTTTTGTTCCACAGATGATGTTGCATCCAAACGTTGGGGTCATTGCCAAGGAAAAGTACTTTGTCAATGTTGCGTGGCAGTTCAACCTGCATTGGAAACCCAAATGAATCGGCAATGCCGCGACTGAAGTCGTACGACAGCCACATGCACGCATAGAAGGTGAGGTCGCCCACCATCTGTATTTGTTTGCGTCGTGGCTTACCGATATTGCCAATGATGAACGCAGCGCTTACCCAGGCGAGTACAGCCATGCGTGCGACGGGTAAACCATTTTGGGCGAATGAAAAAACAAAAGCCAAGCAATACAGCGCGAGCAACAACCAGCGAAGGTTCTTAGCAGTCAGATAATTCTTCACAGACTGATGAAACATTGCACGCCGTCAGTCGACGACCTGCAACCCTTTAGGCGCTGGCGTGTTCGAGAGCACGACGCACCAAGACCTTGGCCAAGTGCGTGCGGTATTCGACGGTTGCGTTGTTGTCAGCTGAAGGTTGAGCATCGTCTACGGCAAGAGCGGCAGCATCAGCGATTGAAGATCCACCGGCAAGTGCTGTACTCACGCTTGATGCCAAAATGGGGGTTTGACCCATGTTGACGAGACCGACGCCAGAACCATTGGCGCCGCGCCATGCGGCAACACCAACAATGGCCCAATCTTGAGCACGGCGGTTGAACTTCAGGAAACTCCAACCGGCACCGTTCATTTTGGGAACGCGGATCTCGGTGAGCATTTCGTCTTCCGCAAGATCGGACTCGAGGAAGCTCTTATAGAAGTCTGATGCGGCGATTTCGCGAGTTCCGTTTGGTCCTTGAACAACATACGTTGCACCAAGAGCCAAAGTTGTTGCGGGAAGATCTGATGCCGGGTCGGCGTGAGCGATTGAACCACCGATGGTTCCACGGTGACGAACTTGGGGGTCGCCAACGTGTCCAGCAGCGTGAGCCAACAACGGAACATGCTGTGCGAGCACGGGTGACTTTTCGACGTCCATGTGACGCGTCATTGCACCAATAGCGATGTGATCGCCGGCATCTTTGATGTACGACAAATCGCTGATACGCGAAATGTCGACGAGAATTGCGGGCTGCGCAAGACGCAACTTCATCATGGGAAGCAAACTGTGTCCACCGGCGATGAACTTGGCATCCGAGCCATGTTGACCAATGAGTGAAATTGCTTCGGCGGCCGAACCGGCACGAACGTAATCAAATGCTGCGGGGATCATGTCGTTTCCTCACTTACCTGCTGCGGCCATAACGGCCTTGACGATGTTGTGGTAACCGGTGCAACGACAGAGGTTGCCTTCAAGACCGATGCGAACTTCTTCTTCGGTGGGGTTGGGATTTTCTTCGAGCAAACTTGTTGCTGCCATGACCATTCCGGGTGTGCAGAATCCGCACTGCAATCCGTGGTTCTCCATGAATGCCTGCTGCATTGGGTGCAACGTGCCATCGGCAGCAGCCATGCCTTCGATCGTCGTGATGTTGGCGCCATCTGCTTGCACTGCAAGCACGGTGCAACTCTTCACAGCTTCACCGTCGAGGTGCAAACTGCAGGCGCCACATGATGATGTGTCACAGCCAACATTGGTGCCGGTGAGATTGAGAACTTCGCGTATGTAATGCACGAGCAGCGTACGCGGCTCGACATCGCTCGTGAACTTCTTGCCGTTCACAGTGACTTTGATCTCCACAGTGATACCCCCTTCAAAAGCCGCTTCTCAAATGCGGTGTGCATTCGAGACAAGCAGGTGTCCTATTCTGCCCGATTCAGGGGTAACCCCCTGTATCGGAACACTCCTACCGTAGACGCTGGATGACCTCGGTCGGAAGTGCTGGGAGGCCGGCAACTTCGGGTCCGAAAAAGGCCGCGGCAAGGGCTTCGGCTCCGTCAACTAAACGAGGCCCTGGGCGCACAACGACGGCATCGGCATCAATGGCCCACACCGCGGCTCGAGTCGGCATTTGGTCGAGAACTTGTTGGGCCTGTTCGACGGCGCTTGGCAAGCCGTATCCACACGGGGCGACGATGATGTGGTCGGGGTCGGCCTCGCGAATGACTTCCCAAGTGGTCGGGACCGAGCGTTCTGCTGGACGGGCCAAAACTGGTTGGCCACCGGCGGCGAGAACGATGTCGGGGACCCAATGGCCACCGACAAAGGGTGGGTCGATCCATTCCAGAACAAACACCGTCGGCCGTTCGCTACCGGCGAGGTGCGAGTCGGTCCGTTCGCGAAGTGTTGCCAGTCGCTGGTGCAGAGCCAAAACCAGAGTCCGACCACGTTCAGGTACACCAGTAGCGTCTGCCACGGTTTGTACCGAATCAATAACTTCGGCGAGCGAATGTGGGTCGATCTGTAAAACAGTTGCCTGACAGTTGAGACGAGCAACAGCGAGGTCGACTTCGCCACTCGGAACCGCGCAGACGCGACACAGGTCTTGACTCAAAATGAGATCGGGATTGCAGCGTGCGAGTGCTGCGTCGTCAAGCGAATACAACTCGTCACCTGCGGCAAGTCGAGCCCGAACCAATTCATCGATTTCGAGGGGTGTGAGATGTTTCGTATCCATTCCACCGACTACGATTTCGCGACCTTGGCGAGCTTCGGGAGGAAAATTGCATTCGAAGGTAACCCCGAGAAGCTGATCTGCGAGCCCGAGATCAAAAACAATTTCGGTGGTTGACGGAAGCAAACTGACGATGCGCACATGGCAAGAGTAGGCGATCTGACACGATGTAGGCATGGGCGGAGACGGTATTAGTAAACAAGGCTGGCGGCATTGGTTATTGGACGACTGCGCAACTTGATTGGCATAAGACCTATCTCAATTGCTTGACCGCAGGACCTTCCGGAGTTCGACGTAGTCGCATGCCCATTGTGCTTCCCGACGAAGAATCGTGGGTGAAAGGCACTCAACTCGTCGTTAAGTAACGCGGGTTATTGATCAAACTTCTTGATGCCGGTCATGGCATAGATGAAAGTCAAAATCAAAAGTGCACCCATGGCAATGAGTCCGCCCCATGATTGTTCCCAGGTCACATCGCCCAAGAAACCTTGTCGAGCAAAGCGCAAGATGTTGGTCATCGGATTGATTCGGGCAACTCCACGAAGCCATCCGCTCATTGCTGATAATGGAACTTGCGACGTTGACAAAAAGATCGTGAAGAATATTGCGAATTGGGTGAGCGTCGCGGCCCCAAGATTACGCATGCGGAAGGTGAGACCAATTGCAAAACCGGCTGCGACTATTGCAGTAGCAACAGATGCAATGGCAACACACACGATGGCCATTGGTCCACCAGGTGTATTCATGCCGCCGATGTACCCAACAATCACGACGAATGTGATCGGTACGAAACAACGCACCACGGCAGCAACAAGTGACGAGATGACCGTGACCCAGCGTTGTGCGGGCGCCATCAGAATTCGGTCAAAGAATCCGGTTTGCATGTCGTTGATGAGTCCGAAGCTGACTCCGAGTGCACCGAAGCTGGCGCCCTGCATGGCATTAAGAGGTACATACCAGTCGAGTGCATTCTTGATGCCAAGACTGGTGACGGCGAATCCAAACGCACCACTAAACGCGATGAGTTGAAAAACGGGCATGATGAGTGATGGGATGAATGCCGAGGGCATGCGCCGTACTCGAATCATCGAGCGCTTCACCAAAATGGCGACGACTTCCATAGGGCGGGCACCATCGGAGATTGTTCGGACATTCATTGGTTGTTTCACGGTGATATCGCTCATGATGCAGCCAATCGGTTGTTCAGTGCACGTAGCGCAAACGCAATACTGATGATCGCAATGACGAGTGGTAGTAGCCAACTCTTGGCAAACTGCGAGGCGCTGAGATCGTGATTCATGAAGCCCTGCATACCTTCAACAATGTGAGACATTGGGTTCCAGTCAGCGACCGTGCGGTACCAACCCTTCATGTAGTGACGGGGAAAGAACGCCGATGACAAAAACATCAATACAAAGACCAAGGGGAAAGCGCCTTGAACGACTTCGGGACTACCGGATTTAATAGCGAGACCAGCCATGAGAGCACTCATTGCGAGAGCGAGCAATGCGCCTCCGCCAATGAGACCTAAGTAACCGATCGGACCACTTTCGACACGCGCGCCGGCGACTAAGAAGATGATTAAGAAGATCATGACTTGCACCACTGCAACAACCATGCTTCCAACCAATCGTCCGAGGACGATTGCAGTTCGACTAATAGGCGAAGCGAGTAGTCGCTCAAAGAAACCTTGCTCAATATCGGTTGCAAGATCGCCAGCTGCCGATGTTGAACCAAACAAAACGCCTTGCAATACTGCGCCAGCAACTGCATAGTTCATAAACGATTTGGCGATGTTCGCGGTGAAGTAAGGATCGCCGGCAAGTTTGTTAAAGCTGGCTGAACCTAATGCGGCGAAAAACAGTGGAAAAATAAATGCAGGAGCAAGTACTGCGGGCTGACGCAAGCGCCCAACCACGCTTCGATGAGTCAGCGCAAAGGTATGGCGGAAAAGTGATCGAGCTGAACTCGATGACGCCATCAGTTTCGAGTCAGGCATTTTTGGATCAGCAATAGCGATACTCATTTACGTCCTCGACGAGACTTCTTCGTTTCCGGAACGGCTTCAGTTTCAACAGGTTTGTTGGCTGCATCTGCGCCCTCAAGTCGATAGCCCGTTGCTTCGGCGAAAACATCGTCAAGACTTGGTTCATCAAGTTCAAGGTGGCGAACTTTGAGCCCGGCTTCGTCGAGAGCGCGAATAACTGATGCAACATCTTCAGCGCCTCGTGCCAATCCAACGCCGAGTGTCCCTTCTGAAGTCGGACGTAAATCACCAAAGCGCGACAAGATCGAACGGGCTTCGTCCATTTCGTTACTTGCCACACTGATACTCAACGTTGGTGAACCAACCATGGCCTTCAGTTCACGAGGTGCACCCTGGCGCACGATGTGTCCGTGATCGATGATGGCAATGCGATCAGCGAGTTGATCGGCCTCTTCAAGATATTGCGTCGTCAACAACACTGTGGTTCCGCCGGCATTCAACCGCTTCACTTCTTCCCACAATGTGAGTCGACTCATGGGGTCGAGACCAGTTGTGGGTTCATCTAAGAAGAGCACGGTGGGTTCGTGCACGAGCGAAAGCGCAAGATCGAGGCGACGACGCATGCCACCTGAGTACGTGCCAACTCGTCGATCGGCCGCTGCGGTTAAGCCAACTCGTTCAAGAAGTTCTTCGCCACGATTTTTGCCGGCAATTTTTGACAAGCCATAGAGCACCGCCTGAAGCGTGAGAAGTTCGCGGCCAGTCATCAGAGGGTCGATGGCTGCATCTTGAAGAGCGACGCCAATGGATCGGCGCACTTTGTCTGCATCTTTGACGACGTCGTACCCAGCAACAAATGCTGTTCCGGCTGTTGGCTTCAAAAGCGTTGTCAGCATGCGTACGGTTGTGCTCTTACCGGCACCGTTCGGTCCGAGGAATCCGAAAATTTCACCTTGCTGTACTTCAAGATCTACCCCGTCAACGGCTTTGATGGCGTTGTCGCCAGTGCCGAAAAAACGGGAGAGGCCTGTCGCAATAATGGGGGCTTGAGTCACAAGGTTGCACTCTACAAGTTGTCTGTCTCGATATATGAAAAGACCCCGATGATCAACGTGACCGTTGACAATCGGGGTCTTGACGAAATCTGGGCGGTCCGTCCGTCAGTATTTCTGGGTCGTATTACTGAGCGGCTTGAATGGCGCGCCACACTCGCTCTGCCGTGCAGGGCATTTCGATGTGCTTCACACCGAGGTGCGACACCGCGTCAACAACTGCCGACTGAATAGCCGGCGTTGAGCCGATTGTGCCTGATTCGCCAATTCCCTTAGCGCCGATGGCGTTGATAGGGGTTGGAGTCTCCATGTGAATCACTTCAACACTTGGCAATTCGGCTGCTGAAATAAATCCGTAGTCAGCCAAGTTGGAAGTGGTCGGGTTGCCGTCGGCATCGTACAAAACTTCTTCAAGAAGAGCTTGAGCAACACCTTGTGCAATGCCACCGTGAATCTGTCCGTCGAGCAACATTGGGTTGAGAACCTTGCCAGCATCGTCACACGCAACTTGACGCAAGTGCTTGACGCGACCTGTCTCGGTGTCAACTTCAACAACAGCGATGTGAGCACCGAACGGGAAAGTTGCTCCCGAAACGTTGATCACTTCATCGTGCAGAAGTCCACCACTGCTTTTTTCGGCAACGGCGAGATCGGCCCAGGTCTTGGTGACTGCAGGAGTTCCAACAACATGGAAAGCGCCACGGGCTTTGTCGAGAACAACATCGGCTTCACTGACTTCAAGCAAACGAGCCGCAACTGACTTGGCTTTTTCGGCCAATGTGCCAGCAACTTGGAAGACAGCATTTCCACCCTGTTGCAATGAACGCGAGCCCATGGTTCCGGTTCCGATCGGAACGAGATCGGTGTCTCCCCAGACCAGTTCAATGCGATCCATCGGGATGCCAGTCTGTTCTTGCACGAGCATCGACCATGCGGTGTCGTGGCCCTGGCCATGCGGTGAGGTGCCGGTGTAGACAACAGCGCGACCATCTTCAAGAACTTCGACTTTGGCTGATTCGCCATTGCCAACACCACCGGTGATTTCAACGTACACACTCACACCGATACCGAGTTGCTTGACATCGCCGCTCGCACGACGCTTGGCTTGTTCGGCACGTAACGCTTTGTAATCGGCGGCAGCAAGCACTTTGTCGAGTGCGGTTTCGTAGTCGCCAACGTCGTAGGTCTGGCCAACGACAGTGGTGTGTGGTTCAAGGAATTTAGGAATGAGGTTCATGCGACGAACTTCAGCAGCATCCTTGCCAATTTCAAGCGCAAACATGTCCATCGCACGTTCGATAGCAGCAGTAGCTTCGGGACGACCGGCACCGCGATACGCAACGATTGGCGTGGTGTTGGTGACGACTGATGTTGTGCGGCATTCAATGTTTGGAATGGCGTACACGCCACTTGACATTGGGCGAGTCATGAACGGGGCCAAGATGGTGCCCATGTCGGCGAATCCACCAGAATCTTGAATGGCGTGCAACTGGTAGTGAGTTACTTTGCCAGCCTTGGTGCCACCGATCGTGACGTACTGCAACTGCGCGCGACCATGGCCGAGAGCCATCATTGATTCGGTGCGGGTCTCGCGCCACTTCACGGCACGACCAATTTTTTTGGCAATAACGCCAAGCAACAACTCTTCGGGGTATGCGCCAATCTTGGCACCAAATCCGCCACCAACATCAGGTGTCAAAATGTGCACGAGTTCTTTGTCAACACCATTAGCTGCAGCAATCGGCTCGACGCCACCTTGTGCGTGCTGAGTTGACAACCACTGGGTCAGGCGCCCGTCGGTGCCCCAGACAGCGGCTGCACCACGAACTTCAAGTGGGCAAGGAGCGACGCGCTGGTTCATAAAACGACCCTTGACAACAACTTCGCAACCTTCGAAGTATGCGTCGCCAGTGTTTTCGGGAATTCCGAGAACGGTCGTGTCAAACACGACGTTGCTACCAGCTGATTCGTAAATGAGTGTTGTGCTGACCATTGCTGCTTCAACATCAACGAATGCTTCGAGATAGTCATAATCGATGATGATTGCTTCGGCGGCATCTTCACCTTGCTCGCGAGTTTCGGTCACGATCGCAACAACAGGCTCGCCGACGTAACGGACTTTGTCACTTGCCAACAGTGTGCGGGCAACCATCGGGTTGAAGGCTGCCGGGACTGGCTGAAGTGCCAGTGAAGCGGCGGTGAAGACCGCGATGACTCCGGGCATGGCCTCGGCTTCGGAGGTGTCGATTGAGTTGATGCGAGCATGTGCTGCTGATGAGCGCGCGTACGTCACATGAACGGCGCCGGTGAGACGCTCTTCTTCGAACAAGTCGTCGACGTACTTACCGCCAGTCGTCAAGAACTTTGGATCTTCTTTGCGAAGAACTCGTGTACCAAGAATGCTGCTACCGGTCACGTCTAAACCCCCGTGTACATCAACTGAGAACTGCTCTCAGCACCTGCGACCTTACTCTGAGCAGGCTGACCGAGTCACGGTCGAGACATGGATTAGGGAGTGCTGTTTAGGGCGTGCTGATTGTTGTCACGATGGCGACAGGGGCCACGGTCACAACGGGTGGTGGCGCCGGCGTCGTATCGGGTGCGTTTTTGGCCGCTTCCTCGGCGGCCTTGATCGCGGCCTCGTTGACCTTGACCGAGATGATCTGGGTCACGAGGTCGTACGGCCAACCCGTGGGGAGGTCGATGGGTGCGGTTGCGTCTCCGACGATTTGCTGACGAGCTTCTCCAGCAACCACGTATCCCAATTCGTCACGGGCGGCATCTTGAACACCCTCGGGAGTCTTGAGTCGGTCAACTTCGGTCTGCAGTTCGTCGGTGGCCTTTTTGATGGTGTCAAGTTCGGCCTGGCGACTGTCAATTTCGGTGCGCTGGCCAAACCACGAGGTCAAAGGCAGAACCAGGAACGAGTTACCAAACGAGAACACGACCACTAGGAAGCCAGCGAGCAGCGCCACCCGACCGAGAAATTTCGGGACGATGCGCTCGGACCGTGGGGTCGGGCGAGTGAGGTCAGAAACCGAAGCCAACTTGGCGCGGGCTGTTTTTCGGGCACCTTTTACTGCGCCCTTCTTGGTTGCCTTGCGAAGGCGACTTGGCGAGCGCGGAATACTGGAAGACTTGTTACCGCGGGCCATCTCTCTATTCTGCCCGTTTTGGCCATACAAGTGGGATCATCCCCACGAGACGCGCTTTTGCTGAGTTGCCTCAGGCCAAAGGAGCCAGCGCAGCGCGACCACGGAAAGCCGCGGTTTCACCCAACTGTTCTTCGATGCGCAACAACTGGTTGTACTTCGCGACACGATCGCTACGAGCTGGTGCACCGGTTTTGATTTGACCACAGTTAGTCGCCACAGCAAGATCGGCAATGGTCGCGTCTTCGGTTTCGCCACTGCGATGACTCATCACACTGGTGTAGCGATGGCGTGAAGCAAGTTCAACTGTTTCAAGTGTTTCGGTGAGTGTTCCGATTTGGTTGACCTTGATGAGCACACTGTTGCCAACTTTGCGTTCGATGCCCATTGCCAAGCGAGCCGCATTTGTCACGAACAAATCGTCGCCAACGAGTTGGACTTTGTTGCCGAGTTCTTTGGTGAGCGAACTCCAGCCGTCCCAGTCGTCTTCGGCCATGCCATCTTCAATTGACACGATGGGGTAGGTGTTCACGAGTCGAGCCCAATAGGCAACGAGTTCATCACTCGACAACACTTTGCCTTCGCCGGCTAAGTGATAGCGGCCATCTTTGTACAGTTCGCTCATTGCTGGATCAAGGGCAATTGCGATGTCGGTGCCAGGCGTAAAGCCAGATGCGGTAATTGCTTCAACCAAAATTTTGATGGCATCTTCGTTAGTCGAGAGGTTGGGGGCAAAGCCACCCTCATCGCCAACTGCAGTCGACAAACTCTTGCCATTCAAAATCTTTTTGAGTTGGTGATACGTCTCGGTACCCCAACGGAGAGCCTCGCGGAAACTTGGTGCACCAACGGGCATGATCATGAACTCTTGAAGGTCAATCGTGTTGTCAGCATGAGCGCCACCGTTGATGACGTTCATCATTGGCACGGGAAGAACATGCGAGTTCGGTCCACCGACATAACGCCACAACGGAAGCCCGAGTGAATTTGCTGCGGCTTTTGCAACCGCCAAACTTGTACCCAACATTGCGTTCGCACCAAGTCGGGCTTTGTTCGGAGTGTCATCAAGATCTTTGAGCACAATGTCGACCATGCGCTGTTCAAGAGCATCGCAACCAACCAGCGCACTTTCAATTTCACCGTTCACAAAACCGACTGCGGTGAGAACTCCTTTGCCGCCATAGCGACGCCCGCCGTCACGCAATTCGACCGCTTCATGTTCACCAGTACTTGCTCCTGAAGGGACCATGGCGCGGCCACGCGCCCCGGAGTCAAGTTCGACTTCAACCTCAACTGTGGGGTTGCCCCGGGAGTCGAGAACTTCTCGTCCAAAAATACTGATGATTTCGGTCATGATCACAAACTAGTGAAGCCAACGCCCAAACTCATCAGGCGTCAGTGTGTCGTTCAGCATTTTGTCGGTGAATATTGCTGACTTTTCGTAAGGCGACCTCGGGATCAACCCCGCGGCGGCGACATTCGGCCACAACTTCTAACAAATGCATTCCGAGGTCGGCGATATCGCCAAGTGCTTGTGACTCGTGACTTGGTATGTCAATGGAGATGCCAGCCTTGGTGGCTCGTTTCAAAATTGCCGAGGCGTAGGCCAATGAACCGGTTGCCTGGGGGATGCCATCAAATGGGCCTGACACGATTCCCTTGGCGGCTTTTTCAGCCTTCTTAATTTCATCCCACGACTTCACGAGAGCGTCGGAGTCAATATCTGAATCGGCAGTTGGGGCAAAAACATGTGGGTGTCGCCGAACCAACTTTTCATGTATCCCGCGAGCGACATCGCCCATTGTGAAGCGGCCTTCTTGTTCGGCGATTGCCGCGTGAAATTCAATTTGGTACAGCAAGTCGCCAAGTTCTTCGATGAGATGTTCGTCAGTTTGCGCATCGTCAATGTTGAGAGCAGCGATCGCATCGACAACTTCATACGTTTCTTCAAGCAGATATGTCGTGAGCGTTTGGTGAGTTTGCTCACGGTCCCACGGACACTCGCGGCGAAGCGTGCGGGCAAGTTCGTGAAATGCGACAAGATCGTGACCAACCGGCACGCGTAATTGCGGAATATAAATTGAAGTGAGGTGATCGGCTTCAATCGAGTGATCAAGTTCGCTCCATGGCACAGTCATCACTACTTCATCGGGCAGCCCGAGATGATGCAAGATCACGACAGGTATGTCGTCGTTGCTGATATTGGCGGCATCTTCTGCTGCCAATTTGATATCTGACAAAACCCAATTGGCATGGCAGTGCGCAACGAGCAGTGATCCAGTTAAGCCAGCGGCAGCTGTTGCGAATTGATGTCCGTCAATCAGTCGCACACTGTTTTCGACTGGATCAATTCCGAGACGAGCCCAGGCAATTTCCAAAAATCCCATCGCTGGGTTGATGACACATTCAATGCGATCATCCGCCATCAAAAGACGCACGGTGCGCTCAAGAACTAACGGCGATCCAGGAACTGCATACAGAATTTCGCCGAACTCGATTGCCGCAGCAATGAGATCGTTGGCAATACCCAAATAAACAGCGTCAAAAGTTCCTGAAGTTTCATAGCGCTCATCAAAAGTGATTGCATCAACAACTAAGTGGGCGCTGGGATGTTGAGCAGTGCGCAGGTAACGGTGTTTGTGTGCAGCAATCCGCTGACGAGTGTGGTCAGTGATGTATTCGTCGGCCGATGGACCAAGCCCAATGATTTCAATACGGGGCTTGTTGGCGTGGGGCATTAGCCGACAGCGACGACGCCGAGAGTTTCGGAGTCCCAACGACCGTATTCGGGGCTGATCCAAATTTTGGCGTCCTGAAGTACGGCCCGCCCAGCCGCAACGGCCCCATTGCCACTGATCAAGTTGGCAACATCGTCGGCAACTTCATCAAATGGACGAACGAGCAATACCACCCAACCAACGGTGGGGATTTCAAACGAAGCAGTTGCTTGGCCAACCTTGGCTTCAGCAAGGGCAGATAAAAACTCGGGGGTGACTTGGCTTTCGAAAGTCGTTTGATCGAGGCATCCACTTCCAGAAGTTGTGTCTTGTAATGCTCCACCGTTAGTCGCGGACGAATCAACTGAAACCTCTTGCGCTACTGCAGCGAAATCTTCGCCGACTGCCAGTCGGGCAGTGACGGCGTCAATTTCTTCTTGTGTTGCAACCAAAATCGCTCGTAAGCAAACGGCACCAGATTGAGTACTCTGTCCTTCATACAACGCCTTAAGATCATCGATGTTGACGTCAAATTCTCGGTTGGCAACCGACTGCGAAGCGCTGGCAAGAACATAAAAGTCTTGAACGACCTGTGGAGCGTCATTGAAGCCCGTTTCGCCCTGCAAGGCGGTCAATGCAGCATTGCGATCTTCGTCGGTGATTGAAATTCCGGCTTCGTCAAGTGCTGCGATGACTGCTTCGGTTGAGATCCAGTTCTGCACAATGCCCTGTGCAACTACGATGTCAAGATTTCCGCTCGTCAAGAAGGCCTCAGGTACAGCGGCGGCGTATCCGAGGAGAAGATCGTCGAATTCGCTATTTGAAAGTGACTCGTCATTGAATCGAACGGCGTCTTTGGTGACCGATGAACACGAGGTTGCATTCGTCATGGCGGTGAGAGCGAGAACAGTCAGTAAAATGAGTCGGCGAGGAGTAAGCACGATCAACAAAACTACCCTGCCGACTGGGCGGGAAAGAGTTCGCCCAAGAAATTCACCAAGAATGAGGCCGGCTCTTGTCCGCGCGGAATGGGAATCACGAGTTGGCGTACCGCTTCTTTATGGATCGCCTCGCGTGAAAGTCGGCGCAGGCGAGCCGTTTCGCTCACTTTCAAATCAATGGGGCCAAGTCGAGCCTGGTGGCTAGCGATATTGAGTTCGTGGAGGCCGAGGCGATGGCATTGGGCGCGTAACAACCCAACAGCAAGGAGCGTTTCGGCTGGCTTAGGCACCGGACCATAGCGATCGATCCATTCGTTGCGAATATCTTCAACCTCTTCAGGTGTCGTCACCAATGCCAATCGACGATAAGCCTCAAGCCGCAGTTCTTCTTTGGTGACGTAGTCCTTGGGCAAGAACGCGTCGGTCGGTACATCGATACGAATCTCGGAGGGCTGGCTGATGGGCTCACCCTTCATTTCGCCGACTGCCTCGGTCACCATTTGGCAATAGAGGTCGTAGCCAACCGCGGCGATGTGTCCACTTTGTGATTCGCCGAGCAAGTTTCCGGCGCCACGAATTTCGAGGTCGCGCATCGCGATCTTGAAGCCACTACCGAGTTCTGTTGATTCGCCGATTGTCCGCAAACGTTCGTACGCCTCTTCGGTAAGAACTTTGTCTTTCGGATAAAACAAGTAGGCGTAGGCGCGCTGTCCGCTCCGACCAACGCGACCGCGCAACTGGTGCATTTGCCCGAGTCCTAAAAGGTCGGAGCGTTCAACAACCAACGTGTTCACTGTTGGCATGTCAATTCCGCTTTCGATGATGGTCGTACACACGAGCACATCAAAATTACCTTCCCAGAAATCAACGACAACTTGTTCGAGGGTGCCTTCGTCCATTTGGCCGTGAGCAATTGCAATGCGCGCCTCTGGAACGAGTTCTCGTAATCGCTCGGCACATTCTTCAATTGATTGCACTCGGTTGTGTACCCAGAAAACTTGGCCCTCGCGCAGTAGTTCACGACGAATCGATTCAACGGCAACTCGTTCGTCGTATTCGCCAACGAAGGTGAGAATTGGTTGGCGATCAGCTGGGGGAGTTTGTAACAAACTCAGGTCACGAATACCCACCAAGCTCATTTCTAACGTTCGCGGGATTGGCGTGGCAGTCAGTGTGAGGACATCAACGTCGGCTTTGAGATGTTTCATGGTTTCTTTATGTTGCACGCCAAATCTTTGTTCTTCGTCAACGATGAGCAGTCCAAGATTTTTGAACTTCACATTGTTCGATAAGAGTCGGTGAGTGCCAATCACGCAATCGATTTCGCCTGATTCGAGACCTTTAATAACTTTCGTTGCTTCGGCGTTGGTGAGGAAGCGCGACAAGACTTCGACGCGAATGGGATAGCCCGCAAAACGATCGGAGAAGGTGTTGCCGTGTTGTGAAGCGAGCAATGTTGTTGGCACCAATACTGCGACTTGCATTCCATCTTGGATGGCCTTGAAGGCAGCGCGAACTGCAATCTCGGTTTTGCCGAAGCCGACGTCACCGCAGACCAAGCGATCCATCGGGAATGGCCGTTCCATATCGGCCTTGGTGTCTTCAATCGCCTTTTTCTGATCGGGGGTTTCGACGTAAGGAAACGAATCTTCCATCTCAAACTGCCAAGGAGTATCGAGCCCGAAGGCATGACCCTGTGCGCTCACCCGCTTTTGATAGAGCACAACGAGTTCTTGAGCGATTTCGCGAACCGCGCTGCGCACTTTTGATTTTGACTTCGCAAAATCGCCTCCGCCTAAACGATGCAGAACCGGTGTTTCGCCACCGACGTAATGACGAACGGTGTCAATCTGATCGGATGGCACATACAACTTGTCGCCACCCTTGTAGGCAAGCAGCAAGTAATCACGTTCAATGCCGCCGACTGTGCGTTTGACCATGCCCTCGTACTTGGCAACTCCGTGAATGTAATGAACGACGTAGTTGCCAGTCTTGAGATCTTCAAAGACTGTTCCGCCTTCGCGTTTTTTTGGACGTGGTTGGCGATGTGAGCGACGTCGACCAGTGATGTCTGCTTCGGTAATAACTGCAACTTTTGCTGATGGAATACTGAAGCCACGATGTAGTGAGGTGACGACGATTGATCCGCCCTTATTGGTGAGGTTGGGCGCCTTGCCGTCGACAAGCTCGTGGTAAATATCGAGTTGTAGTCCGGCATTGCTGAATATCTCGCTGAGTCGTTGAGCCGAACCGTCTCCATCGGCGGCAACCACGATGCGATATCCCTGCGACAACAAAGTGCGCATACGTTCGGCGATACCTTCACCGCTGCCGCCCATCGCGCCCCAACCGCTTGCTTCCATGAGTGGCATATCAGGACCATCGGCAACCGGAATGAGATTCCACGAGCCTCGTGTTTCGCTCAGGAGTCGATCGGGCGGTGAGTACAGGCGCGGAAAATCGCGTTCGGCATCACGTGCCCAAGACGATGCAAGTGCCCGAGCGAGGTCGGCTTCTTCGGCGAGAAGATCGGCGGCACGATCGCGCATGCGTCGTGGTTCGATCAGCAACATTTTTGAACCGCGAGGCAAGATGTCGCTCAATAATGTGGGCGATTCGGTGAGCCATGGAAGCCAACTCTCCATGCCGTCGAATAGCGAACCTTCGCTGAGGCGTTCCCAGTGTTCGCGACCCCAAGGTTCGGCGCTCACCATTGATGCAGCTCGTTCGCGAACTGCTTCACTCAGAATCAATTCACGGGCTGGGAAAATTGCGACTTCATCAAGATCGTTATCACTTCGCTGATCATGGACCGAGAAATTGGTCAATCGATCAACTTCATCGCCCCATAAGTCGATGCGAATTGGTGCATCGGCCGTTGAAGGAAAGACGTCAATGATTGCGCCACGTCGCGCGACTTCACCACGATGTTCAACAAGTTCCTCACGTCGATAGCCGCCGTTGACCAAGGTGCGCATCAAGTTGTCGGGGTCAATTGACATACCTTTACGAACGATGACTGGTTGATTGGTTGCCGTGTCGGGACCAAGTTGTTGCAGCAATGCGCGCATGCTGGCCACGATGATTTGTGGAGTGCGATCTTCTGATTGCATTCGCCAGAGAACTTCTAATCGTCGTCCCATCGTTTCAACGCTGGGGCTCACTCGTTCAAAGGGCAATGTTTCCCAGGCGGGGAACAACATGACGTCACCTACTGGCATAAATGCCTTGATGTCATCGGCGAGTTGCGCGGCCATGGTGCTTGTTGGGCAGGCGACGACAACTGGGCGTCGGCCTGAAAGTTGAGCGAGTGCAGCAATTGCGATACTGCGGGCTGCTTCGGGAACGGCCACGGTGCCATCGGGAGAACCGATGAGCGACATCAACGCCTTGTCGTCACGTAAGAGAGTCGCAAGTGATTGAAGTGCTCCTGTTTGAGAAGTAATCATGCGCGACGACTCACAGTGAGTTGTACATGTTCATTGCTGCATCAACACCATCAATGATGACCTTCACAACGGCATCTGCGGCAACGTTGACAGCAACGTCAAGTGTTTGGCGTTCTGCGGCAGGAACTTTTGACAAAACGTGGTTCGCGCCTTGTTCTTTGTTGCTTGGTTTTCCGACACCAAGTCGAATACGAATGAATTCTTGAGTGCCGACGTGTGAAGTGATACTGCGTAATCCGTTGTGGCCACCAAGTCCGCCACCCTTTTTGATTCGGACAGTTCCGGGCTCAAGATCAAGCTCATCTTGGATAACGATGAGGGCATCAACTGATTTGAATCCGTAACGGCGCATTAATTTGCTCACTGCTTGGCCAGATTCGTTCATGAACGTTGTCGGGAAAGCAAGAACTGCTCGTTTCCCTCCGGCTAGACGGACTTCAGCAACGAGCGCCGAGTCGCGACTGGCGCGTAGAGATTCGTTATGTCGGCGAGCGAGTTCGACGACGACTTCTTCGCCAACGTTGTGACGCGAACGGGCGTATTGCTTACCGGGGTTTCCGAGACCAATAACGAGAGCATCGAAAGTAGATGCGTTTGAACCCGAGCGGGCGACTTCTTTTCCAGAGCGGCCAAAGAGGCCCATGAACTATCTCAGGACTTGGCTTTGTCGTCACCAGCGGCCGGGGCAACTTCGGCAGCGGCGGGAGCGACTTCAGCCTTTGAACCAGCAATTGCAGTCACGATTGCCAATTCAGGATCACCAAGCGCACGAGTGCCCGCAGGCAACGTGATTTCGCCCAAGCGAATGACATCGCCAGGCTGCATGTTGGTGATGTCGACAGTGATCTCGCTTGGCATATTGGCTGGCGTCGTCACGATGTCGATGGTGTCTGATGAAGCGTCAACGAGGCCACCTTCGGCAAGAACAGCCTTAGCTTCGCCAACCAAGTGCACGGGAACCGAGATGGTGAGTTCTTCGCTCATGTTGATGCGCAAGAAGTCGACGTGAGCAACGGTGCGGCGAACTGGGTGACGCTGCATGTCTTTCACAACTGCGGGGTAGACGTTGCCGTCAACGCTGATTTCAAGAATCGTGTTTGAACCTGCAGCACCCGATAAAGCGTTGCGAAGATCGCGGCGTTCGATGAGAACCGAGATCGGGTCCATGCCTTGACCGTAAATGACGGCAGGAATCTTCTCTTCACGACGGAGGCGACGGGCAGCCGCGCTTCCGGTGTTACGGCCAGTTGTTGCTACGAGGGTGGTGGACATGACAAGACCTTTCATGCCGGACCCCATGGTCCGGATGTTCACAAACAGGTGCCAATGCTAGAGGCTTGGCGGGCGGGTTCCCACCCTGAATAGGACGAGGGCTAGACGGGCTAAAGGGCGAAAAACCTCAGGCTTGGTTCTCTCCACCGAAGATTTCGCTCACGCTCGTGTCATCGAAGACGGCAGCGAGGGCATCAGCGATGATCTTGCCAACCGACAGGACCTTGATTTTGTCGATGTGGGCCTCGGGGGCCAGAGGCAAAGTATTGGTGAGAACGACTCGATCGATCCGCGAGTTACTGAGGCGCTCGACGGCTGGACCCGACAAAACGCCGTGGGTCGCCATGGCCCAGACTTCGGTTGCGCCCTTATCAAGCAGCAAATGGGCGGCCGAAACGATCGTTCCGCCGGTATCGATCATGTCGTCGGTCAAAATGCACAGGCGACCTTCGACCTCACCGATGACGTCAAGGGCCTGAGCCACATTGGTGCTGCCTTTGGGGCGGCGCTTGTACACGAAGGCCAAATCGGCACCTAGGTCGGCTCCGAGGTGCTGCTGCATCCGCTCAGCAACCTTGATTCGGCCAGCATCTGGCGAGACGATGACCGGGTTCTTGGCATTGGCGCGGATGTATTGCTCGATGACCGGCATGGCGGTCAAGTGGTCGACTGGTCCGTCAAAGAAACCTTGAATCTGTCCGCTGTGGAGGTCAATGGAGACCATGCGCTTGGCTCCGGCCGCTTTAAAGAGATCGGCGATGAGACGAGCGGTAATCGGTTCACGTCCTTCAGCCTTGCGGTCTTGACGGGCGTAACCGTAAAACGGACACACCGCAGTGATGCGCTTGGCCGAAGCGCGCTGAGCAGCATCAATCATGATCAGTTGCTCCATGATGGAGTCATTGATCGAACGGCCGTCGCAGCCGAAATGGCTTTGCATGATGAAAACGTCAGAACCACGGACGCTTTCACCAAATCGAGGGCGCACTTCGCCGTTGGCAAATTCAACCAAATTGTGCTCACCGAGCTCAATACCTAGATAGCCCGCAACTTCTTGAGCGAGAGCCGGATGCGTACGACCCGAGTACAGGGACATGCGCTTGGTTGTGACTTTGTCAATCTGGCTCAACGGGGTCCTCCATTAATGACTGGTATTCAAATCTTTTTTGAATCGGCGGTGTCTGAATCATAGAACGCACCAGTCGTCTGACTATCAGCGACTCGTGAACCAGACGATAAATGGGCAAATGGACCGACCTTGGCATTGTCGCCAATTTGCGAATTGACAGCACTCGTACTCTCAATAGTGGTGTTTGATCCGACAAGACAGTTGTTCAATCGAGTGTTTGGGCCGATTTGGCAGCCTGATCCGATGCGTGTCTCGCCTTGCAACATGGTCCCGGGGTAAAGCGTGACATCGCGTTCAATCTGAACGTCAACATCGATGAAAGTCTGACGCGGGTCAAACATCGTGACCCCGTTCAATAGCCAATGTCGATTCGTTCGGGAACGAAGTTCGCGCTCAGCGAGAGCTAATTGCCAACGATCATTGACGCCTTGCGTTTCAGGTGCGTCGGCGACAACTGCACCGACTTGATGTCCCATGTCGGCCAACACAGCAACAACGTCAGTCAAGTAATACTCGGACTGCGCATTGTTCGGTGTGACGCGCCGTAGTGCTGGACCCAGTAGGTCACGGCGAAAAGCATAGATCGAGGTGTTGATTTCCTTGATTTTGCGTTCATCTTCTGATGCATCGCGTTGTTCAACGATTCGTAGCACTCGACCGTTTTTGGAACGGACAACTCTTCCGTATCCAGTGGGGTCATCAAGTTGAGCAACAAGAACAGTCGCAGCATGACCACTTGCCTCATGTTGCGCGACCAAATTGTCAATTGTTTCGCGTCGTAACAACGGAGTATCTCCGGGCAGAACCAGAATCGTTGACATGTCGTCATGTTCGGCTAGGCGCTCATCGGTCGGACTGGCATGAACGATCTGATCAAGAGCAGTCAAACCAACGGTGACGGCATCACCCGTGCCACGCTGAACTAATTGCGATGCAAACGAGGCGTTGGCCCAATTCGGTGAATCTGCGGTCACCCGAGAAGTCACTTGGTCGGCACCATGTCCGACAACAATCACCGTTTGCGCAGGTTGGACACCTGCCAATGAGTGAATGACGTGCATAACCATGGGTCGACCACAAATGAGGTGCAACGGCTTGGGTCGCTCAGACCGCATGCGAGTGCCTTCTCCGGCCGCGAGAACGATGGCGTATAACGACATCACAATGGCATATCACACGAGATCTGTGATTTCCCACTAGATCTCGCACTTGATCTCGCACTGCAGTGGCTCCGGGGAGAGGGCTCGAACCCCTATTCGCGGAATCAAAATCCGCCGTCCTACCATTGAACGACCCCGGAACGATCGGTGGCCTTGTGAGCTACCAACCGTCAACAAAGTTATCTGCATTCGGTCGAATTCAGCCGACTTTGAACCTGCCGTTTGGATAGAGGTCCTGAACTCGCTAGCGTGTGAGGTCTGTCATTGGAGAGGTCCTATGGGTTCGTTAATTAAAAAGCGACGTAAGCGCATGCGTAAGAAGAAGCACAAGAAGATGCTTCGCCGTACTCGCCATCAGCGTCAACGCAAGTAATTCACAACTTCTGATTTATTTGAATCACTGCCCAGTTCTGGTTTCAACGACCTGAGCTTCGGGCAGTGCTTCGCGTAATCCCTGACCCACTGAGGACGCCAGATCGGCGATGAACCAGGTGGCTCCACTGCCAGCAAGAGTTGGTATTTGACCAGTTGCCTCAATAATGCGGTCGCGCCATGACACCAGTTGAGGTTCAACCACAAGTGCTGCCGGCTCAAGGTCGTTTGGTCCGTCGGCTTGAAGATGTCCAAGGGCATCCCACGCTTTGTAGACCAACGGGGTGCTGACGTGAAGTGGAGGAATGATGAGAGTGATGTTGCGACGTTCAACTGGCATGGGCTCGAGTACTTCGCCGATTCCAGACACGCGTGCTTGACCGCCGACGATACAAAATGGAACGTCTGCTCCGATTGCGGCGCTCTCTACGACATCGGCCGCCGATGTGCGTTTGGCCCAGCGGAAAATTGCTGCGGCATTAGAAGACCCGCCACCGAGGCCGCCACCGTGCGGAATGTTCTTGGTCACGACGACATGTGCGGCGCGATCAACAAATGCGAGAGCGCGAGCAACCAAGTTGTCGGCATCGGCAGTAACGCCAGCGGCGTATGGGCCATTGAATTCGAGACCCGAATTTCCTTCGGTGATGTGCAACTCGTCGTGTAAGTCGAGAGAGGTCATCACTGCATCAATGAGGTGATAGCCATCAGGACGCACGCCTGTGATGCGCAAACTCAAAGTGAGTTTCGCTGGAGCGAGTATGTGGTGCGGCTCTGAAGTCACGGACATATGTCTAGTCGTTATAGGTGGTGATTCTTTATAGCCGGTGATTCTTTTGTATCTCGGTGGCGAGGCGCCCCCATTGGTGAACGTCAAGTTCTTCAGGGCGGGATTCTGGAGATACACCGGCTTGCGCAAAATTTTCTGGGGTTGCGATGGCGGCCAATGATCGACGCAACATTTTACGACGTTGTCCAAAACCAGTTCGAATCACCTGAAACAGTTGCTGGGGTTCAATATGTGGTCCAACTGCCGGGGTTTCGCGACGCGTGATTTCAATAATACTTGATGTGACTTTTGGTCGCGGAATGAAAACACTTGGAGGAACATCGCCCAAGACGCGGGCAGTTGCCCAGTAAGCAACTTTGACACTGATGGCACCGTAGTCGGATGAGCCGACACTTGATGCCAAGCGAAGGGCAACTTCTTTTTGCACCATGACAACAAAACGAGATATTTGTGGGATTGCGTCGAGTAAATCTGCAACGAGTGGAGTGGCGACGTTGTAGGGCAAATTGGCAACGACTACGGCTTTGCTACCCGGTGGAATGATTTCGTTCCAATCGAGTTCAAGAGCGTCACCGACAACTACCGAAACATTTGGCAAGTCTTTAACGACATCTCGGAGAACCGGAGCAATGCCATGATCGATTTCGATAGCCGTAATGCGCGCTCCAGTTTCGGCGAGGGCAAGAGTAAGCGAACCAAGACCTGCACCAATTTCAACGACGTGATCATTGGCACTGACGTTTGCCATGCGGGCGATACGTCGAACGGTGTTGGGATCAGAAACGAAGTTTTGGCCGAAGGCGCGCCGAGGTGCCAAGCCATGGCTTGCCAACAGCTCGGTGATATCGCGATGTGAATGGGTCACGTGATCTCAGAAACTGATGTTCACGGGGATGGGCGCATCGATGAGATCGGCGAGCTCTAAGAAAACATCGGTATGAATCAAGATGATGTTGTTGCCGGGAAGGGCCTGAATTGAAACGTTGTTGCATTCAAGGCTGCGACCGTTATTGAGATTGGTGACCGTGATGATTGCACCAATGAGTGCATGAGGTGTTGCGCACGGACGAAGTCCGAGCAAGTCACCCTGCCAACGAATATATGAAGCAGTGCCTTTGACATTTGAACCAGATGGAGGCGCGGGCACGTTGACGGTGATGATTTCGGGGGCTTGTGAACCGTTGTTTTCGGGAAGGAATGCGGGCTCGGCTGGTTCGGATTCAGTGGGCGCGACCGAGACGGCGGTCGCCAAGGTACTTGTGGTGTTCACCGAGGACGATGAGTTGTTGCTCGATAGCAGGAATGCGGGAACTGCAATCAAGGTGATTGCGGCGGCAACTACGAGGCGACGGCGTTCGGCGAGAGTCATCATCAGTGAAGTTAGGTTATGAAGTCAGTAGGGGGAACGCAATGCAGGCATTGTGCGTCGTGACACGGGCCATCTCAACAGGGTTGATGTGCTTCAAATCGGCGACATGTGTTCCGACCACGGCAACATTGGCTGGTTGATTGGTGCGACCACGGTGAGGGACTGGTGCCAGGTAAGGGCTGTCGGTCTCGACCAAGATGCGATCAAGTGGACACAGCGTGGCGGCTTCGGCGACGTCTTTGGCGGTCTTGAAAGTGACGATCCCGGAGAAACTCAAAAAAGCGCCGATGTCTAAACAGCGGCGCGCTTCATCTGGTCCGCCCGTAAAGCAGTGAAAGATTGTTTGTTCTGGAGTTCCCTCGGCGCGCAAAATGTCGAACGTGTCGTCCCATGCATCGCGAGTATGAATAATGAGTGGCAAGTGATATTGGTGCGCTAGTTGAATTTGCGCAGCGAATGCGATTTTTTGTTCGTCCCGCGCTGAATGCTCGTAGTAATAATCGAGTCCCGCTTCACCAATAGCGACAACACGGGGCGACGAAATAAGTTGAAGAATTGTTTCAACGCCATGGACCGCTTCGTGTGGGTGTAGCCCGACGCTGGCCCAGACATCGTCGAACCGATTCGCGCAGTCAATGGCCGCACGTGACGAATCTTCATCGCATCCCACGGTGATGAAGCGTGAAACTTTGGCGGCACGAGCATTTTCGAGAACGCCGATTGTGCCCCCGAGGTCTTTGGCACCTTCACCGCGGTAGCGATCTTCGTCCAAATGGCAGTGAGTGTCGGTCCACATAAAATTCTGCGAACGAGTTCAGTCGAGTTTGCGACGTGGGAAGAGTGGTTCGCCTTTATCAATCGTTGCGCCGCCGGGGTAGCCGCCCCACGTCACCGATGACGGCACGCGCTGATCGCTGACTTGTCCAGGCATGCCGATTCGTTCCCAAATGGTTTGCATGGTGTCGGGGATTGCTGGTGATGCAAGGATGCACACGATGCGCAGAGCTTCGAGTGCGTCGCCCATCACTGCATCGACTTCTGGACCTGGTTCGGCTTTCCACGGTTCGTTGTTCTCGAGGTGCGAGTTCGTTGCACGGATGAGTTGCCACGTTGCTTCAAGTGCTCGGCTTGGTTGAACATCGGCCCAACGAGACATCGTTTCTGTGACCGCTTCAG